>DAIDGW010000241.1 GCA_027452245.1 Acidobacteriaceae bacterium
GGTCCCTTGGCGGCCGCAAGCAATTCCTGCTCAAGGCTGGCCATCCGGCGTTCCTTATCCTGCCGGATCAACTCCCGGATGTATTCACTGGGCGTTCCCCAGTCCCCGGATGCGACTTGGCCTTCTACGTAGGCTTTGAGGGCTTCTGGAATCGAGATGTTCAGCGACGTCATCGGCATGCTGCCAGTATATGACAGTATATGAAGGTATGCAATTGGGGCGGAACTGCCCGTCTCCCACCCGTCTGAGGAATCCTGCTATTGCGGGAGGCCTGTTAATCCCACCCCGCCGGGCAAAGCGCCGATCCCTGCCTCGCGCTTTAGCCCCCATCCAGGTGACCTTAGCCATTTATATCTTTCGTCGGATTCATAGGCGTCTGATGTTTCCACTCCAGAAATATGCTAATTGCTTAGATGATTGTTCCGGCATTGAACTGTATAAAGCCTCTGACCAATCCAGCAACCGACGTTGAGCCCTTGCGGATTTGAAACAGCGGAGAGGTTGTTGATGCCGCTCCTCAACGCTGGCGCTTGCTTGTCTCACTACCCTTGGATAATCTTTGCGATGCTTGTTTATCTGTCAGCTCTTGTATCAATCGAGGTCACATCTGGGGTAACACCTGCGCTCAAATCTGCCCTCAAATCTGCCCTCGTGTGACCAACATCGGCGTTCGGAAGTCGTTGAAATCAATGTTTTTTAGACGCCGATGAACAATCTGTTGTATTCCGATTTGGTCATTTCGAATATAAAATCGACGGGAAAACGCTCCTGGTTGCAGCGCACCTGTTCATTCAGTCGCTTTACGGTGACTCCATAGAGTTGGGCGAGATCTGTATCCAGAATGACTCGCCGTTGCCGCAGAAACAGGATGTTTGGTTCGATCACTACCGCGAGCGCAGATTTGTTCTGGCGCGAAACTGCTTTTGAATTTTTACGTTTCACTTGAGGCCACAAATTGCGACCTCAAATCATACGTGGAAACAAGCAGGAAATATCATTAGGGAGTACACGAATGTTCCGGCGCGTCCCAATTTGGGCAATATATATACCAACGCATGAGGACGTTTACGTGATGCTGACTTCCGTGTAAGTTCCGTAGACCTGGCGCAAGGCCTCGCAGATCTCACCCACTGTGGCATACGCACGCACAGCATCCACGATGTACGGCATGGTGTTGGCAGACGATACATTTCCGTTGTTCCGCGAATTCGGTTCCTGCGAGGCCGCTTTCTTCAGGGCATCAAGCGCGCGGCCAACCTCGTCGTTTGATCTTCGCGACCGTAGTGATTTCAGCTTCGCCGTCTGCTGCCGCGCTACGCTTTCATCGATGTAAAGAATGTGCGGTGGTTCTTCTTCGATGGCAAACTCGTTGACGCCTACAATCACCTTTTCCCTGGCTTCGACGGCGCGCTGATACTGGTAAGCGGACTCGGCAATCTCTTTCTGCGGATATCCTCTCTCGATCGCCTTCACCATCCCGCCCATCGCATCCAGTTTGCCGAAGTAATCGAACGCCCCGTTTTCCATATGCAGCGTGAGGTTCTCGAGGAAATACGAACCGCCCAGTGGATCGACTGTTTGCGTCACTCCCGATTCATAGGCGATGATCTGCTGCGTACGCAGCGCAATGCGCGCTGCTTCCTCGGTTGGAAGGGCCAGTGCCTCGTCATACGAATCGGTGTGCAGAGATTGTGTTCCCCCCAGGACGGCAGCCAACGCCTGAACCGCAACCCGGGCGATATTGTTCATCGGTTGCTGGGCGGGCAGAGATACTCCGGCCGTCTGCGTATGGAATCGCATCAGCCACGTGCGTTGATTCTTTGCGCCAAACCGATCTTTCATTACGCGATACCAGATCTTGCGCGCGGCCCGGTACTTCGCAATCTCTTCGAAGAAGTCATTGTGTGCATTGAAGAAGAAGCTGAGCCGTGGACCAAATTCATCCACATCTAATCCGCGGCGCCGCGCCCATTCCACGTACTCCACGCCGTCGTAAAGCGTGAATGCCAACTCCTGCAGCGCCGTCGATCCCGCCTCGCGAATGTGATATCCGCTGATTGAAATCGTGTTGAAACGCGGCGTGAACTTGGAACCGAATTCGAAGGTGTCGATCACCAGCCGCATCGAAGGTGCCGGCGGATAGATGTACTCTTTTTGCGCGATGTATTCCTTCAAAATATCGTTCTGAATCGTTCCGGAAATCTTCTTCCAGTCTGCTCCCTGCTTCTCAGCGACTACCAGATACATTGCCCATAGAACCGACGCAGGCGAATTAATCGTCATCGACACTGTCGTCTTTTCCAGATCGATTCCGCTGAAAAGAATTTCCATGTCCTCCAGCGAGTCGATCGCCACGCCGCACTTGCCCACCTCGCCTTCACTCGCCGGATGATCCGAGTCGTAGCCCATCAGCGTGGGCAGATCGAACGCGACCGACAATCCGCTGCCTCCGTGCTCCAGCAGGTACTTATAGCGCCGGTTCGTCTCTTCGGGTGATGCGAATCCCGAGAATTGCCGCATCGTGAACATCTTGCCACGATAGCCAGTGGCGTGAATTCCCCGCGTGAAAGGAGGCTCGCCCGGATGCCCAAGATATTCATCGGCGTTCCAGTTCTCCGGAAGATCCCCTGCCGTATAAAGCCGCCGTATCGGGATTCCCGAAATCGTGGTAAACCGCGCATTTCCATGTTCGTCAACATTGACCCCGGTAGGGGCACCAATGGCCCGTTCCGGTGCCTTCTCCAGGCTCGGCGCTAAGGTCTTTTCCGCCCATTGCTTCTCGGATTCGGAAGGTTGACGGTTGGTGAATATTTCTGCGATGGGACTTTCGGCGACTTCCGGTTTCAACGGATTCTTCGGCATGTGAACCCCACGGCCCTCCTCTTGATGATATGGAACAGGACCCTTCATCGGCAAGGAACCTCACTGGCCCCATCCAACCTTAGCCGGAAACTTGACGTGGCGACTGTACCACTGTTTCTCGCCCAATCCGTATCCACCGGTCTATGCTGGTCATTGAATCTGTATTCTGCCCAGCGAGGTGTTTCCATGAATCATCATCGGCTCCAGGCAACTTCGAGAACTCAAAAATCTAGGGCGCAGGCACCTGTCGGTCCAGCGGCTCCGTCGTGGCCTAGTTACCAGGGCACTTCCCAGTACGTCGGAACCAGTCCAAACGGGCGCGTTGTGGTCTATGTCGACCCCAGCCTCGGGCAACCAGCTCTCCAGAATGCGCAGGATCTTCTCAATGACGCCGACCGGATCGTGAGCGCCAACGACGCGATTTTCGGCACCACCGGCGGAAAAGTCAGCGTCATCGTGTTTGCCCTCGGAGGAGCCACCGACGGCACCGGAGGTGCCGATCACGGAGGTTGTGATTACACCACTGGCGCCGCAATCGAGGTATGCGCCTCGTTTGGAAATTCAATGCGCGTCTCGGCGTTGTTCGAGGCCGAATTGAGCGAGTGTTCCATGGGCGGAAACCTGTGCGGCGAAAATACCGGTGAAGCGCTGTCCCGCTGGTGTGCCGCCGTCGTCGGCAACAATGCTCTTTCCGATTTTGCTACCGCTCCGCAATGGGCCCAGGACGGTATGCCCAATTACGTGGACAAAACCGATCCCACCGACCAGAACGCCGACAGCACCGGATGCGGCATGGCCTTCATCTCATGGCTTCTCAGTAAAGGCTATACGCTCGCTGAGATCGCCCCCGCGATGGTAAAGCGTGGGAATGCCGGAACCTTTGCGGAGCTCTATGCTGATCTCACCTCCGATGCCACTTCGAATGCCTGGCCCAACTTCCTCGCCGCGGTAAAAGCGCTCCCCAACGGCGTAACGAGTGACGATCCATTCGGTGGGTTAGCGCACTTCGCGCAACTTGCGGCAATGGCGAGTTGGAGCTTGTCCCCCGTAGAACGAGCCTTCGGAAAGCTCCTCGCCGCGGTGGCGGCTGGCAATTCTGCGGAGCATGTTGCATCTGACGTGCGTCAGGCTTTCGATAAGAGAAGAGTCTCCACTCGCGGACAATGAAAAAGGCCACTACTTTTGTAGCGGCCTTTGTGAACGTCTTGCATATCACGGCAACTTATCGGCGAGACCCGGGATCGTCTTCATCAGGTCGTTGTAGATGACCATGACCGCGAACAGCACCAGGAACACAAAGGCGGCCTGATAGACCCTTTCCTTGATCCGCAGGCTGATGTCGCGACGCATCAATCCCTCAATCAGCAGAAACAAAATTACGCCGCCATCCAGAATTGGAATCGGCAGCAGATTGAAAATCCCCAAGTTTAAGCTGATTGCCGCCGTCAGTTCCATCAGCGGCGTCCAGCCCTTGCGGCTGGCCGCTTCCCCCGCGGCCTGGCCGATCCTGATCGGGCCTTCAATGGAACGAATCGACATCTTGCGTTCCACCATCTTCTTCACCAACTCCAGGATCATCAGTGAAGCCTGACGGTTGCGTTCAAGCGAAAGGTGCAGCGCCTCCGTAAACGGCAAAGTCTTCACCTTTTCCGGAAAGCTGCCCACGCCAATCCGATATGACTTGTCGTTCAAGACAGGCTGCAGCGTGAAGTTCTTGATTTGCCCGTCCCGGCTGATGGTCAATGTAATGGGCTTGTCCTGGGTCTGCTTCAGAGTTTCGACCATCGCTCCTAGAGCGGGAACCGGCTTGCCATTCAGCGCCAGAATGTCATCCCCGATTTTGAGCCCAGCCTTCTCGGCGGGCATGTCCGTCTGTAGGTCGGTAATGCAGACGCAAGGTTCTTTCGGAGACCACCCCGCCATCCCAATCTGGTCGATTCCATATGCCTCAGGAACTACCGTGTGCGAGATGAGCATGCCGTTGCGATCGACGGTCACATTCAAAGGCTGCCCGGGGCTGAGCGCCTCCTTTGCATCAACCTGCTCCCAGTTGGGATTCTGGATGTCGTCGATCCGAACAATCCTGTCCCCAGGCTGAAATCCGGCTTTTGCCGCCGGCGTGTCTTGCATGACCCAGCCAATGACCGTCGGTCCGTCGAGAACCGCCGGGTATTCGTAATGAATCATGTAGACCGCGGTCAGCAGGAAAATCGCCAGCAAGATGTTCATCGCCGGCCCGGCGATCGCGATCAGAAACCGATGCCAACGCGGATGATTCAGAAACTCGGCGGGATCGTCCGTGCGCGCATCCATCGGGTTTTCACCCGTCATCTTCACGTACCCGCCCAGTGGGATCGCGCTGATGCGGTAATCTGTCTCCCCTTTACGGAAGCCAAAAAGTCGCTGGCCGAAGCCAATAGAAAACACCTCGACCCGTACTCCTAACCATTTCGCCACGGCATAGTGGCCAAACTCGTGGATCAGGATCATGAACCCGAGAACCGCGACAACCGCAATGAGAGAGATCAGGAATTCCGACATAATTGGAAGTACGTAAAGCCTCGACTATTAGATTCGTGAAACTAGGCGAAAGATGTTACCCGCCGTTTTCGTTTTTGCACTTCTTCCCGGGCCGCCTGCCGCGATTCGGAATCTACCTTCAACACCGTCCCGATGGACTCCGGTGGCTGAGAAGATGTTCGCGCAACTACCGCCTCAATAATGTTGGGAATTTCATCAAAAGTGATCTTGCCGTCCAGGAATGCCGCGACTGCCACTTCATCGGCCGCGTTCAGTGCCACTGTTTTGCCCCCGCCCGCCGCCACCGCCTCGTAGGCCAGACGAAGACATGGAAATTTATTCACGTCAGGCGGGCAGAAGTCCAGATGACGCAGGTCACTGACCGAAAAGCGCATATCCGACTCAATTCGCTCGGGATACGTCAGGGCATAGAGAATCGGCAAGCGCATATCGGTCACAGAGAACTGTGCAAGTATGCTGCCATCCACAAACTCCACCATGGAATGAATTGTCGACTGCGGATGCACCATTACTTCCACCTTTGCGGGCGGGACGTGAAAAAGTCTGCATGCCTCGATGACTTCAAAGCCTTTGTTCATTAATGTCGCCGAGTCAATCGTGATTCGCTTTCCCATCTTCCACGTGGGATGATTCAACGCCTGCTCCACCGTGATCGACCCGAACTCAGATTGCGGTTTGTTCAAGAACGGGCCGCCGGATGCCGTTAACCAGATCCGCTCGACCTCCTCCATCCGGCCGCCCCGCAAGCATTGATGGACGGCATTGTGCTCGCTGTCGATCGGCAATAGAGGCTTGCCTTGCCGCCGCGCTTCGGCCGTAATCAGGTCTCCTGCCGCAACCAGGCACTCCTTGTTGGCCAGACCCAGAATCTTTCCGGCTCTCACCGCTTCATACGTAGCTTCCAGCCCGGCCACGCCCACAATCGCGCTCACCACAAAATCGACCTCAGGACAGGTCGCTACTTTCACCGCCCCCGCTGCGCCGAACACCACTTCGATGGCACTCATGCCCCGCTGCCTCAAAAGAGAACGTAGCTTTTCCGCATCCTCTTCCTTGGCCATCGACACCAGCCGCGGCTGCCATTGCTTCACCTGTTCGAAGACCATATTCAGGTTGTTGCCTGCCGCGAGCGCAACCACCTCAAAGCGATCGGGATAGGCTTCTGCCACCCGTAGCGTGCTGCAGCCAATCGAACCCGTGGATCCCAAAATGGCGATTCGTTTCATGAAGATAGGAGTCTTATTTTACCGTCTTTGGACATCGTGCCGGGAGGGATAAATTGCAGATCACTGCATCACTCTCCACGCCGCGTAATACCACAGCAGAGGAGCGGCAAACAACAGCGCATCAATGCGATCCAGCATTCCCCCGTGGCCGGGAAGCAGGGAACCCGAATCCTTCACTCCCGCCCCGCGTTTGATCAGCGATTCCACCAGGTCTCCCAGTTGCGCCGCCACATTCAACACAATTGTCAGCAGGATCACGGGCAGCATCGAGGGGAGTTCGAGCCCGAACAATCCGTCCCTGCGGCCGATTAGCCCCACACGCAACAGTGCGGAACTGATTTGCAGGGCATAGTGGAACATTACGAACCCTACTCCGGCGCTGGCCAACAGGGACGCAACAGCACCTTCCCACGTCTTCTTCGGGCTGATTCGAGGGGACATGAGATGCCGTCCCATAGAGCGGCCGACAAAGTAAGCGAAAATGTCGCCCGCCCACACCACCAGCAGCAGGTACAGAATGTAAAACGCTCCCGCCCACTGTTGCCGCAGTTGCACCAGCATTCCCAAAGGCAGCGCAATGTAGGCAAACGCGAAAACCGATGCTGCGGCAGCTGGATATCCCGAACTCAGCTTTTCGCGCCGCATCGCAATGGTGAGGAAAATAAAGGGCACGATTGCCGCTGCGAATCCCAACGTGTAGACAAAAATTGCCGTTGAAAGCAGAGGCTTCTGATTCCCGGCATTGATCGCCAGTAACAGAAAGAACAGGCCGCAGAATATATAAGTGGGAGTGCGAACCGGTTGCACTCCATACGACTCGGTCAGGCGAAGAAATTCATGGATGGTCAGAAGTGCGATAGCGGCTGTGACCACCGCCAGCAAGGGAACCGGCGCCCACAAAATGAGTACCAGGACAATTGGGATCAATACGACTGCAGTAATGATGCGCTTCAGCAAGATTTTCTCTTCACCTGGAGCAACTTCTGCGTGGGACAGAGACTAAAGACAAAAAATAAGGGACGCTTACAGCTTAACGCACCTTCGACGCAGGCTGCGGCTCCGAAGCGTCGTCATCATCCGTAATATCAAACTCCGCCGGAATCGGTTGGGGATGTGCATGATCGCCGTTCAGGCCGCCATACCGGCGTTCCCGTTTTTGATATTCGGCGATCCCCTCAAGCAAGTGCACACCGCGAAAGTCCGGCCATAACGTGGAAGTCACATAAATTTCCGCGTAAGCCAGTTGCCATAGCAGAAAATTGCTCAATCGCATCTCGCCGCTGGTACGTACCACCAGGTCAGGATCGGGTAAATGCCGGGTGTACAGGTGATTGGCCACCATCTCCTCGTCGATCTCAAGATCCTCGATACCGCCATTTTGCGATGCCGATTTGAGAATCGAGCGGAATGCATCCACGATCTCACTGCGCGCACTGTAATTGAGTGCCAGCGTCAAAATCATACCCGTATTCCGGGAGGTGTTCTCCCGTGCCCAATCCATGCGTTTCTGCACATCTTCGGGCAACTGCTGCGGCCGGCCGATATATTGCAGCCGGATATTATTTTGATTTAGCGTCGGAAGCTCAGCTTTTAAGTACCGCCCCAGCAACCGCATCAGGAAATCAACTTCGGTCTTCGGCCTTTTCTTCCAGTTCTCTTCCGAGAACGCATACAGCGTCAGCGCAGGAATCCCGATGCGCGCCGCCGTTTCCACGGTCGAGCGCACGGCCGAGACCCCGGCACGATGGCCGGCCACTCGCGGCATATGGCGCCGTTTGGCCCAGCGTCCATTGCCGTCCATGATGATCGCGATGTGTCTTGGGAGCCGCTTGGGATCGAGATGCCGGTAGGCTTCTGCTTCTTTCCGATCTAGGCCCGTAGGAACTTTGTCCTGCAAAGTGAACGCCTCGAATTGAGGCTAACACAGGATGCAGGGGCATGCAAAGCTTTGGGCCGGCCATTTTTATGATGCAATCTTGAGCACCGCGACCGCTGCCCCTTTCATCTGCCACGGCCATCACTTGTGCCATTGCACGCGAATCCAGGATTTGCGTTTCCGCGGTCACCACTGACGAGCATCAGCGAAGCTAGGGACGGCTAGCCAACGAGAACAGCGCGATTACACTCAGGTTTCGGCGGAATCGGCTAACCCGGATTGACATTGCCTCCCTTGTGTCCTACGATAGGCGAAAATAAGGCGAAACTGCCATGAGTTACCTGCCCTTGCTTCCCGTCGTTGACGATCCGGTCGAACCGCAGGCGAACGCTCATTTGGAGAAGCCGCGGCTGGTCGGCATCGCGCGTCTGGCCTCGACGGGCGCGTCGCTCCGCGAAGGACACAAGGTCGAATACTTCACGCTTCCGGCCAAGTCGCTGCTGAATCGCTGCGTCAGCAAGCGGCAGATGCCGTTTACCTGGACCATCAATCCCTATCGCGGATGCGAATTTGGCTGCCGCTATTGCTACGCGCGCTACACGCATGAGTTCATGGAAATGCGCGACGGCATGGAGTTCGAGCAGAAAATTTACGTCAAGCAGCACGCCGCGGAACTGTTGCGGCAGGAACTGCGGCAGGTGAAGCCGGGCGAGTCGATCGCGCTGGGGACGGCGACCGATCCGTATCAGCCGGCGGAGCGCCGCTACGAAGTCACGCGCGCGATCCTGGAAGAGTTCGCCCGCCATCGCGGATTCGAACTCGGCATCGTCAGCAAATCGAACATGATTACGCGCGATCTCGATGTGCTGGCCGAGGCAGCGAAGCAGAATCGCGTCTCGGTACACATCACGATCACGACGCTCAATACGGAACTGGCGCGCATTCTCGAGCCGCGGGCGCCGCGTCCGGATCTGCGGCTGGCCGCCGTCCGTGCGTTGAGCGACGCCGGAATTCGCGTAGGCATCAGTTGCTCGCCCGTGGTGCCGGGGATCACCGACGCTCCGGCGGATATGGAAGCGCTGATTCGCGCTGCCGCCGAGGCCGGAGCGGACCACGTGTTTGCCAATCCGCTGTTTTTGAAGCCCTGCTCGGCGGCGATTTTCTTGCCCTTCATCGAGCAGAACTTCCCGCACCTGGTGGAAAACTATCGCCAGCGCTATCAAGGACGGTCGTTCATTGCGAAAGCATATGGAAAGCGCCTGGCAGATCTCATCGTGCGGATGCGGGCAAAGTACAAGCTGACATCCCGCGATCGAGTATCGCGAGGTTACGCTCAGAAATGGCCGGTCGAAGCCTTCGATCAGCAGATGAAACTGTTTTAGCGCGCACCACATCCAAGCTGAGCCACTGCTTCTCTGTTTTCTCTGGACGTTCATCCTGATCTTCTATAATGCGAGACGATCGCCATGGCGTCCGCACCGAATCCTCAAGCCGAAGCTGCACGCCCGCCGTTCAGCGTACGCATGCGACGGTTCTGGCAGCGCGTCACCGAAGGCATGGCGCTGGGGCAGCTTTGGTCACAGTTTGAAACGGAGGCGCGGGCCAGCTACCGGCTTTATTCGGCCGACGTCCGGGCCAAGACTCCGGAAGACTTGACGCCGCGGGGACGCGGCATCCATCTCATCAAAGAGTTTTTCTGGGCGGTGATGGAGAAGCTGTCGCCCGCCCGCCGCGTGCTTTTGCTGGCAGCCCTGATCATGCTCGTGCTTCCTTCCGGCGGGTTCCGGTATCATGACGCCTCCGGCGATCTGCACGTCGTCGAATTTGAGTTTCATTTCTGGGCGGCCGCACTTCTTTTCCTGCTGCTGATGCTGGAGATTGCCGACCGCGTGGTGATGAAGCGCGATCTGCAGATTGCCAAAGAAATCCAGAGCTGGCTGTTGCCCGGAGCTCCGCCGCAAATTCCCGGATTATCGGTGGCGTACATTACGCGTCCGGCAAATACCGTCGCCGGAGATTATTACGACGTCTTTCCGCGGCCGGGCAAAACCAATGAGGAAAATCGAGTGGTCTTCGCCGTGGCCGACGTCGCCGGCAAAAGTATTCCCGCAGCCATGCTGATGGCCACCTTTCAGGCAAGTTTGAAAACGCTTTCCACCGCGCAGGTCGCGCTGCCTGAGTTGGCCGCCAACATGAACAAATACGCCTGCACCAACAGCCAGGGAGGGCTTCGCTTCACGACCGCATTTATGGCGGAGTACGACACAGCAAGACACGCTTTCACCTACATCAATGCGGGTCACAACAATCCCATTCTTCTGCGCAGCACCGGAGCCGTCGAGCGCCTCGATGTGGGCGGGCTGCCGCTGGGAATCATGGCGGAATCGACTTATCAATCTGCCACGGTAACGCTCAATGCCGGCGATTGGCTTTTCATTTTCACGGATGGCCTGGTGGAAGCGGAAAATTCCCGGGCGGAAGAATACGGCGAAGCGCGCCTGTTCAGTGTGATTGGCAACCCTGCCGGCCTGAGCCCGGCGGAACTACTAAAACGCATGATGGCCGATCTCGACCTCTTCGTGGGCAACACTCCACAGCATGACGACGTCACCTGCATGCTGCTGAAGGCAGCCTAGACGGATGGTGGCATTTAGCGTTTCGCGCGCAGCGAATCCAGACGGTCTCGTGCTTCGGTCATGCTCGGCGCCAGTTGATACGCGATCGAATAGGCCTTGGCCGCAGCGTCGGTCTCCCCTTTATCTTCCAGGGACCGACCTAGCCAATAGTCCGCCAAGGGAATGGCCGCCGTCTTTGCTGCGAGCGACAAGTCCGCAATAGCGGCATCGAGTTGGTGCAAGCGATATTCGGCCATACCGCGCCCCAGCAGCGAATTCGGCTTGCCGGGGACTAGCGCAAGCGCGGCGGAAAACTGCTGCACCGCCGCCTGAAGATCATTCCCATCGAGCAGCAGAAATCCGAGATTGCTACGCGATTGCGCAATTTCAGTCGCATCGCTGCTGTACCGCAGGGCCAGTTCATATTCCGCTTTGGCGCGCTGCAACTTTCCTTGTTGCTGGTCGAGAACGCCCAGATTGTAATGCGGAGTCGGAAGATCCGGCATGTACTCGGCCGCGAGTTCGAAATGCGGTCTTGCCAGATCCGGCCGTCCCATCTGCATCAGCGCGGTTCCCAGATTGTCCTCGGCAACTCCGTTGCCTTTTGTCACGTGGATCGCATGGGAGAACAGGGTAATGCTGTTGCGCCAGTAACTGATTTGCAGCCATGTCACCGACGCCAAGGCGACCAATACCGCCGAGACGATCGATACCCGGATGACAGGGGAGAACTGGAATCGCTCAAACAACTCGGCGCCGCCCCACGCCACGATGATGAACAAACCGACGAACGGAAGATACGCGTAGCGATCGGCCATGGCTTGCCGCCCCACCTGCACGATGCCGATCATCGGAGCCATAGCAATCAAGTACCAGAACCATCCAACGAATAGATAGGGGCGCCGCCGGCGCTCGAGCCAGACCAGCAGACTGATAGCGATCAACAGCAGTCCCGCCAACAGCACTTTCCAGACCGCGAGCGAACCTTCAGGATGCGGATAAAACACCGCCAGGTCCGACGGCCACATTCCTTTCCCGAGATAAGCAATGTACGAATAGACGGCGTTTTCCAGCCGGAATCGCCAAGGCAACAGGAAATGCGACCCGAGCGCGCCGCCGCTTCGTTGCGCGTCGAGGGTGATCCACGAACTGAAGACGGACAACGCAAGCAAAGGAATCTTTTCGGCAACGAGGCCCACGAGACTGTTATGCTCTGCCGATTGCTGATCAACAGAAGTGCGGCGTAGCGGCCAGTAATCCCAAAGCAAAAACAGAATCGGCAGCGTAACGATCATGGGCTTCGCGGCGAGGCCCAGCGCAAAAAGAACTGCAACGAGCAGGTATCGTGCCGCGCTTCGCTTTCGGGCATAGCCGTCATATGCCAGAAATGCCAGCAGAAGAAATAGCATGCTGAGCAGCGTTTTACGCTCGGCAATCCAGGCCACCGATTCCACATTCAGCGGATGCACCGCAAACAAAGCGGCGACAGCCGCACTCCGCAGTGTCGCTCCAGTTGCCTTCCGTAAGAGAAAGAACAGCAGTATGCCATTGAACGCGTGCAGCAGGAGGCTGATGGCGTGGTGGCCGCGTGGAGTCAGCCCGAACAACTGCACGTCGGCCATGTGGGAAATCCAGGTCAGCGGATGCCAGTTCGCTTCACTGGTGGCCGTAATCGCCCACTTGACGCTGTCCCACGAAAGCCCATGAAGGACGTGAGCATTGGCAAGCACGTACGCCGGATCGTCGTAGTTCACGAAGCCGTTCTTCAATGCTGGCGAATAGAGGATGACCGTCGCCGCAAAAAGCAGCGCCGCCCACATCCATGGAGACTGAAACCAGCGTGAAGCGCCTGGGGTTGATGTGGTCAGAAAGACATCCTGGATCGTTGGCCGATCACAGAACAATGCATACCAAATACTGAACGAGGATTCTATTTGCCATCCGGATGCTCCGATTACTTCGGTGCCTCTACTCCACAATAAATTGATCTTGTTTGATTAAAACTGAACATGCCAGACCTTGGTCAAATACATGACGTTCCGTTCCGCGCGGTCTGCCACTCTCGAGGAAATGACACGCCAGTGCACCGGGGATATACCCGCAGCTGCGCCGTGGACGCCTTGGATTGTTTCAGAAAGAGGGAACAATCGTTTTACCGCCCGCCTGCTGAGTACAAAGACTCTGAAAATAAACGACAAAGCAGGGTTTCAGGTGCAAGAAGGGTTGCGGAGCGCGTTCCCCTAATGACACAAATTGGCGTACAAACGACGGAATTTGGCAACACGGTAGGTGCAAGGCGTTCTAGAATCAGTACGGAAGTTTGCATTCCTCAACAAAATAAAGATTTTGGACGAACCGGGGGCACACCAACGTAACTAGCTGGTTTGGCCGGGCAAGTGCGAACATCATGCACGACTGCGTCATCCGTTGACCAGAAAACTTTAACCAGAAAAAACGAGGGAAAATCGAGATGCGGAAACAAAAGGGTTTTTCACTGATCGAGCTGCTGATCGTGGTGGCCATCATCCTGATCATCGCAGCTATCGCCATTCCGAACCTGATGCGTGCGCGTATGTCGGCCAACGAGTCCTCTGCCGTGGGCTCGCTGCGTAGCATCAACACCGCTGAAGTTTCGTACAACGCAGCGTATCCGTCACTGGGTTTTGCGACGACTCTGTCGTTCCTGGGTGGAACCGCAAGTCCTTGCGTTCCGACGACCGCCAGTGGCTGCTTTATTGACAGCGTGCTCTCGACCGGAACTAAGAGCGGCTATACGTTCCAGGTAGCCGTGGGCAGCAGCCCGATCGTGGGCACGATCACCCCGTCCTACAGCGTGATCGGCAACCCGCTCACCGCTAATCAGACGGGTGTTCGTTCTTTCTGCTCGTTTGAAGATGCTGTCATCCGCTATTCGACGGCCTCGGGTCTGGCGAATCCTTGCACCGCGGCAGTCACCGCTCTGCAATAACCGTACTTGCAAGTACCTGGGGAGGGTACGAGCCGGGAGCAGCGAACTCTTGTTCGCTGCTCCTTTGCGTTTTTGGATCTCTCCATCCGCAATAAGATCATTGAGCCGCGTTCTAGCTTTAGCCAGAGTCCATCCGTATCCTTAAGGCGTTTACCGAAGATGCGATTTGTGCGTACCCGCTGCATTACAAAAGTACTGAACGGCGCAGATTACGATCCTGATCTTGGACGGGGCAATCTTATAATCAAGCTCTGAAAACGAGGGCCTTACCTTGGCATCAGAAACAATCCAAGAAACGAAATCCAAACCGGACCTCACTCCGCGTTCCTGGCTGCAACACCGGAATACAATCCTGGCGTTGCTTCTGGCGGTCCTCACCCTGGCTGTGTATAACCCGGTTGTTCACAATGAGTTCATCAATATTGATGACAATGGATATCTGGTCGACAACGCGCACGTCCATGCCGGCCTGCACTGGACCACGGTGAAATGGGCTTTCACCACCTACACATGCGAAAACTGGCATCCGCTCACCTGGGTCTCCCATGCGCTCGACTGGCAGCTCTTTGGCACCCATGCCGCTGGACATCATTACATGAGCGTACTTTTCCACGTCATTAATGTTGTCCTGCTGTTTTGGCTTCTGCAGAGTGCAACCGGTTTCCCGTGGCGCAGTTTGATCGTCGCCGCATTGTTCGCAGTACATCCAGTGAATGTGGAATCGGTGGTTTGGGCCGCTGAGCGCAAGAATGTTCTCAGCATGATGTTCTTTCTGCTGGCCATGCTGGCGTACAACGAGTACGCGGAGCGCCCTTCGCTCCGCCGCTACGGGTTGGTGGCCGCCCTCTTCGCTTGTGGACTGATGGCCAAGCCGCAGGTGGTCACTTTCCCCTTCGTGCTCCTGCTCTGGGATTACTGGCCCTTGCATCGGTTCGGGCCGATTTCCGAGTCTCCTCAGAATTCCCGCTTCGCCCGGGCGTCCTTCCACCGGCTGGTCCTGGAGAAGCTTCCCCTGCTGTTGTTGTCCGCGGCTGACTCGCTGCTTACGATGCAAGCTCAGCACAATGCGGTTCGCACCACGGCCGTTGGATTCCCTGTGTCAGTGCGTTTGGAAAACGCAGCCGTGGCCTATATGCGCTACGTGGGTCATGCCTTCTGGCCATTTAACCTCTCTCCTGCTTATCCACATCCCTTCGATACCATTCCGCTCCGCCAGATTGTTGCCGCTGCAATATTTCTAACTCTGGTAACAGCGCTCGTGCTCGCCTCGCGAAAACGCTATCTGGTGGTCGGATGGTTTTGGTTCATCGGGATATTGGTTCCCATGATCGGCCTGGTGCAGGTCGGCGATCAGGCCATGGCCGATCGTTATGCCTACATCCCATTCATCGCCCTTTTCTGGATGGCAACCTGGGCGTTCGCCGAAGTGGGCCTGAGGAGGCGCATTTCCTCACGATGGCTGGCCATTCCGGCCTGCGTGGGCATCGTGGGAAGTGCCGTGCTCACACATCGCCAGATCGCTTATTGGCACGACAGTGAAACTTTATGGAAATACGCCTTGCAGGTTACTCCGCGTAATTTCATGGCACATACCTACTACGGTGCGCTGTTGACCCTTGAGAATCGCCATGAAGAGGCCATCGAACAATATCGTGCGGCAGAACAACTCCGTTCATACCCGTTGGATCAGGTGGGCCTGTTTGCCGACTACGAACTACGCCATGGCCATTTCGAAGATGCGCTGCGGCAGGCTCAGCAGGTGGTAACGGGTCAAACAAATCCGAAGGCGCGGGAATTGGCCTTTCGTGATCTCGGCGTTGCCAATACAAAATTGGGCAAGTTTGCGGAAGCGCAGAAGGACTATCAAAGCGCCCTGCAGATCGACCCTAAGGATTCCTATGCCTACACCGGCCTGGGACTGGTGGCATTCCATGAAAACGGTTTCAAAGATGCCGCCGTATACTTCTCTCGTGCGGTTGCCATCGAACCAGACGATTTAGGCTATTTTTTGCTCGGCACGGCACTTGCCAAAGACGGCCATACGTCGGAAGCCGCACAGGCGTTCGCGCAAGCCCGCAAGATCAGCCCCAATATGTACGATGTGGCTCAGAGAGCCTCGGCGTACGCCGGCATCGAGTTTGCCGAACCTTCTGAGTCTGCAGGCAACTGAAGTATGCCACTCTCCGGCAAGACCATTGTGCGTACCGCTCTTACCGGAATACTGCTGGCTGCGGTTCTCCTCTTAACTCTCAGCCGCGACTTCTACTCCTCCTCGATGGTCTCGGCATACCTGTCACTGGCACTTGCCAGCGCGCTGATCGTGCTGGCCACCCTGCGGCGGTCCTGGCTTGATTTGCTCTACGTGCTCGCGGGAGGATTGTTTCTTCGATTCTTGGATTACCGGCTCCTGCACTTCAAGCCCGAGTTCATGGCCGGATTCTCCTTCATCGGACTGGCCGCTCTCTTCATCCTCGGCGCGCACACAATATGGGCCTGCGGCGAACGCCAGAAGTTTTTGCTCTATGGCTTCGTACCTTCCGTACTCTTCGTGGCCTCGGAATGGGTCGCCAGCGATCTTCTGACCCTCACCGAAAAACTTCACCCCAAGACCTTCGATCTTTTCCTGTATTCCTTCGACTGCAGCTTGCACATCCAGCCAAGCTTCTTCCTGGGCCAGATTTTTTTTGTTTTGCCATGGCTGCGCACATTCTGCCTGATTATTTACATCGCGCTCCCCTTGCCTCTGGCACTGGTTTACGCCGCGCAATTGCGCCGCAAGAAGGAAGCCGCATTGCCGGTAATGCTCGCATTCCTCGCAACCGGGCCCTTGGGCGTGCTCTGTTATAACCTCCTTCCGGCCTGCGGTCCTGTACATTTATTCGGAGCCGGGTTCCCCTGGCATCCTCTTTCGACCGCAGCGGTCATGCGGATGGATCTCGTTCCTGCGATCATGCCGGGAGCGCGTAATGCTATTCCGTCCCTCCACATGTCATGGGTGTTGCTGGTGTGGTGGAATTCGAAATCTCTCTCGCGATGGATCCGCACAATTGCCCTCGGTTTCGTCGTGTTCACGGCCATGGCCACTCTGGGTATCGGCGAACATTACCTGATCGATCTCGTCGTGGCCTTCCCGTTCTCGTTGTTGGTACAAGCGCTCTGCTCTTATTCCGTGTCATTCCGCAGTCCGCAACGCCGAACAGCTTTCTTATTCGGCACATTCGCCACTCTGGCCTGGCTGGCTCTTTTGGGTTTCGTTCCCAAGTTGTTCTGGATTTCGCCCGTTCTGCCTTGGTCCTTGAGTATTTTCACCGTGGCAGAATCGGTTCTGCTCTGGGCCAAACTGCTGAACACCGCAGTGCAGCAACAGCCGGCTGACACTCGGATCATGGCCGTCGCAGCGGGAAATTAAAGCACCCAGTTACACGCCGCGGACGCCGCTTGACACTTTTTGTCAATTTTTGGCGACTGGAAAAGAAAACTTGCCTTGAAAAATCCGCATCACGCTCTAAGTTATTGTTTTCACAGGAGCATGCCCGCCGGACCCGAGGTAACTTTCGTGATCTTCTTGGCAAAGCAAGTGCAACTGTATCTGTGAACTTTTGAGACAAGGGGCGTTATGCGCGAAAAAGGCTTTTCCCTATTAGAGCTTCTGATCGTGGTGGCCATTATCTTGATCATCGCCGCCATCGCGATCCCCAACCTGCTTGCCGCCAGAATGTCGGCCAACGAAGCCTCAGCCGCAGGGTCTCTGCAACAGATCAAAACCGCTGAGTATGCCTACTTCGACGCTTACCCCTCGATCGGCTATGCCGCACTCAGTAACCTGGGGGGCACTGGAACTCCTTGTGTACCGAGTTCCTCGGGTGCGTGCCTGATCGATAACATCTTGGCTACCGCCTCTCCGGGAAGCGGAAGCAAGAGCGGCTATTATCTCAATGCCACTCCCGCAGCCAGTACGGGCGCTAGCTTCAATAACATGTTTGTGGCCGCAGCCTCTCCGATCTCGGTTCATGAGACCGGAAACCTCGACTATTGCAGCACCGATGACGGCGTCTTGCGCGAAAACTACGCCTCTGTCGGCGATCTACCCGTGACCACTACTTCCGCCTGTTACATATTTCCAGTGGCTCAATAAGAATCAAATCCGTCTCAGCTTGAGAACCTGGGCCCGGTTCGCTAACCAGCAACCGGGCTTTCTTATTGTCCGAAGATTGGCCGCGCATGACTGACGTAATCTCCCAACGCGCTACAGCAGGACAACTGTTTCATATAATTACCTGAGCAACGCCTTTTCTACACTGCGAGCGAAATGGCAGCTATCGAAATCTTGGGGTTAGAAAAAACTTACTTGGCTGGCTTCTGGCGCAACCGCCCGAAGCGTGCCCTCTTTCCCTTGCAACTCACTGTAGAGGACGGGGAAATCTTCGGCTTTCTCGGGCCGAACGGCGCCGGTAAAACCACGACTCTCAAACTGCTGATGGGATTGGTGTTTCCGACCGCAGGTTCGGCGCGCATTCTGGGGCATGCGTGGATCGATCCGGAGGTGAAGGCACAAATCGGATTCTTGCCCGAGCAGCCTTATTTCTATGACTATCTTACCGCCCATGAACTCCTGAATTATTACGCTCAGCTTTCCGGCGTGGCGGCGAATCAACGCAAGCGCCGGATCGATGAGGTTCTTGTGCGCGTCGGTCTCACTGATGTCGCCGGTGTGCAACTGCGCAAGTTTTCAAAGGGCATGTTGCAACGCGCTGGTATTGCCCAGGCCATTCTCCACGATCCGAAGTTGATTTTTCTCGATGAGCCTATGTCGGGACTCGATCCCATTGGCCGCCGCGAAGTTCGCGACTTGATTCAGGAATTGAAAGCGCAAGGCAAAACCGTATTTTTCTCAACCCACATTCTCTCGGATGCCGAAGCTCTGTGCGACCGCGTGGCCATCATTCACCAGGGACAACTTCGCGGCGTAGGTGCCGTTCAGGAATTAACTTCCAGCGTGCAGGGAAAAATCGAAGTGACCTGGTACGGAACGCAGATCCCGTCAGCTATTAAGGCGCTCGGCGCCGAATGTCACAGCACCGGCGAAATCACCCGTGTCGCGCTCAACGAAAATCAACAGGACGCCGCCATCGATGCATTGCGCCGTGACCGCCTGCGCCTGATTTCCATTACGCCCCTACGCACCTCGCTCGAAGCCTACTTCGTCGAGAAACTGCAGTGCGCCGAGACCTCGGCCGGAGCCAAAGCATGAGCGCGCGCCTCTGGCACATCGCATCCAACACCTTCCGCGAAGCGGTTCGCGATCGCGTCCTTTACAATCTGGTCGCGTTTGCCATCTTGCTCTCGGGGGCGGCGATTCTCGTCGGCCAGATTTCCATCAGCATCGAAAAGCTGGTGGTCATCAATCTCGGACTTACTACCGTTTCGCTGTTTGGCGTTGTCATCGCCATCTTCGTGGGTATCGGCTTGGTCTCTAAGGAAATCGAGAAACGTACGCTCTACACCGTCCTTTCGCGCCCGGTGCGGCGCTGGGAATTCATCGTCGGCAAGTTCTTCGGGCTCGCTGGAACCCTGGTCGTGAATACATTTTTCATGGCCATCGGCGTATTCGTCGCCCTTTTCTATGTGGCCCACAAGTTCACGCGGCCTGACGCGCTCATCTTCGTCGCTCTTTATTTCATCATTCTCGAATTCTTGATCATTTGTGCTTTGGCGCTTCTGTTCTCTTCATTTTCGACGCCGTTGTTATCGGCGGTTTTTGCCTTTTCCCTGTTCGTCATCGGAACGTACGCCGATGACCTGCGCGCTTTCGCCGGCATGACCACCGGCATTACGCGCTGGATCACAAGCGGCCTGGCTTATGTCGTCCCCAATTTCTCAGCCTTTAACGTGATCAGCGCCGTTGCGCATGGCGAGCCGCTCTCCACAGTTCTGATCCTGCACAATACGATTTATGCGCTGTTCTATTCCGGATTAGCACTGAGCGGTGCTGTACTGGTCTTCGAACACCGCAATCTGAAGTAGATACGCGAGGTCCGGCGGGTGACTGCAAAAAAGAAAACTACGGTGATCGCCGCTGGCTGCCTGATCTTCTTCCTGGCCGCCAGCACCATCATGGTGCGGAGCGTCGATCGCCTGCGGCCCACTGTCTCCGGCCAAGATGTCCTGTATTTCGAATCCCCCAAGGCGATCAAACGGGCCAGCCTCGGCTACACCGGCCTGATGGCGTGCATCTACTGGACGCGTGTCGTGCAATACTTCGGCAGTCATCACCATAGCTCTGCCACACATTACAATCTTCTTGCCCCCCTGCTCACGATCACCACTTATCTCGATCCCCACCTCGTGATTGCCTACGAGTTCGGAGCCAACTTCCTGGCTCCCGCACCTCCCAACGGGGCCGGCGAGCCTGACAAAGCCATCCAGCTCATCAACTACGGCATCCAGCACAATCGCGACAACTGGCACCTGTATTACGATCTGGGATTTGTTTACTACATGGATGTCAAGGATTACGCCAAGGCGGCACAGGTCTTTGTCGAAGGTTCCCGCCTTCCTCATACGCATCCGTACCTCAAGCTTCTGGCCGCTCAGATGGCCGAGCACGCTGGCGAGTACCAGACCGCTCGCATGCTCTGGAGCGCCACTTATGAAAATACCGAAGACCAGCAAATCAGAAAAAACGCCACCGATCATTTGCGCGCCATCCGGGTCGATGAAGACGTCCGCCAGTTGCAGATGGCAGTGACCCGCTTTGGGGAACAGACCGGGCGCCTGCCCTCCAGCATGCATGAACTCGCCTCTTTCATGGAGTTGCGGGCTCTCCCCGTCGATCCCGACGGCATCCCCTACAAGTTAGATCCGGACGGCCGCGTGCTCGTCGCTCATCCCGATGATTTCCCATTCATCACGCGCGGTCTTCCTCCCGGTTACAAACCGCCAGTGCCCGGCAGCGTCCATTAGACCTCATCCTCTATGATGGTCGGGCGTGACCTCTTCTTCGCGGCCAGCACTCTCGAGCACCATCTGGAATTGTTGGAAGACCAACTGCTCTCGATACGGCGTCCTCACCGCGAGCGTTCGACTGGTTTCCCTCCTGGCGCAATTTCTGCGCGATTCCACCCCGGAACGTTTGCGCCAGCGCTACGGCGATGCCGAATATGACTGGGACTATCGGGTGAACACCACCAGCGCCGCCCTACACTGGCGCGACCGTTTGCTCGGTGTCTTCCATTCGCCTTATCAGCCGACCGAGCCGGCGCTTTTTCACGAAATGCTGGCGGCCCTGCAGCGGCAGGCTGCCATAGACTTTCGCGGTTTCACTTTTCTGGATTTCGGATCCGGGAAAGGCCGAACTTTACTAATGGCTTCCGATTATCCCTTCCGCCGGATCATCGGAGTGGAATTGCTGCCCGCGCTTCATGCGGTCGCCGCCGAGAATATCGGGAAATATCATGCGGATTCGCAAAAGTGCACCGACCTTTGCTCGATCTGCGCGGATGCTACTCAATTCGTCCTGCCGGTCGAGCCGCTGATCCTGTACTTGTTCAATCCTTTTCCGGAAGAAGGACTGCGCCGGGTACTCGCCAATATCGACCAGAGCCTCCGGTCCAATCCCCGGCCGTTTTACCTGCTTTACCACAATCCTCTGCTCGAATCCTCCCTGGCCCAGGATCCCCAGCTGCGAAAGCTTTTCGGCACGCACCAGTTCTCGATTTTCGCGATTTCAAAACGAGATCCGGCCAGACCGGCTACCCCGGCACAACTTTAGCGCATCGAAATTATCCAGAGGAAAATTTGTATGCGCAACTTGCTTCTTATGGCTCCCCTGCTGCTGTTCTCGTTCCCGTTTGCCGTGGCCACTGGCTCTCAGGCGAACAACGGCAGCCATCATCAAACGTACCGCGGATGCCTCGATGGCGCTGACGGAAATTACATGCTGAAAGCTACCAACGGAATGACTTACGAACTGACGGGCGACCGGACAGGGCTCTCTAAGCTGGCGGGCAAAGAAGTCAGCCTCACCGGGATGGAAGGAAGTGCCAGCGGCGTTTCTACCGGGGTGTACGGACACACAGGTGAAGCGACCAGCAATCCCACCGCTGGAACGGCTCCAACTATCCACGTGAAGCAGGTCATGAAGGTCGCCGATAGCTGCGGCATGGCAAAAGGACAGGGGCATTAATCCGCAAAACCGCTCGATTATGCAGACTTCTATGCGCAACGTGATTCTTGCAGCCTCCCTGCTGTTATCGTTCCCCTTTGCTGCTCCGGCCGGCGCCACTGCCGCAGACAGCAGGCATCGCCAAACCTACCGTGGATGCCTGCTCGATAACAACGGCATTTACCTGCTGAAAACTTCGAAAGGGAAACTTTTCCAATTGACCGGCGATACCACAGGCTTTTCCGCGCTCGTAGGCAGAGAGCTCAGCATCACTGGGAACGAAGGCCGCCCGATCGATCTTGCCACTGGGATCTACAAAGACACAAACCAGGCATCCACCAACCACGGCACTTCTCTTACACTCCGAGTAGGCCGGGCGACGAAGGTGGCTGATGTTTGCGCCCCTGCTAAAGGAGCAACTCACTAGACACAACCCGACACCATCGTCCACGCTGTAATTTACTGTCGACGAATGACATTTTCACAGTTGAGAGGTGAGCATAATCGTGCATGCAGTACTCCTATAGCTTTGTACTCATGCTGTTCGGCACCGCTTGTCTCGCAGGACTGCTCGGCGCCCTCCTTGGGGTTGGCGGCGGAATCTTCATTGTTCCGGCCATGGTGCTGATGTTCCATCTGCCCATGAAGATCGCTGTCGCGGCCAGCATTGTTTCCGTCATTGCCACCTCCAATGCCGGCGGTTCCTCGTACGTCGATCAGCGCATTACCAACCTTCGTCTGGGAATGTTCCTTGAGATCTTCACCACCACGGGAGCTTTGTCGGGAAGCATTCTGGCGCTGCATCTGAGCGAGTGGACGATGCAGCTCATCTTCGCCGCCATGCTGGCCTACATGGCCTATGCTGCATTCTCCACCCGCCACCTCGACGATCAGCGTATCGCTTCCGGTGCCTTTGCCCGTGCGAAGCCGGACCGTCACTGGGAATGGCTTGATCTTCGCGGCGATTACTACGATCAGGCGGCGCAACACCAGGTCGACTATGTCGTCAACGGCATCCCCGCCGGTGCCTCCATTGCGTATCTGGCCGGACTCGCATCTGGCCTGCTGGGGATTGGCGGTGGCGTGCTCAAAGTCTCCGCTATGAATCGCTACATGAACGTCCCTATGAAAGCCGCCGTCGGAACCAGCAAGTTGATGATCGGCGTTACTGCTGCCGTCAGTTCGATTCTCTTTTTCCTGGCCGGACTGATCCATTTCGCGGTCGTCGGGCCCGTTGCCGTCGGAACCACCGCCGGTGCGACCGTCGGCACCATGATCATGAATCGCCTCGAGAGTTCGTGGTTGAAATGGCTGCTGGCCATCCTGATGGTCTATCTTGCCTACGAAATGCTAGCCAAGGGTATGGATACCGGATTTCACTTTCACCTGCCGAGTGCGGCATGAGCGACTTCAGAAAACCCGACCCTTCCCAAACGAAGCCAGACGCTTCCACCGAACTGAACGTCTACGCGGACGTTTACAAAGTCCTGCTCGGCGGAATGCTGCTGAGCACTCTGCTCTTTGTTATCGCCATCGTGCGCGCTTTGACCATTCGCGAGTTCATTCCGCTTACGCCCGATTGGGCGCGGCACTACTACCACTGGAGCGCTATCGCGGCTGGAATCAGGAGCTTCGATCCCATCGTGATCATGCTCATCGCCACCGTCTTGCTGATTCTCACACCCGTGGTCCGCATCATCGTTTCCATTTACGCCTTCATGGTCGATCGCGACCATAAATATGTCGTCATCACTTCGATCGTTCTGCTGGTGATGATCATCACTGTCATCCTCGGAACCTTGGGATTGCAATAGCCGCACCGGGTCAAAGCGGCATAGAATAGAGAAAGCCTCGGCAGAGGTCCCCCACGGCAACTCACTCCCTGGTACATCCATGTAGTGATGGTTTGAAAGCGAATATCCGATTTGAAGAGATTGATCCATTTGCGCTTGTGTCTGCTGCTCGTTGCCCTGATGGCATTCGTTTGTCTTCGGGCTGCCTCTGCGGACACAAATATTCCCATCCAGCAGCAAGCTCAGGCCCTCGACGAGCACTACAACCACCTCCGCAGCCTGCAGGCGGAATTCACCGAAACCTATCGTGGATCGGGCATGGACCGCGCCGAATCGGGCACGCTCTGGCTGAAAAAACCCGGCAAGATGCTCTGGCTCTATCGTTCTCCGAAAGAGAAGCTGTTTGTCAGCAATGGGAAAGATGCGTGGTTTTACGTCCCCGGCGACCGGCAGGCCCGCGAAACGCCCGTCCGAATGCTCGATGACATTCGCTCTCCGCTTGCATTCTTGCTGGGTAAAACAAAGCTGACGAAGGAGTTACAAGGTTTGAGCTACGCGCCCGACGTCACTCCGGAACATCCCGACGATGTCGTAATTCGCGGCATCCCGCGAGGCATGGAGGACCGCGTCAGCAGCGTGCTGCTGGAAATTAACTCACAGCATCAGATTGACCGGATCTTGATCAACCAAGTCGATGGATCGGTCACGGAATACCGCTTCCAGCACATACAGGAGAACGTGCCCGTAGCCGACAGCCGCTTCCAGTTCACGCCTCCTCCGGGAACAGAAACGGTGGAAGGAGGTTTAGCGCCTTAGAGAAATGCCCTTAGCAAAACGCTTTCTTTATCAGTAACTTAGCGCTAAGCAGCCAAGCCGGACGCAAGGCTTTTTGAGCGTAGGGAGCCACGTTACCTGAGTTATGCAAAACGCGCCGTATCAACCGTTCGTCCATGAAGAATGAACGGCTGAGAATGTTAGACTGAGATGATCAAACTTCACCAGAAAACCACCCGAAAAACAGGAAAATGGCGGAATTTGTAGTAAAAATCGCGGACGACCGCGGTCATCTGCACCAGCAGGTCGAGCATGGATATTCGGTGGCGGAGGTGCGCGACCGCTTCACCCAGCAGGGCTATCTCGTTTACTGGGTCAAGCCGCAGGGCCTGCTTTCCGGAGGTATTCGCCGCCGCCGTCGCATCAAGCAGAATGCATTTCTAGTGTTCAACCAGCAATTCCTGACGCTGATCCGGGCCGGTTTGCCCATCCTGAATTCGCTGGAATTGCTAATCAAGCGCCAGAAAGATGCCCGCCTGCGGCAGGTCTTGGAGAATGTTCGTGATCGCGTCAAGGGCGGAGAGCTGCTTTCCGACGCCTTCGCCGGGCAGGGGATTATTCCCAAGCTCTATACCACCACGCTGATGGCTGGCGAGAAGAGCGGCAACATCGACGAAGTCCTGACCCGCTACGTCAACTTCCAGCGTATGGCCATGACGTTTCGGAAAAAGCTATTTGTGTCCCTGATCTATCCCACGCTGCTGGTTTCGGTTGTCCTGATCATGGTCATGTTCTTGTTCACCTTCGTCGTGCCGAAATTTGCCGAACTGTTCAACAGCCTGGATGCAAAACTGCCCGCAATTACCGTTTTCATGCTGGCCGTCGGACAGAACGCGCAGAAATACGCTCCCGCCGGCATCGTGTTGTTGATCATCGGTGGCCTCATTTTCTGGCAATGGCGGCAAACGGATACCGGTGCCGACCGCATTGATCGTTTCATTCTGAGCCTGCCGCTGCTGGGTGACATTCGCTTGAAGCACCAGGTCGCTAGCTTCTCGCGCATGCTCTCGACGCTGCTGCAAGGCGGCCTGCCTCTGGTTCCCTCGATGGAAACCGCCGGGGAATCGATGAGCAGCCGCAAAATTCTGAAAGGCGTGATGCGCGCCGGTACGCGTGTGCGCGAAGGACAAGGACTGGCTGCCAGCTTGGACGAGCAGCGCATCTTTCCCGATCTCGCCGTCGAAATGATCGAAGTCGGTGAATCCACGGGCGCGCTTCCGGCCATGTTGAATTCGGTCGCCGAGTTCTACGAAGAAGATGTGCAAACCGCACTCGGCGCCGCCATGGCGCTGATCGAACCGATGATTTTAATCATTATGGCAATCTTTGTTGGCGGGGTGCTGATCTCTCTGTATTTACCGATCTTCACTCTGGGAGTGCACTAGGAGCGATTGAGTAATTGGAAAATTTGGCAAGGGCTGATTCGAACGCTCGATTGGCAATTTACCAAATTACAGAATTACACAATTGCGAAGCGGGTTTAATCAAATGGCAACAGCCGATAAAAAATCGCTTTTCGTGAACGGGGGCAATGGCGGACCGATCAGCCCGACCGGCAACCCCATCACCGACCTGGAGCGGGCACAGGACGTCGCCCGGCGCTACCGCTGCGAATTCATCGATTTGACCGACTTCCAGTTGCATCACGATCTGTTCAAAAAAATTCCCGTCGATCTGATGTTCCGCTACAACTTCGTGCCTCTGGAAGAGACGCAGGACGGGCGGCTGGCCATCGCCATCGCCGATCCCAGCCAGCTGATGATGATCGATGAGATCGGGCTGCTGCTCAACAAGCGCATCATTACCCGCGTTTCCACACTCAAGCAGATCTCCGACATCCTCAAGAAGACCGAGCAGTCGCAGCGCGTGCTGGAAGAAGCCAGCGAAGGTTTCACCATCATCCGCGAAGACGAAGCCACCGGCGCGGAAGAAACCCTGACCATCGACAAGCTGACCGCCGCCGACAGCCCGATCATCCGTCTGGTCGATACCACGATCTTCACCGCTTTGCAGCGGCGCGCCTCCGACATTCACATTGAAACCCGCGACGACTCCGTCGTCATCAAGTTCCGCATCGACGGCGTTCTGACCCAGGCCATGCCGCCCATCGGCAAGGAACATCACTCGACCGTGATCTCGCGTATTAAGGTCATGAGCGAGCTCGATATTTCCGAGCGCCGCGTCCCCCAGGACGGTCGTTTCCGCGTGAAATATAACGGCCGCGCCATCGACTTCCGCGTCTCCATCATGCCCTCCATTCACGGCGAAGACGCCGTGCTTCGCGTGCTCGATAAAGAGTCAATGAGCGAGAAGTTCCGCACTTTGACCCTCGACGTCGTCGGTTTCGCCGAAGACGACCTGCGCCGCTTCCGCCGCTACATCAAAGAACCCTACGGCATGGTGCTGGTTACCGGACCGACCGGCAGCGGCAAAACCACAACCCTCTACGCCGCGGTGAACGAGATCAAGACCGACGAAGACAAGATCATCACCATCGAAGACCCGGTGGAATATCAATTGCGCGGCATTACCCAGATTCCGGTCAACGAAAAAAAGGGACTGACCTTCGCCCGCGGCTTGCGTTCCATCTTGCGTCACGATCCCGACAAAATCATGGTCGGCGAAATCCGTGACGCCGAAACCGCGCAGATCGCCATTCAATCCGCTTTGACCGGGCACCTGGTATTCACCACCGTCCACGCCAACAACGTCGTGGACGTCATCGGACGCTTCCTCAACATGGGCGTCGAGCCATACAACTTCGTTTCCGCATTGAACTGCATCCTGGCCCAACGGCTCGTGCGTCTGATTTGCGAGTCTTGCCGGACGGCCGTGCATTATCCGCCGGATGTTCTCGAGGCCAGTGGACTCGATCCGGCGCAGTGGTCAAAAGTTCCGCTCTATGAAGGTCCTGGCTGCATTGAATGCGCCGGTACCGGTTTCCGCGGACGAACCGCCATCCACGAGCTGTTGGATTTAAGCGACCGTATCCGCGAGATGATTCTGGCGAAGAAGCCGACATCGGAGATCCGGCGCGCTGCCCGGGAAGAGGGCATGCGCTTCCTGCGCGAGTCAGCGCTCGACAAAGTGCGCCTTGGGCTGACCACTCTGAAAGAGATCAACAAGGTCACGTTTATCGAGGCGATGCGATAACCCGGCAGGACTTCCCGCCAGATCATCCGTGGGCCATGCACTCGGGAGCCTGGCCGATTCGGCGAAGTGCCCGTTGAGTTATTGCATTTCTCCGCTACAGCGATTCTGATTTTAGGGCGGCCTTGCGAGGCTTTTGAAAATTATGGGTTCGAAGTCCACCAACAAGCCGAGATTGGCGTGCGAAATCGCCTCCGACCGGATTCTCGTCGGGCGCCTGGCAGACAACGGCTCTACGATTGAGGCCTGCGCCGCTTATGAACTGGCGCCGGGCAGCGTCGTTCCCGACCTGGTCGAAGGTAACTTGCGCCAGCCGGAGGTGCTTCGCGCTGGATTGGAATCCGCTCTGAACAGCGTGGCCGTACGCTCTAAAGATGTCATTGCCATCGTGCCCGATGCCGCCGTCCGCGTGATGCTGCTGGAGTTTGATACGCTTCCGTCGGACGCGGAAGAAGCTGCCGGAGTGATCCGTTTCCGGATGAAAAAGTCTCTTCCCTTCGATGTCGAGAAGGCAAAACTTTCCTATCACGTGAACAAAACGGCGGAGGGAGTACGGGTAGTCGCGGCCGTTGCCCTCGCCAATATCGTCGAGGAGTACGAAAAAGCGTTTCGCGATCTGGGTTTCAGCCCGGGCGTCGTGCTGCCCTCCATGCTGGCTGCCCTGGGAGCGGCCGATGCCAAGCGTCCTACCCTCGTCGTCAAGGTAGATGCGCGCACCACCAGCATCGCCGTCCTGAATGAAGATCAGCTCCGCCTTTTCCGCACCCTCGAAAATGCGCGCGGTGCCACCATTACAGGCGAACAACTGGCCGAAGAGGTTTACCCCTCGGTAGTCTTTTTCCAGGACACATATCATCTGAACATTGAAAACATCTATGTCGCCGGGATTTCTGAATCCGCCGCGGCGGTGGCCGCATTGCGCGCCCAGACCGAAGCCGAGGTCCATGAACTCGTCGTCTCATCGCAACTGCAGGAGACCGTCGCCGGCTCTGTTCCCCGCTGGAGAATGGCGGGAGTTGTAGGAGCTCTGATCTCATAGCATGCGCATCGACATTAATCTCGCCAGTCAACCGTATGAGGATTCGCAGCAGTTCTGGCTGCGCTGGGGCGGAGCCCTGGGCGCGGTTGCATTACTGACCATCGTGCTCCTGGTTGTCACCGTCGACGGCTGGTTCAATGCGCGCCGTGATCACAAACAGATGGCCGAACTCCGCGGACAGATCGCAAAATGCCAGGAACAACGGCAGCACGCCGAGCAGATTCTGAACGAACCGGTTAACCGCGCCACCCGCGATCAGTCGCAGTTCCTGAATCAGCTCATCGAACGCAAAGCATTCTCCTGGACTCGCGTACTCGAGGCCATGGAAAAAGTTATGCCGGCGCGCTTGCACCTGGTCTCAATTACGCCTGAACTGGATGATGACAACCAGTTGTACCTGAAGATGGTCGTCGCCGGAGACTCGCGCGATCGCGGTATCGAACTCGCCAAGCGCATGGAAGACTCGCGCCGGTTCTCGCAAACCTACGTCAGCCAGGAAACTTTGGCTGCCACGCTGGGGGCCACTGGGCCGGACAAAGAGAAGGACACGGTGAAGTTCAGTATCGACGCCGTATATGTCCCGGAGCCACTTCTTCCCGCGGAAAATTCCGACAAGGAAGATTCGAAAACAGATCGCAATTCGCAATCGGCGCCGCCGTCGAACACCGGCACTCAGAACGGCACGAATGAGATCGCGAAACGGAGAAAGCCCTGATGGCCGACCTGCGACAAGTGCGGAAACGAGTCAAGATCGCTCTGGGCGTCTTGCTGGGCATCGACGTCATCGCCGGCGCAATTCTGTTCTCTCCGCTGATTGGCTCCACCAGCTCCCGTCGCCAGGAACTCAACCAGTTGTGGTCGCAGCTTCAGACTCAGACGCACCAGGTAGAACCGCTGAAGCACATGCCGCAGCGCGTCAGCCTGGCCCGGGAACAGATCGCGGAGTTTTACAAGCACCGCTTTCCTGCCCAGTATTCCGAGATTCTCACCGAGTTTGGAAAACTCGCGGTCACCAACGGCGTGACCATCGATGGAGTCAAGTACACCCCCTCCGAGACCGATATCGATCATCTGGAACTGGTCGAGATGGATGCCGACCTTGCCGGTAACTATGTTTCGGTGGCGAAATTTATCAACTCCCTGGAGCGCGACGACATGTTTTTCATCATCAACAGTGTCACGTTAGCAGGGGAGCAGCAGGGAACTGTCAAGCTGAAGATGATCCTGGAAACATATTTGAAATCGGGTTCACAGTGAATCTAGGCACCGAAAATAGAAATAAAACGATCGCGGCTGTCGCGCTCGGGGCGCTGGCAGTGATCGTGTTTGTGTACGAACTCTGGCCAATGTTTTCGACGCCTTCCAGCCCGGCAAACGCCAGCGCGCCCACATCACTCACCCGCACGTCCGCCGCACATCCCGGCCGCACACGCCACATGGGTTCCCGTTCCCAGAGCAGAACGGCCGCCAATAAGAAGGCGGCCATACCCACGGACAATCTCGATCCCACTCTGCAGTTGCAGCTTCTCGCCGCCAGCGAGCAAACCAAGTACGAGGGATCCGGACGAAATATCTTCGTCGCACAGGCGGAATCCGTCGACATTCCACAACCAAAGGCCAGCGGAGTGACCGACAAGCCCGGCGTACCCACGGCCGGCGACCCAGTGCAGATTTACCATGCTCCTCCCATTGCCCAGGCCCCGCCCATCCCGTTGAAATTTTTCGGCTTTGCCAATCAGCCCGGCGAAGCCAAGAAGATTTTCCTCTCGGTCGGCGACGACGTCTTTATTGCCGGCGAAGGCGAAATTGTAGATCGGCGCTACAAGGTTCTACGGATTTCCCCCACTTCGGTGCAGATGCAGGATGTAGTCAGCAGTTCTCCGCCGCAGACCATCCCTTTGACCCAGGGGTAAGACGCATGCTTGTGAACTCCAAATTTCGGCGAACCACGGCGCGTAATACCCAGGGCGGCTATATCCTGCTCACACTGCTGCTGATGGTTGCGATGCTGGGATTTGCCTACATCATCACCATGACGCTGCCGAAAGTTAAGTTCACCATGCAGCGCGATCAGGAAGAAGAAATGATCCACCGCGGCGTGCAATATACCCGCGCGATCCGACTCTACTACAAAAAATTCGGCAATTACCCGATGACCCTCGATGCTCTCGAGAACACCAACGAGCTTCGTTTTCTGCGCAAGCGTTATAAAGATCCCATCACCCACAAGGATTTCAAAATCCTGCACTACGGGGATGCCCAGATGGGACTCGGCTCTTCTCCTCTGGCTGGCGGCACTCCAGTAAGCCAGATGGCATCCGGCGGATCTCAGCCCGGCAGCTCGACTTCTTCCAGTTCCTTCGGCTCCTCGAGCTCCTTTGGCTCATCCAGTTCATTCGGATCGTCGAATTCATTCGGCTCTTCCAGTTCCTTCGGCGGAAGTTCCAGCAGCTTTGGAAGTTCCACTTCCTCCACGGGATCTACCACCGGTCAGAGTTCCACAACCGATTCGTCAACACCGGGCAGCACCGATTCCAGCAATTCTTCCGGCGGCAACTCCTCCAGTTCCGGTCCGGGTGGCAGTTCTTCCGGACAGCCCTTCGGTGGAGGCCCCATTGTGGGCGTCGCCAGCATCAGCAAAGAAACGACGATCCGCGAATTCAATCACAAACACAAATACAACGAGTGGCAGTTTGCCTACGATCCCACCACCGACCTCGGCGGCATCCCCATGACTCCCTACCAGCCGATGCAGACTTCCATGCAGAATGTGAATGGGCAACCGCAGCAGAACAGTTCCAGCCCGTTTGGATCGTCTCCTATGGGTACATCTCCCATGGGCGGTGGCATGAGTCCCATGGGCGGTGGCATGAGTCCCACCAGCCCGATGGGCGGGTCAGGATTCGGATCTCCGTCGCCCGCGCCTTCCCCCGCTCCGTCTCCGGCTCCCAGCAGCGGCAGTTCTTCCCAGCAGTAATCGCCGACTGATTCGCTGATACAAAAAGCAAAAGGCCCCGGCAATTGCCGAGGCCATAAACTTTTCGCCGATTGCGAATTACACCTGGAACGATGATCCGCAACCGCAGGTGCTCTTCACATTCGGATTCTCGAACTTGAAGCCTGCGCCTTCCAGCGTCTCCACATAATCCACCGTGCAACCGTTCAGGTACATCGCAGACGTGGCGTCCACAAACACCTTCAGGCCATCGACGTCAAGAGTCTTGTCCATCATGCCGGCGGCATTCTCGAACTGCATCGAGTACGAGAACCCGGAGCAGCCTCCGCCGACTACGCCGATGCGCAGTCCCGCTGGAGCCGGATTTTGCTGGGCCATGATCTCTTTGACTTTCTTCACTGCATTGGCGGTCAGGTTGATCGGGGCCTTCTTTACTTCAGGAACGGTTGTCGTAGCCATCGTATCTCCTTGGCTTTAAAGGTTCTTAAATTATAGCAGATGGATTTTCACAGTCGGCCCAAGCCGACCCTACTACGCCATTAGATGAAGAAACTCCCTAAAGGTCGCTACTTGATTCCCCGGCACTGCGATTTTCATCACTCCACCGCTTCGAAATGGGGCTATAATCGTGCCGTTAAGGGCCCTTCCCTGAGCGTGGGTTGGGAGGCACGAGCCCACATCGAGAAGCGGGGAGGCCGCTGACACAGGCAGAATCTTGCCGAGGTGGCTTATGACAACGCTCGACATCGTTGCGATCGTTTGCGGTATCTTCGCAGTCGGTCTGGTCGTCCTCCTCATCTATCGCAGCACGCTAACCATCCACGAAGATGATCAACTCTTCCTCAGTGACGCCAATTCGGCCATGCAGGAAGAGCAGACCAAGCTGCTCTCGCGGGTGAACCAGCTGCGTATCCCCATCTGGGTCTTCGGCGGGGGAACGGGCCTCTTCACCCTGCTCCTGCTCGGCATGTGGATCTCGCAGAAGCTGGCCGAAGCCTCACAATGAGCTGAGCCCGCTTCGTCCACCGCTCCGGCTCTCCACCCTCCGTGGGATTCGTGTCTCCAGCTGTAAACAAAATTGCACAAGCAGAATTCAGAAGCAGGGTGTGCCGCACCAGCTCTGTGCGGTGAATTCGCTTTAGTTTGTGCCTGTGCCCGTCAGTGCCGTGGTTTCAGGGCTGCCGACATCCTGATCGTTCACGATAACTTCTCCCGACAATGTCCCGGTCTTGCTGGGCATGAACGTGGCATTGAATGAGCAGGACTTTCCGGGAAGCAGCA
>DAIDGW010000242.1 GCA_027452245.1 Acidobacteriaceae bacterium
CCTCGATCTGCTTTGCGCCAGCTTTCATCACAATCGGCACCTAAAACCATGGGCACTCAGCGGTCATTGCGAGTGTGACTCAACCACGTGCATTGGACACCAGCTCTTCATCCGACCGCATGCAATTCCATTCATGCCTTCATTCTGGAGTAATTTCGAAACTGGCGTGTTCGGTGGCAAGCGAGCTGTCCCCAATCCAGACCGTATAGTGAGTCGGTTCTATCACAGCCTTCCCCGCATTGGTATAAAACGAGAGTTCCGGAAAACCCAGATCAAAGGAGACCAGTTTTGATTCTCCCGATTTCAGGGTGATCCTGGCAAACCCCTGCAGGCTGCGCACAGGCTGTTCAAGGCTGGCTCCAAGGTTGCGTACATAGCACTGAACAACTTCGGTTGCAGCGCGATCGCCGGTGTTCTTGACAGTGGATGTTACGCTGATCAGCGTTCGTCCCCCTTTGTCCTCCGCCTCACGAAGCGGCACTGAGGATCGCGACACATTCACATTTGAGTAGGCGAATGTTGTGTAGCTCAGACCATATCCAAACGGGAACAGCGCATCGTTGGGAACGTCGATGTAGCGCGAGATAAAGCGAGAGTCAGGTCCCGGAGGCTGCGTGAGATCGGCGTTCAATGGAGGTCGACCCGTGGGAAACTGGTTGTAGTAGAGGGGTTCCTGGCCGACTGCACGCGGAAAACTCATAGGAAGCTTTCCACTCGGGGCGACTTTGCCATACAACACATTCACGATTGCAGAGCCGGCCTCAGTTCCCGGAAACCAGGTTTCCATAATGGCTGGGATATGTTGAGCTGCCCATGTCAGTACCAGCGGGCGTCCTGAGAATACCAGCAGGATGGTGGGGCGCTGAGCCGACGCAATCAGTTCGAGCAGTTTCTCCTGGTTCCCCGGAAGATCAAGATGCGCACGGGACCCAGCTTCGCCGCTCATCTCGCTCGATTCTCCGAGCGCGAGCACTACGACGTCGGCCTGTCTCGCAGCTTGGAGGGCTTCAGCAAAGCCGCTCTCGGAGTTGCCCGAAATCTCGGTTCCTTTCGTGTAGAGCAGCGCCCCCCCGGTCTGCTTTGCCTGCGCCTCCAGCGCATCCTTGACGGTGACGACACCCGGTACGCGCGTCGCGCCTCCCCACGACCCCAACATCTCTTCGGAGTTGTCTGCCAGTGGCCCGATCAATGCCACTTTAACCGGCCGGTTCGTTAGAGGAAGGATCGGCGAAGCTCCGCCGAATGGCTTGTTCTGAAGCAACACCAGAGACTCCTCTGCCGCCCTTCGCACCAGCGGCCTGTGCTCTGCAACCGCCTCTGTCACTTCCTTTCCTTCAGCATACGGATGCTCAAAGAGCCCAAGCGCGAATTTGACTCGAAGCACCCTGCGCACGGCCTCATCTACGGCTTCGAGCGGAACCTTGCCTGATCGGATAAGCGCTGGAAGTTCCGTGTCGTAATAATGTGACATCATGTCTACATCCACTCCAGCCATCAGAGCCTTCTGCGCGGCCGTTGCTGCGTCTAGGGCAATCCCGTGATTGCGCAACTCCATGACCGCGGTGTAATCACTTACCACAAATCCGTTAAATCCCCATTCATTACGGAGAACGTCCTGCAACAGAAATGAATTTGCCGTAGACGGCACCCCATCAAGCGCGTTGAATGCGCTCATGATGGTTGCTGCGCCAGCCTCAACAGCGGCTTTGTAAGGTGGCAAATACACCTGGTACAAGCGACTCTCAGACATATCGGTCGTGTTGTACTCTCTGCCCGCCTCAGCCGCTCCATAGGCCGCAAAGTGCTTCACGCTGGCGGCTACACTTCCGGGATTGGAAAGATCGTCACCCTGGTAACCATGGATATAGGCTCTCGCCATCGCAGCCCCGAGGTATGAATCCTCTCCTGCACCCTCCTGCGTTCTTCCCCATCGCGGGTCGCGCGAGATATCGACCATCGGCGAATAGAACCAGCACACCCCCCCCGTCGTCGCCTCTTCGGCGGAGATATGCGCAAGGGCAGTGACTAGCGCGGGGTCGAATGTCGCGGCAAGTCCTAACGGTACCGGATAAATGGTGCGGTAACCATGGATAATGTCAGCGCCGAACATCAGCGGAATATGTAGACGGCTTTTCTCCACAGCTGCACGCTGATAAGCGTTCGTGCGCTCAGCGCCCACCGTGTTCAGCATAGAGCCCATGCGCCCCGCCGCCGCCAACTGCATTGCATCGACTTTAGCTGGGGGTTCGGGATTTTTGCCCGGAGCATTGCCAGTATCTTCGGCCAGCGAGGCTTGGCCGGCATATCCGCTGTCTCCGTATTGGACCAACTGCCCCAGTTTCTCTTCAAGCGTCATCTGTTTCAGCAGCGCATCAACCCGCTGTTCGATAGAAGGCGCTCCAATCTGACGGTTCGAGAATGCTGTTGCCTTCTTTGGCACGCCTGCGGATGCAAATGGCATTGCATCCTGAGCGCCTGCGGTGAGTTGGAGTAGTGCAACACCGATTCCGGCTGCAAAACATGCGTTTAAGGCCGCATTCAACCTTCCACCTGAGTATCCAGCCAAATGAAGCATGTTTTCTCCTATCCGTGACTTCCTTATTTTGGGTTTGATGGGTGCTGGTCCGTGAGTTTTCCAGGCACCGGATGGCCCGTGGACTTCCGCACTATAAGCTTGGGAAGGACGGTGATCGCCGTCGGCCGAGGGTGAGGAATATCGCTCCGGATCAGCTTCAGCAAGGTACTCGCTGCCGTCTGTCCCATGCTGCGCAGTGGCTGGTGGACGGTCGTGAGCGGCGGGTCGTTCGTTGAGGCAGCCATCACGTCGTCGAACCCGAGTACGGAAACGTCTTTGGGAACACGCAATCCCGCTTCACGTAGCGCCAGAATCGCTCCAATTGCCGTTACGTCATTAAAAGCAAAGATTGCCGTAAAAGGAAATCCGGATTGGAGCAACTTCCGAGTCACTTCGAGGCCTGGCCCTGGTCCAGGCTCCGGGCTCTCAAGTTGAACTACGAGTTGCAGATTCACCGTAAGATCCAGCTTCTTGGATGCATTCACGATTGCCTGCCACCGCTGGTCTGTATCTGAACTGAAGGCCTGACCCTTGATAAAAGCGATCTGCCGGTGCCCGAGGCACTTGAGGTGCGATAGCGCGAGATCTGCAGCCTTTTCATGGTCCAGTTCAATGTTGATGACCCCATCCCGCCGCCTATGGCCGGAGACGGAAACCAGTGGTACGGGTAGCTCCTCCTCAATGTGGGTGTCGATTGCGATGATGCCCTCCACAGAGCGGGCAAGCAGCATCCGCGGATACCCCTCCAGCAAATCGGAGCGGTGCCGATGGCTCACCACAAAGTAGAAGAATCCGTCCTTGAGCAGCTCATCTTCGATGCCTCCCAACACGGCCGTCGAATATCCCTCGCTGATTTCCGGAACGATCACGCCGATCGTGTAGGTCCGCTTCTGACGGAGGCTTCGAGCCACGCTATTGGCGCTGTACCCGTAGAGTGACGCGGCATGCAGCACACGTTCTTGCGTCTCCTCGGCGATGCGGTACGCAACCGCGTGCCCGTTCACAATCCGAGATACTGTTCCCGGTGAAAGATCGAGAATTGCGGCGAGTTCCTTTAGGGTGATTGGTTTACCTCTTGCCTGCGTCACTTATGTATTCTCCAGAATTATCAACTCGATCTGCATAGAAGCAGATGCTGTTCAACATGGGTGATGCAGAGGAACTGGGTGTACCAAGGGTCCCGCCGAAGTGCCCATACCTCGTCCTTGAGTTACTTTCGTCCTTCCCCCCAACAGATGCAAGGGGTGTCCTGCAACTCAGGGCAATCGCATGAATGTCTGTACGATTCTGTCGAACGCCTGGAGACAGATCGGGAAGCGTTTTTTTGTTCTTTCAGAAGCCACGCCCCTGCAAGAATGCAGATTTTTTTAGCGTCACCTGCCATCTTCTCTATGCCCCCTCAATCACCGCGCATAAATGTGCGCTTAGAGAATTGTTCTTCAATAGCGGCACCGGTACAAATTGTTCATGCGATTGCCCTGTCCTGCAACTCTGGTCGCGCCGACGAAAGCGCTTTCTGTGCATCAGGGCCGGTCTCTTCACCCGCGCCGCATTCACTGCAGCGGTTGACCACATAGGACAGCAACCTCTCCTCGGAAGAGACCGGTACACCGCCTCAGCCTTGCCTTTCAAATGACAAATTGCGGTTGGCTGCCTAGTTGCTGCAGGTGGGCAACCGCAGTGAATGGGGCGACGGAGTGCAGCATTCCCGTGCGCCCATCCATTGCGTAAGTTTCCTCTTGCGCAATCGTTTGTGCCAAGCATAAGATTGCACTCGTAATTTGCGTCTGTCAAGGGTATCTTTTACCGACCGCAAAGTGGACAGGCAAGTCGATTGACTGGGCTGTGCTGCACGAGTTCCTATTAACATACTACTGCGCAAAGTTGCTCCATCTGGAGAATCAAATGCTAAGCAAGAGGGCCTGGAAAATGCTCCCGAGCCTGATGTTACTTGCCCTAGTCGGATGGGCTGAAGCGAACCTGCCCGCATGGGCAGATCAGAACTATTCTCAACAGGTTTTCTTTGAAAATAGCCTCGCACCTGGAAGCTATTTCTACAGCAGAGGTCGAGCAAGTGCTCCCAGCACCCTGCGCCTTATCAACGACAGACTGCCGATCGAAACCACCTCGTTTGTCAGCGCTCCGAACGCACTGAAGCTTCAATGGGAATCGGTGCCGAATGGCGGTTGGTCTGTGGAGCTTCGCCTCTACGAGTGGCGAAACCGAACCATCTATTTCCCGGGAAATGACCTCTGGATATGGGTCTGTGCACCAGATGGCCTTCGCGCTCGGGGCATGCCCAAGCTCGCACTGCGCGATGCCGGAGCCAACTTTACCCAGCCACTTGATCTCGGAGCATTCGCATCCGATCTGGCGCCCGGCAAATGGACGCGCATTCGAATTCCGCTGAATGCCTTCCGCACCGCTTCGCTGCATGAGTTTGAGCCACACCGTCTAAACACACTCGTTTTTGTCCAGGGCACCGCGGACTCCGCGCCACATACACTCCTGCTCGACGATATCCGCATTGAGGACGATCTGCAGCCTCAGCACGCTCCCCCGATGCCGCTGGATGTGCAAGCCAAAGGATATGAGCGGCACATCGATATCACGTGGAAGCCGGTCAAAGACACGAATCTTGGACAATACGTAATCTATCGATCCATCCGTGGCGGAGCCTTCCAGCCGGTCGGCGTCCAACGTCCTGGCGTGAACCGGTTTTGCGACTACACGGGGAATCCTCACATGACAGCTTCGTACCGCGTTACCGCGCGGACCTCGACGCTGCTCGAGTCGTCGCCATCCGCGATAGCCACCGCATCGACCAAGTCAATGACGGATGATGAACTACTGACCATGGTCCAGGAAGCATCCTTCCGCTACTATTGGGAAGCTGCCGAGCCGTATTCGGGCATGACGCGCGAGAGTACTCCGGGAAACGATGATGTGATTGCCTTGGGAGCCAGTGGCTTTGGCATCATGGCCATTGTGGTGGGCGCGGAGCACGGCTTCGTCACGCGCCAGCAGGCCATCGATCGTCTCCTGCAGATCACCGGGTTCCTCAACACTGCAGACCGCTATCACGGAGCTTGGCCTCATTTTCTCAGCGGCAGGACTGGGCATAGATTGCCAGTCTTCGATATGTATGACAATGGAGCCGATCTGGTCGAGACTTCGTTCCTTATGGAGGGCCTACTGGCCGCGCGCCAATATTTTAAGGGCGACGGCGCCTCGGGGCACGAACTGCATGACCGCATCACCGCGTTGTGGGAAGGTGTGGACTGGAACTGGTTTCGCGCTATGCCTGCACATGATGCGCTCTACTGGCATTGGTCTCCCGAATATTCGTTTCACATTGCTAACCGCCTCACCGGATGGAATGAAGTGATGATCACCTATCTGGAGGCCATCGCATCTCCCACTCACGGCATTCCAGCCAATGACTACTACAGCGGTTGGGCTGGAGAAGGCATTGGGAATCGCTATACCAATGGCGTAACCTTCTACGGAATCAAACTTGATGTGGGCGGAGGCACAGGAGGTCCGCTGTTCTTCACGGACTATTCATTTATGGGGTTCGATCCGCATGGACTCCGCGACCGATTCACAGATTACTTCGACAACAACCGCAATCAGGCACTGATCAACCGGGAATATTGCATCCATAATCCGAATCGCTGGAAAGGATATGGATCCGATACCTGGGGGCTCACTGCAGTAGATGGTCCGGACGGTTATGTTCCTTACGAGCCGACACAACAATTGGATGACGGAACTATCGCCCCGACCGGGGCCATCAGCGCCATCGCATACACACCGGAGCCCTCAATGGCGGCTTTGCGCCATTTTTATCGCGATTTGGGCGCTCAGGTGTGGAGCATCTACGGATTCCGCGACGCATTCAACGTGCAACAAGACTGGTATTCAGGGATCACGATGGGGCTCAATCAGGCTCCCATGGCAGTGATGATCGAAAACTACCGGTCCGGCCTGATCTGGAGAAACTTCATGGCGAATCCGGAAATCATGTCAATGCTGCAAGAGATAACCGTACGCCGTCGATAAGGTTTGGAAGGGGTTGCGGCGCGGGGTATTTGGCTCGTCAACAGGAGTTGATGCAACGCATCGGCCCTGCACACAGGCTGGATAACGTAGGCTATTTTTCGCACATTCGATTTGAGTTGGAGCCGGGGAGGTTGGTAGAAGTCGCTGATGATCCTTCGGCTCACCGAGATACATGAAAATGTGGTCGAGGGCGCTAAAGTATCCGTGGATATCCTCTGGCCAAGGTCGTTGTTTGCAGTGGGCATCGAACCCGCGTAGAAGTGTGACAGGGGCGCCTCGAGGCACCAAGGATTGTTCCTCTGGCTACGGCCAGGAGCACGCGAGAGAGACTCTCTATCCCAGGCTCCCTCCGGGGGATATCTAGAATCTCACACTGTGCCAGAGCCTTTCCTTTCATCTCGAGATCACCGGGCATTCCGTCGGAACACCGGAGCCGAATCTTCGAGCGGTTCTACCGCGTGGATAAGGCCAGAACACGCGCCGAAGGCGGCAGCGGGCTTGGTATTTCGATTGCCCAATGGGCCGTTACGGTCAACGGGGGAAGGATCGAGGTCCAAGCCGCGCCGGGACAGGGATCCATCTTTCGCATCTCGCTGCCAAGAAGGGCTTCTGTGGAGCGTGCTCCTCACAATTGAGTTGAACTTACTGATTAAGGCTATGTAAATAAATAAAGTGTCCAACTACTGGACAGTGCCAAGTTCTCTCTTCGGCTCATGCGGTGCTCTCCAAGCTGGAAATGTTGATGTGTGAGGTGTTTTGTGACTCCCTGTAGCGGCGGAGAATAATTCTCAGTTTGTGGGGGAGCGCCGCATCTTCGAGAAATTCCGGCAGAGCTGAGCGCAGCGCGCAGGCCACAACCAACTCCGAGGGCGGCAGCGCGGGGTTCATGGTGCGCAACCAACTGCGGAAAAGGTGCCAGACCTGGGCCGTGTGATGCAATGCCAGGTGCTGAAGCAGTCCCTGCGCGACGCAGCCCAACTGCACATGCAAGTGAAAGGTATGCATCTTGCGGCGGACGGCGTCGCGGTAAGTCTGGTTTTCGCGGTGCAGATACTGGTCGCCTTGGCCGCGGCCCCGGGGCTTCATGCCGGCCATCCAAAAGTGATAGGCATAACTTCCCACCACATACACTGCCTGTCGAAAGCCCAGCTCGATTTTGAAGCGGTAGCCATAGAGCAGGATGCTCTCCAGCAGCTCCAGGGTCAGATCGGTGGCCAGCAGGAAGATGGTGCCGCTGTGCGGATGGCAGACGATGACGAAGCGCACCAGACGTCTCGCCCGGTGCCACACGAGATCGACGGCGCGATAGCGCAGAGTGACGTTCTGTTCGCCGTAGACGGGGCTGGACGCGGAGAGAAAGTCGCCCTGGTCGCGGGCCAAATCCTTGAGCTTCACTTTTTCTCCGTAGAGCCGTGGCCGTCTGCGACGGCGGCGCGCGGGCGCCTGCGCAGGCCAATAGGCCACGGCGTTCGACTTGGCACGGGTGACAAGATGATGTCCCTGGCCGAGTAACTGCGCGATCATCTTGCCCGAGGCGTAATAGGCATCGGCGACCAGGAGCAGTTTGCGGTCGAGGATGCCAGCCAGAGAGAACAGCAGCAAGGCCAGCTTATCGAGCAGGGTGCGCGTGTCGCGGTTGCACCAGATCAGGCCCTCGTGAATGCGCGCGACCAGGGGCACGGCGGCGACATGGCCGGTCCCGGGACCAGCAAACTGATGGCCTGAAAGCTATGGCCCATGATGTATTCCGGCTTGGAGTTACGCGCCGATTGCTGATGAAGCAGCTTGACGGCGGGCATCTTGTGGCCTTCTTTCGCAGACTCGATGTCGTCCGCCAGGCAAACCAGCCTCTCCCCCGCGGCGACGGGCTGGAAGAGTCGCAAACACAGTCGCGTCCAGCAGGCGGTGAGCGCGTCGAGGTCCAGGGCGCGGCTGTAAAACAGTTGCAGGAAGCGGCGATAGCCCTTGTTACCGAAGCCGAAGAGGCGAACCAGGCTGGTGACACCGACGAGGGCATAATGTCCTCGCGTGATCCCACGATCATAGGAAGATACCGGGAAATAGCTTGGGAAGCGTCGTTGTGATTCGGTACACGGGAATGGATGGATCTCCGGCGGCCTTGAACCAAACGGGAGAAGCGCCTCTCCTTCCGAATCTGACAAGAGCAAATTTGGCCGAGGCATTGAATTGCTTGATGTCTTCTGTAAACTGTGCCCGGTCAATGCTCGTTTCCGCACCGATCCAATCCAACGCTTCTTCGATCCATCCGAATCGCGAGAATGTTCCTCTGCCCGTTGCACCGTCGTTCAATAGTCTCTCGACGGTGGAGCGCTCAAAGCTGGAAATCTCCTCTTCGCGAATCTCGCTCAGGCCGATACACGAGGATACCCGCCTCTTCTTCGATGCGGCCCGACAAAGGTCAGAAGTCTCTGCTACTCTTTCAGGGCAAGAATCTTCCGCATCTTTGTCACACGCTCAGGTGCCTGATCTGAGACCGCATGCCGCTAATGGAAGCGTCCTAGGTTTCTGACCGTGTGATGTTGTTTCTTTCATAGCCGAACTTCTGGCGCGCCTTTTTGCGCGTGAACTGCCAGTTGATGGTGACGTGGTCGCGGTTCATCTTTCGGGTCCAAGCTTTGGCTTCACGTTGTAGATCGC
>DAIDGW010000243.1 GCA_027452245.1 Acidobacteriaceae bacterium
GGGGCTTGCCACGGACCTGGATGGTTTCGTCCATTGGAACTGGTGCCGGGTGCGCGCCCGATGCTTCAGGGGTTCGAGGGGACGGTGCGCACGATCAAAAATTACCTGAGGTCCGAAGCAGGAACGCCCAGCCTTCGAACAGCGCGAAGTCTGGGGCAGCCGATTTCGAGGTAATCTAGGCAGGAAAACAAACCTGGGCCAGCCCCCTAGCCACGAAATTCGTATCCAAAATTCTCGTTGTGTCATTTCTCGGCTTCCTTCAATCGAACTGTGCAAGAACGATCACGCGCACTGTGTTCGCAGGAAGATTAACCTCCTGGTTGATCCACATAAAGTGGATCCCCGCAGCGTCCATAGCGTCCGACAATTTCCATACTGGAGCACCGGAATTGGGTTCCGTTGGCACCCCGCCGACTTCGAATCCTCCGCCGTATGCGAACCCGGCAGCAAAAAACGTAGACGGGGGAACATCCCGTGTGCCGCTCGGAAAAAACCTCGGCCTATCTCTCAGAGGCAACGGTCCGACTACATTCCAGCCGAGGCCATCTTTACCAGTCCCGTCAAACCCCTTCCCGAGCGCTTGGGCAATTTTTTCCGCTAGGCCATATGCCTCGGCATCCTCTGGCTTATATCGAATCTCCACGTTGAAAGGTGCCACTCCTTTGAGTTTATCGATGAATTTCTTCGCATCCATGCGGTATGCTCGTGGATGTGTTCTAGCAAGCGCGATATCTGCGAAAGCCTTGGCTTGCCTAATCCTCTCATCAAGGGCATTCGTCTGCTTTTCTAGGATAGCCTCCCTGCGATTAGCAGAATCTACTTTCCCCAAGGCCTTTCCCGCTTTGTCTGCTGCATCACCAGATTTCGTCTCGGCGTCCTTGGAGTCATTCAACGCTTGGGTTGCCTTACCAGCCGCATCGGTCGCCTTCGTGTCCAACGAACCGATGACTTGGGCAGATAGTTCGTCATTCCGCCGGCCATATGGGTATGCGATGATTTCGCATATAACGGCAATGGCGAAAAACCATATGCCTATCGCGTCTAAGAGATGTTTTCTGCCCTCGTCTTTCGAGTTGTGGGAAAAGGCCTCGGCCACAACCAGCAAAGCAAAAAATACAAGTCCGGCAAGCTCGAAAACGCTGTGGACGCTTCGAACCGAATCAATTGAGTTCCAATTTGGAATTATCGTTAGAAGCATCATTTTCGCTTGTACGCTCCTTTCAGCGCTGGCGGCGCGATCTCTCGGTACAGACAAATGGAAGAACTGGGGCGGTAAATCGCGGACGCAGTACTGTGGCCCACGCCTAGCTTTGCCGCGATCTGCCGGAGGCTGAAGCCCGCCGCCTTCAGCCACACGAGTTCATCCTGACTCACGATGCGGCGCGCACGGTCAAATTGCCTTCCTTTGGCCCGAGCATTCCGCACGCCCGCGCTTACCCACTCCCGTATCAGATCGCTTTCAAGCTGTTCGACCGCTGCCACGATGGTACACGCCGGAAATGTTGGCATGACTGAAGAAAGAAGCGGCTCTTTCCTAGGATGAGGCAAGAATTTTCACGTCGCGATGGTTGAGGCGATGTTCCTTTCCCTCAGCGACGATTTCGTGGAACGAACCGCTGGGGGCTGGCTGTAGATGATCAAGACGTTGTACCGGGCTCGGAGCGGCTGATGGGCGGCTGGTAGCGAAGGGGGGCTGGCGCAGGTTTGAATCTGCGAATCCTATACAAGCAGCGGCTGCCTCACCTTTCGTGGTGTTCGAAAGGTGGGCACCACGGACCTGGATGGTTTCGTCCATTGGAACTGGTGCCGGGTGCGCGCCCGATGCTTCAGGGGTTCGAGGGGACGGTGCGCACGATCAAAAATTACCTGAGGTCCGCAGCAGGAACGCCCAGCCTTCGAACAGCGCGAGGGCTGGGGCAGCCTATTTCGAGGTAATCTAGGCAGGAAAACAAACCTGGGCCAGCCCCCAGCCCTGTGCTGAACCCTCCGCTCCTGCCGTTGACCCCGCTCTCCCCCTCCTGCTACCGTCATATGTTTGCCCACCTGCTGCTTTTCGGGCCTGCGGGTGCAAACCAGCCCCGGTCTGGAAGTTTTTGATAGCCCGGATTTGCGGCCCCTGAATTCATCACGGAGACCATCATGCCCGCCATCAAATTTCGCGGTGTCGATTTCATACAGTTCGATTCCCTGCTGACCGAAGAAGAGCGCCTGGTGCGCGACACCACGCGGAAGTTCATCGAGGAGAACCTCATTCCCATCATCGAGCAGTGCAACCGCGACGGGCGGTTTCCGAAGGAACTGATCCAGCCCATGGGAGAGCTTGGCTTCTTCGGCGCGTCCATCAAGGAGTACGGATGCGCCGGCATGAGCAACGTCGAGTACGGCCTGATGACACAGGAATTGGAGCGCGGCGATTCCGGAGTGCGCAGTTTCGTCAGCGTCCAGTCCGGCCTGTGCATGTATCCGATCTACGAGTTCGGCAGTGAGGAACAGAAGCAGAAATGGCTGCCGCCCATGCAGAAAGGCGAAAAGCTGGGCTGCTTCGGCTTGACCGAGCCGGACTTCGGATCGAACCCGGGAGGAATGCGGACGCGGGCGAAAAAAGTGGGCAACGAGTACATCCTCAATGGCGAAAAGATGTGGATCACCTCGGGAACGATCGCCGATGTCGCCGTCATCTGGGCCAAAGTCGAGAATGAGAATGACCGCATTCGCGGCTTCCTGGTGGAAACCGACCGCCCCGGATTCAAGGCCGACGACATTCATGGCAAGTGGTCCCTGCGCGCGTCCGTCACTTCTGGCTTGTCCATGCAGGACGTTCATGTTCCGGAATCGAACCTGCTGCCAAAGTCGGGAGGCTTGAAGTCTCCGCTGATGTGCCTGAACCAGGCCCGCTATGGAATCGCGTGGGGCGCCGTGGGAGCGGCCATGTCGTGCTACGACACGGCGCTGCAATATTCGCAGGTGCGGAAACAATGGCGCGATCAACCTATCGCGTCACACCAGCTCATCCAGGAAAAGCTGGTCTGGATGATCAGCGAAATCACGAAAGCACAACTGCTGGTGCTGCAGGTCGGACGACTCAAAGACGCCGGCAAGGTGGAACACCAGCATATCTCCATGGCCAAGCGGAATAACGTCTGGATGGCCCTCGAGTGTGCCCGCATGGCCCGCGACATTCTGGGCGCAAACGGCGTGGCCGACGACTATCCGATCATGCGGCACATGATGAACCTGGAATCGGTAAAGACCTATGAAGGCACGCACGACGTGCATGCGCTGATCATCGGGCAGAGCGTCACGGGCATCGATGCGTTTTAGCTGACGGCCGTTGGCTTCAGTCGAATGTCAGGTTTTATCCCCGCGGGAGCTGCAGCGGAGCTGACGCGAAGTCGAGGAACCTGCTGCCTTGCCTGTCGATCCAGGGAAATGCAGAGTCTGCTTAGTCGTCCTGCGGAATGGCTTCGTAACGTTTGGCTTTCTTCGTCCGCGAATTGAACACTTCGAAGCTGCCGTCAGACTGGGCAGTGATTTTCAGATACTCTCCGGCATCCGGACCTTCGGGATTGGCAATAAATTCATCCGAAACGTTGTGCTCCGGTCCAGCTGCTTCGGCGAAGTGCAACTGCCAGAGATTGCCCAGGCCGGGAGATTTTTCAATGATATCCCAGACATCCGGGCTGCCGCCTTTGCGCGCACCGTTATTCATGATGGCAACGCGCGGCGTGATGCCATCGACCAGTTCGGGACTATCGCTCTGGTCTAATCCATGATGAGAAACGACGAAGATATCCATCTTGCCCAGCTTATTCTGCGGGCACATCAACTGGAGTTCCTTGTCGCGGGTAAGGTCGCCGAGATCGAGAATCCGCAGATTCCCGAATGTGATGACCATTCCCACAGAACGAGCATTTTCCGTGGCGTCGGCGGGATACGAATTGCTTTTGCACGCAAGGTTATCGGCCCCCGCCCCGGGAACAGGATGATCGATAACATTTCCATCCGCAGTTACGATCATGACGCGAATGCCCTGGATGGGCAGGACTTGCCCGGGCTGCGCCACAATGCGTTTGGATTTGCCTGAGTCCAGAACCTGCTGATAAGCCTGCCGCAGCTTCACGACGTCATCGGAGTTCTGGCGGTTCTCACCATGATCGATGAACGTGCCGATGGGGATGCGCGCCGCGAGTTTTGGAACTCCACCGACGTGATCCGCATGGTAGTGCGTGATGATGACGTAATCCAGCTTGCGAATGCCGGCATCTTGCGCCGCGGCAAGAATGCGATTGGTATCACGATCGTCGTTCCAGCCCGCATCGATCAGCAGACTCTGGCCGGACGGGCTGACAAACAGCGTCGATTGCCCGCCTTCCACATCGATGAAATAGATTTGCAGCGGCCGATGATGAAACGAGACCGCAGACGCGTGCATGGTAAAGCAGAGGCAAAGAAGAAATCCCAGGACCCTGAGCGGACGAAGTGAATCCATAACGAACCCTTGAACTCCGGCACTACTTCGGCAGTTCCCCGTTCAGCAGCGTTTCGAGTCCGGCCGCGGCAACGCGAATGCCAACGTAAAACTGGCCAAATAGCGCATACACGGCGCTGACTTCGTCGAAACGCATTTCATAGATGAGCTTCTTGAACACGAGCGGATCGTCAGCAAAAAGATCGACGCCCCACTCCCAATCATCGAAACCGATCGATCCGGTAATGATCTGTTTGACTTCTCCCGCATAGCGGCGGCCGACCAATCCATGCTCGTTCATCTGGCGGGCGCGCTCTTCGATGGGCAGCGTGTACCAGTTCTTATCTTCGCCGCGGCGGCGATCCATGGGATAAAAGCAGGCGTAACGATTCGGCGGGATTTCCGGAAATAACCGCGGATGCATGGCTTCTTTATGGCGTCCGAGCTTGCATTCAATTTCCGCCTTCCACTGGTCGGAGTGCGGCACGATACCCTGATCGGTCAGTTCTTTGTAGATCTTCAGCGTCGATTCATAGAGCCCAAGCTCGATGATGGAAAGATATGACGTGGCCGGCTCAAGATAATCATTGAGGCGAAGATTCGCCAGCGTCAATTCGGCCTGATTCAGGTCGGCAAACGACTCGCGAAAGTGGATCAGCATCAAATCGCCCTTGTGGCCGAGGAGCGAGTAGAGCGCGGATTGTCCCTTGGAATTCTTCTCCATCGCTCCGAGCGCGGAAGCGGCTTCGGCGGCGATCTCAGATTTCTCGGCCGCGGGCAACGCGCGCCAGGCGGAGCGTTTCAACCGCATCATCTGATGCAGTACGCTGTAACCCTCGGTGGTCAAGGGAACGGCCAGGGTTTCTTTGGAAATGAGGGGACGAGTCGGGTGCGTGGTCGTCATAGCAATGTATTTTGAGTACACCGGCAAGATGAGCGGCGTGGTTCCATTGTACGCGGAAAGGACCGGCGGCGGACGTTCTACAATGAGGATCTGAAATGAGAAAACTTGTTTACTGCTGGTGCTATTGCATCCTGCTGGCCCTTCCGGTCGGGGCGCAAACGCCAAATATCTGGGTGCTGCGGCCGGGCCAGGTCAGCGAATACGACGCCACGACATTCGCGGCGAAGCAGACGGTAAAAGTTCCGCCCGATGCATTTAAAAATCCGCAGAATTTCATCATCATCGCCAATGGAGAAATGTTGTTCGCTCCTTCGATCGCGTTGCCAATTTCTGAAAGCGATGCGACTGCTCCCCACCAAGTATGGATTGAGGAGGGGCACGCGGCAAAGACGTTCGACCAGGGTGTGAGCCGCACGATCACACAGGAGGGATCGGATGAGGCGATCCACGAGTTAGGACCGATGCCTTACCTGGCCGCCGATGGACAACATCTTTTCTGGTTTGCGAACCAGGCAAAGCGCCTGCAGCGCGATACCGTCGATCTCTCAACCGCGACCAACTGGCAGGCGTGGGAGACGGATCTGAATCAGGAAAATCGGCAGGAGGTGGCATCCGGAAAATTGCCGGATTGCCGCTGCAAGACCGGATCGTGCGACGAGACTTGTCCCTATGAGCAGGTGTGGGTGCCCCCTTCGGGATTAGGCAAGTTCTTCCTCGTAAGCGCGGTTACTACGGGACAGACGGCAACGATATACCAGTCCAGCGCGCGATATGTCCAGGTGAGCGGAAAGTGGATCGAAACACCATTCAGCACGCCTCTTGAACATGTGCTGGACGCGAGTTCAGATGGAAAGGCAGTTCTGGAAGCGATCCCTGATACAGGCTGCTGCGGATGGTCGAACGCCAGCGACGACCAGATGCTGTTGGTGACGGCGGGAAAAACAATTTCCGTCTTCGATGAACGCGAGAGTTTCAACAATCCCGATTACGACGTGAGTTTTTACACCTCCAACGCGGCACTGTCGCCGGACCTGGCGCATGTCGCAATGACAATCGCGGCCACAGCCGGAGCGAATCAACCAATTCAGTTGTCAGAAAATGGCGAAGCCAGCCCTGACGAGTCGGCCAAAATCCGCAAATCTCTGGCTGAATTGCCGGCCGTCGAAGTGAAGACCGCACAGGAATCTCCGCGGCGGGTCGCGTTCTTGCCGCACGCGAATCTGGTGGGCTGGATCAACGAGAAGGAATTGCTGCTCATCGAAGAACACGCCCTTGTGGTCTACAACCTGGCCAACGGCACACGACGCAAATCGGAGATTCACGTCTCCGACGCAGCCCACGTATTCCTGCGCTAATGGTGGCCTGGATCCTCGGTCTTATCCGGCGCGCTTAAAGAACTGCACGGCGCGCTCGTGTTTCTTCGCGGCAGTTAGAGAACTGAACGTTCCCAGGTTACGCCGTTTGCCGGTCTTCGCATTCTTCTTCCGCGAGTAGAGTCGATACTCTCCCGATTTCAGTTTGCGGATCATGCAGCATGGATGCGGCTTTCGCGGGCCGGGGTTGCTGAACATTGTCATTTCCGCACAGCGAGGAATCTGCTTTTCTGCTTACGTCACTGAAGATAGCGGCTTAGCTTCTGAAAGCTCACACCACAAAGTATTTCGCGGCAGGATGGTGAACCACGATCGCCGAGGTGGATTGTTCGGGCTCAAGCAGGAATCCGGTGGTCAGGCGTACGCCGATATTTTCTTCCGGCTTAAGCAGCACAAATAACTTCGTCTGATCTTCCAGGTTCGGACAGGCTGGGTATCCGAACGAGTAGCGCGACCCGCGATATTTCTGATGGAACAAGTCGCGGATTTCCTGGGAGTCTTCTCCCGCGATGGCCAACTCTTCGCGCACCTTCTTGTGATGCAATTCCGCCAGCGCTTCAGCGGTTTCGACGCTGAGTCCATGCAGGTAGAGATATTTCGTGTACTCGCCGCCCTCGAACAGGCGCTGCGTTTCGGCCGAGGCTTTCGGACCAATCGTCACCAGAGACAGCCCGATCACGTCCATTTTGCCGGATGACTTTGGCGCGAAGAAGTCAGAGATGCAGAGGCGCCGGCCTTCGCGCTGCCGCGGGAAGGTAAAGCGCAACTTCTCAGGAATCGTCTTATCCCAGCGTACGCCGCATGGCCGCCCTTCCTGGGCCAGCGGCGCTTCATACACAACGACATCATTGCCTTCGGCCTGCGCGGGGAAGTATCCCCAGACCACCGCAGGCTGGAACAATCCTGACGCAATCACTTCTTCTTCCAGCCGCTTCTTGATGGGGCGAAACTTCTCTTCGACCAGCCGCACATAATCCGACTGCGACGCCGTCTTCAGCTGCCACTGATTTTTAAAGAGCGCAGTCTCGTTGATGTATTGAAAAACTTCGCGCAGATCGTAATCTTTGCGGACGCGCACTCCCCAAAACGGCGGTGCAGGAATATTTGGCGCGTCGGTGACGATGGGACTGCGCTCCGCGAAAACCGGGCCGCCTTCTTCATCCACTGCAGCGGCCTTCGCGTACTCCTTCACGGTTCGGCCTTCGTGCAGACGGGTATCGCGAACTCCGTCAGTCGTGATCAGGTCCTCCATGATGTGGAGGCCGTCGAAAGCGTCGCCGGCATAGAAAACGGCATTCGCGTATTCCCGCCGCAGATCGTCTTCCACATATTTGCGCGTCAGCGCTGCGCCTCCGCAGATCACGGGAAATTCGAGCTTCTGCCGCTCCAGATCCTGAATCACGTACTTCATCTCCAGCGTGGACTTCACCAGCAACCCGCTCAGGCCGATCGCGTCCGCCTTGTGCTCCTGCGCCGACTTAATGATCGAGTCGCCGGGTTGCTTGATGCCCAGGTTGATGACTTTGAATCCGTTGTTCGACAGGATGATATCGACCAGGTTCTTCCCGATGTCGTGCACATCGCCCTTCACGGTCGCCAGCACGATCGTGCCTTTCTGCGAGCCGGACTTTTTCTCCATCTTGGGTTCGAGATAGGCGACGGCCTGCTTCATGACTCCGGCGGAATCGAGCACTGACGGCAGTTGCATTTTGCGCGCGCCGAACAGATCTCCAACGGTTTTCATGCCGTCGAGCAGCACGGTGTTGATCAGTTCGAGGGGAGAGTAGCTGGCGAGCGCATCTTCTAACAGCTGTTCGAGACTCTTTTTATTTGCTCCTTCGCCAACTGATTTTTCACCGTTAATGATGGCGAACTTCAGCTTGTCTTCTACCGAGAGCGTGTCGACATGCGCGGTCGTTGAAGCCGCAGGCTTGCCTTTCATTCCGGCGAAATGCGCCATGTAAACCTGCAGCGGATCTCCGGCAGATCGGTCGCGGAAGATCAGCTTGCGGGCGAGATCCACTTCCTCCTGCGGAATCTTGTACAGGGGATAAATCTTCGTGTAATTCACGATGGCCATGTCGAGGCCGTGATCGACGGCTTCATGCATGAACACGGAATTCAGCACGCGCCGCGGATAAGCATCGAGCCCAAAAGAAATGTTGCTGACGCCGAGAATCGTCTTGACCTCGGGCAATTCCTTCTTGATGCGCTCGACCGCTTGCAGCGTCTCGATTCCGGCGGTGCGATATTCTTCCTGGCCGGTAGAGATCGGCAGCGTCAGGGCGTCAAAGATGATGTCGCTCGGATCGATCCCATATTTTTTCGTCGCGAGATCGAAAATCCGGTGCGCAATCGCAACCTTTTTCTCGGCCGTAAGCGCCATGCCATCTTCATCGATGGTGAGCGCGATGACGGCGGCGCCATAGCGCTTCGCCATGGGCAGAACTTTCGACGTCCGCTTCTCGCCGTCTTCCAGATTGATGGAATTGATGATCGCTTTTCCGGGAATGCGCTTCAGCGCCTCCTCCACCACATCGGCCTCGGTGGAATCCACGAGAATCGGCGCCGGCACTCGCGTCGCGATCTTTTCCAGGATCGTCGAGATGTATCCCTTCTCGTCTTCGCCCACGATGGCACAGCAAAGATCGAGCATGTGCGATCCGTCGTTGACCAGCTTTTTTGCCAGCGCAAGGATCTCGTCGTATTTCTTTCCACGCACCAGATTGCGGAAGTGCTCGACGCGCGTCGTCGTGTTCATTTCTTCTGCGACGATGAGCGGCTTGGGATCAAGATCGAGCGGAACCGACGTGTACGCGCTCGAAGCCGCCGCGGTACGCTTCACTTCCCGCTTCGCCGGTTCGACGTTCGCAACCGCATCCACAACGGCCTTCAGATGCTCGGGGCTCGTGCCGCAGCATCCGCCCACCACGCGCACACCGTAATCCTGCACGAAATGCTTGTGATATTCGGCGAGTTCCTGCGGGGTCAGCTTGAAGACAGCGTGGCCGCCTTCATTGACCGGCAGGCCGGCGTTAGGAAGCACGGAAACTTCCTTGGTCGAGTACAGCGCCAGATGCCGGACGGCATCGTTCATCTCCTTCGGCCCGGTGGCGCAGTTCAGGCCGATGATGTCGATGTCGAGCGGTTCCAGCGCGGTGAGCGCCGCTCCGATTTCGGTACCGAGCAGCATCGTTCCCGATTCCTGCAACGTGACTTGCACCGTAACCGGAATCCGCTTGCCCGCCTTGCGCAGAGCATCCAGAACGCCGATCGTCGCCAGTTTGGCCTGCAGCAAATCCTGGCAGGTCTCGACCAGGAGCACATCAACTCCGCCCTCAATCAGCGCGGCAGCCTGCTCCTCATAGGCGGCAATCATGTCGTCGGACGAAATGTGCCCCAGCGAAGGAAGTTTGGTCGAGGGTCCCATCGATCCGGCAACGAAACGGGGCCTCTCTTTGGTTGAGAACTGCTGGGCGACTTCGCGGGCCAACTGCGCCGCTTTGATATTGATTTCGCGAGTACGGTCGCCGAGATCGAACTCCGCCAGAACGATCCGCGTTCCGCCAAACGTATCGGTTTCCACCACGTCGCAACCCACGCGGAAGAAATCCGCGTGGATCTCGCGAATAATATCGGGGCGGCTCAGCACCAGAACTTCGCTGCAATTTTCCTTTCCCCAATAATCATCGAGCGTGGGGTTGCGCTTGTGAATGTTCGTCCCCATCGCGCCGTCGTAGATCACGACGCGTTCCTTCACGGTTTTTAGAAAGTCAGCCATGAAAATAGCCGTTCGTCACTGGGCCGTTCGTCGTCAGTCTGCAGCATTGGTCAGCCCACCAATGCCGGCCAACGACTGTCCCCATACACAAACGCCGGTCCACGGGACCGGCGTGATTGTAACTTGAACTGCTGCTCGCCGCTTAACTGCCGGGAACCATTTCCTTGGGAGCGCCGCCGTCCACGTCGGCCTGATTGAACACGATATTGGCTCCCATATGTGCTGGCCGGGGGGCCAGCATCATCTCCTTGCGGTAAATCAGATTGCTGGCGTTGAATGTCGCCAGCTCGAAACCGTGCCCGTGGGTAATCGCATCCGTCGGGCAAGCCTCCACGCAGTATCCGCAGAAAATGCAGCGGTTGTAATCGATGTTGTAGACCTTGGCGTAGCGCTCGGCTCCGCTCACGCGATTCTCGGCAGTGTTCTCGGCGGCCTCAATATAAATGCAATTCGACGGGCACGCCGCGGCACACAGGAAGCAGGCGACACACTTTTCCAGTCCATTTTCGTCGCGCTGCAAAACGTGCGCTCCGCGGAAGCGGGCTTCAATGCGGGCTCCGCGCAGAGGCCCCTTACCATCGGGATAGTTCTCGACAATCGTCGGGCGGAACATCTCGCCGAAGGTGATGCTCATTCCCTTCGCGATGGCAGCAATGTTTTTCAGGACCGGCATGCTTCTTCAGTATATCGAAAAATCTGTGGAAATTGCGGAACGCGCCCGGTACCGCCAAGCCTGCTTCATGCAATCCTTGTCATCTTGCGGGATACTGAACTTATGCCAGTGCAGATCGGAGCCCAATCTCCCCATTTCGATGACACCACTCGGCTGATGTCCGATTGCCATCGCCGCATTGAAATGTTTCTTGGAAGCCTTCAGCGGGTTGCTGCCACCGCGAGCGGCCGATTGTCTGACAGTGAGCACGCCGGGCTCGAACGGGCGCTTCGGTATTTTCGCGAAGCCGCTCCCAAACACACGGCGGACGAAGAGGAATCGTTGTTCCCCAGGCTTCGACAAAACAAGTCGGATGAGGTTCGGCAAGCCTTCGGTGATATGACCCGATTGGAGGAGGATCACCGCCGCGCAGACTTACTGCACGCGAAAATAGCCCTGCTCGGCGCGCGCTGGTTGAATAATTCTGAGCTTAATCCAGAGGACCGGCGGCAATTTCAGGATTGCGTGAGCCAGCTTGCGGCCATTTACAAGACGCACATCGAATTCGAAGATCACACGCTGTTCCCGTTGGCAGATCGCATCCTCTCGACAGAAGAAAAGGCGCAGGTTTCCAGAGAAATGGCCGAGCGGCGGCGGCAGTGACAGCAGAATCGCGTAAAAGATATGCTTAATCGCTCGGGCGCTTGTCGCCCTTCCCGAGCCGCTCGATCGCTTTCGCCACTCGCGAGGCGCGTGTCTCTTCCCTCTTCGCCGAAGTGATCCAGCCAGCCCACTCCGCCCGTGCTTTGTCAGTAATGGACTCCCACTGCGCCGAGGCTTTCGCAGATTTCTTCAATGCCGCCTGCAAATCCGCCGGAACCTCCACTTTCATAGCATCGCTGGCCGGCTCAATCGAAAAGCTTGCTGTTTTGCCGACCGTGACTTTCCCGCCCTCGCGCATGCCGCCGTTGATCTGAATGTTGTGGCTGCCCTTGCCATCGGGAAACGCTGAAGTCCGAAACGAGAATCCGTTGATCGTGCCCTTGATTGCCACGCGTCCGCGAGCAGGCAGCTTTTCGCTTGCGGATTTCGGCATTGTGGCAAAGGTCCACCCTTTGCCTTCCATGGGCGACCACAGCGTGGCACGAAATTCGATCGGCATCGGCTCCTCACAGATCGGATTGCGTGTGACAGAATGCAGGAGTGTCCAATGAAAAGCAAGGCAACGGCCGGGAGTTCAAGATAAACCCGGTCGGGCTCTGCGCCACCTGCCACCACATGCGCCGCCTCGAGTCCGACCGCGGATCCACTTTCTACCAGTGCGGACTTTCCTTCACCGACCCGGCCTTTCCCAAATATCCGCGCCTGCCGGTCCTACGGTGCAGCGGTTATTTAGGAATCTCGGAGGATTAAAGCTCATCCCTTACGGGAGCCCAAGTTCTTTCGCCAGCGCCTTCCACTTACTGTCCACCAGCGACCTGGTCTTCGCATCCATTACGATCTCGTCCGGCCACGGGCGCGTGAAGCCTTCCGTCGGCCACTTGCGAGTCGCATCAATCCCCATCTTCGACCCGAAATCGGGATAGCGGCTGGCGTGATCGAGCGAATCCACGGGCCCCATCGTGAATTGAATGTCGCGTTGGGGATCAATATTGTTGAACAGCTTCAAGGTGACCTCGGCGAGATTCTGCACGTCAACATCTTCATCCACCACAACAATGCATTTTGTGAACATCGCCTGCCCCAGCGACCAGATCGCATTCATCACCTTGCGCGCCTGCCCCGGATACGATTTCCGGATCGAGACGATCATCAGGTTGTGGAACACGCCCTCGATCGGCAGATTGACGTCGACCAGTTCGGGGATTGTGAGCCTCATCAGCGGCAGGAAAATCCGCTCAACCGCCTTGCCCATGTAGGCATCTTCCTGCGGCGGTTTGCCCACGATCGTCGTCGCATAAACCGGGTCTTTGCGATGCGTGATGCACGTGACATGGAAGACGGGATAGAGGTCTTCCAGCGAATAGAAACCAGTGTGATCGCCAAAGGGTCCCTCGGTGCGCAGTTCGTCCAGATTCACGTAGCCTTCGAGCACGATTTCGCTGCCGGCAGGAACTTCGAGATCGACGGTCTCGCACTTCACCAGTTCGACTGGCGCTCCGCGCAGAAAACCAGCAATCAGATATTCCTCAATGTCCGGCGGAGCGGGAACGATCGCCGAAAAGGTCACCGCCGGATCCGTTCCGATGGCGACCGCGACCTCCATTTTGCCCGCGGGCATTTTGCCCTCGATCAACTGCGATCCGCCGGAGGTCCGAGCCATGATATCGACCGCCGCAGATCTTTCCCTTTCGCTTCCTCCCGCGCCCCGTCGCAGCATCTCCCGATAATGTTCCGCTGCAACTTTCTGGCGTTGCCAATGCATGCCGGTCGAGCGCCCGTCATACACCTGCATGCGGTACATCCCTACATTGCGCTTGCCGGTGTTCGGGTCTCGCGTCACCACGCACGGCAAGGTGATGAAGCGCCCGCCATCTTTGGGCCAGCACTGCAGGACGGGAAAATCGAGCAACGAAAAGTTATCGTGCTTGATCACTTCCTTGCAGGGGGCGCTCGATACCGTTCGCGGAAAGAATTTTCCTGCCTCGGCGAGCATGGGCAGCATTTTGATCTTGTCGAGAAATCCCTGCGGCGATTTCACATCCATGAACATGCGGATACGGTCGGCGATCTCGTCCAGCGATTTCACGCCTAACGCCAGCTTCATCCGCGATTCGGCGCCGAATTGATTGATCAGGACCTGCGCGCCTGGATAACCCTTGACGTTTTGAAATAGAAGCGCCGGGCCGCCGGCCTGAGCCGTCGGCGTGGTCTGTCCCTGCAGATGCACCTTGCTCACACGGTCGGTGATTTCTGCAATTTCGAGAACAGGATCGACTTCGGTTTTGATCCGGCGCAGCTCGCCTGCGCGCTCGAGCGCGGCAATCCATTGGCGGAGGTCGTCAAAGGGCAAGGGATCTCTCCAGGTGACCGGAAATTATACGGGATTGCCGCCGACGCGATGATTGAAAGCGCTTCATGTGACAAGGATCACTGAAGAGAAACCGTCCTTTGTAAGAACTTAGGAGGGATGAGTAAAGTGGGAATTTCGGAGTCATCCCTCCTGATGCGCCTCGTGCGCCAACAAGCGATCTATTTAAGCGTGGCTGCCATCATCGCCGCCGTCTTCTGGGCCATCGGGCAGCCGGTCAATCCAGCCACGGTGATTCTCTATGCGCTTTGCTTAGGGAATCTGCTAACCACGCCCATGCACTACATTCGAAGCCGCTTCTCCCGGCAGCCATCTCCGCTCAAGTGGCTCATCTTTTTGGCGACTTTGATCGTCGTGGGTCCTGTTGCATATGTACTCTCAAGCGTTCTGGTGGCATGGCTTGCTCCACCCACGCCGCAATCGGCCGGGCACTTGATCCGAACAGGTTGGAAATTTCCATCCCTCGCCGTGGCGGTATATGGAGTGATGTCGTTCCTCTATGTCGAGACCAGGGAACGGCTGGAGCGTCGAAATCTTGAGCTGCAGCATTCGATCGAACTCACCTCGGCACAGTTGGAAATCCAAGAGCAGGAACTGGAACGGGCCCGGGAAATCCAGGAATCGTTGCTGCCCAAAGAAATCCCGCAAATCCCCGGGTTCGAAGTAGCCACCTCATGGCTGCCCGCGCGTGTCGTGGGCGGCGACTATTTTGATGCCCTGCGACTTGGCGAACATCGCCTCGCCATTTGCATTGCCGACGTTGCGGGAAAGGGAGTTTCTGCTGCGCTGCTGATGGCCAGCGTGCAGGCGACCGTGCGCGCCTTCGCCCGAGAGACTGAAGCTCCGGCCCATGTTTGCAGCCGGGTGAATAGCGTGCTGTGCGGGAACATCGATGCCGGAAAATTCGTCAGCTTCTTTTACGGAATTCTCGACGCAGACCGGCGCACGCTGGAATATTGCAACGCGGGACATCCCGGCCCGCTTCTCGTGTCCGGCAATACGACCCGGCAGCTGCCCACGAATGGCGCCGTCTTGGGAGTCTTTCCGGCATGGAAGTATGTCAATGAAAAGGTGACCATTGCTTCCGGCGATAAGCTGCTTCTGTTCACCGACGGCATTACAGAAGTATGCGGCCGGAACGGCGAAGAATTTGGTGAAGCGCAATTAGCCACCATCGTGAAAAGGAACAGCGAATCCGCCTGTGCCTTGAATCGAATCTTGGTGGCCCAGGTTACAGAATTCTGTGCCAGTCACTTCCAGGATGACGCCACTCTGATGGTTGTCGCCGCCCAATAGATGGCGGCGTGCGCGGGAACCCCTTTGCAAATCTACAGCTTATTTTCCGGGGTAAAGCCTTTCGCGGCACTCCGGACAAATGCCGTGCGTGAACTCGGCATTGGAGTTATTCCTGATGTAAAGCTCGACGTGTTGCCAGTTTCCCTCGGAATCTCGTATTTTTTTGCAGGCAGCGCAAATCGGCAACAGTCCACTGGCAGCTTCACTCTTTTCAAGGCGTCCTGCAATTCTGCGATAAGCCGATCTCGTTCGCTCTCGGCGGCTTTGCGGCGGCTGACATCGCGGAGAATGATGCAAGTCCTCGCATTTCCTTCCCCGTCCCGAAACACCACCGAAGAAATATCAATCGGAAATATGCTTCCGTCATTGCGCTTGGCCGGACCTCGCCGTGAGTCTTTCCCGTGCGCGTTCTTCAAGCAACCCCGGAAAAAGGGATCGGAAACGTCGATGACTCCCGCCCGGCCGCCCTGGATGATTTCGTCGCGGCTCCGGCCAAGCATATGGCAAGCACTCGGATTGGCATCCAGAATTCTGCCGTCCGGGGCCGTCAGCATGATCCCGTCAAGGCTGTTTTCGAACAGCATGCGACACTGCGCGTCACCGTTGGGAAGACATGAAGGTATCTGGGCAGCGGATTGGTCTTGGATTGGGTAACCGGTTATCGAAAGCTGCTGTGCAATTCTAGACTGGGCCGCACCGGGACGACAAGGTTGAGTGATTGCGCGACAGCAGCTTGAGAATCTCGCGCTCGACCTGCATCCATGCGCTTCTCCTGGGATCGATCAAGTCAAAATGATCGGCATCTGCAATCTCCAGCAACTCAACTTGCTCCTTGGTTCCTTTCTTCCTCGCAACATAATCGCGGCTGAAGTCCGGAGGCACAAACGGATCGGCAGTCCCATGGACAACCACTTGTCGCCCCTTCGCGATTGTTAACTGCATGGGATCAGCTGCCCGGTAATAATCCGGAACTTCAAAAGGCTTGCCGCGCAAGAACTCTACGACAGCGTCGTTCGATAGATGCATCTCATATGCACGTTGCAGATCGATGACACCCGCCAATGAGATCACCCCGCTAATCGCAGGCTCCTCTGCGGCCAGACAAAGCGCCAACTGTGCTCCCGCGGAGTGGCCCACGACCACAACTTTATTGGAATCCAGATCGTAGCTCTTCGCGTTATCCCGCAAGAAAGAATACGCCGCGCGAATATCCAGAATCGTGTTCGGCCATCCCCCGCCTTCATTTCCTACGCGGCGGTATTCGAGATTCGCGGAAACAACGCCGCGTGCAGCCAGCGCAGCGCACATGTGTCCGGTGTGAACCAGATCGTATTTTGCGCGCCAGAAACCCCCATGGATCATGATGGCAAGCGGGTGAAGCCCGCCAGATTTCGGAAAACGCAAATCGATAAATTGATTTGCGTCCGGTCCGTAGCAGACACGCCGATCCGCATCAGGAGGCACAAGGCTGAGAATTTCTTCTGACATCGCCGACCGATTGTAAAGCGCACGGCTCAACTATTCACAGCCTGATGATCTGAATTCTGCAACTGTGCCGTGCATCAC
>DAIDGW010000244.1 GCA_027452245.1 Acidobacteriaceae bacterium
CTTGAGGAGGGCCAAGACCGCTGGGAGAAGCACAAGTCAAACGGCGACCGAGTATGTAGCTTCTGCGGATCCCTGCATCCCGAGGACTTCTTCCGCCTGGTGCACGAGTCGGCTACGGCACCAGAGGACGCAGAGCGCAGCGAAGTGGTGGAAATTAAGCCGAGCGACAAACGGTACAAGGTCTATATCCACCAGCCTGGAGTCCGCAATGCGATGGAGGGAGGGATCAAGTTTTACACCCCCCACCTGCCACGCAAGGCCGACGGTTCGATCGATGTTACCGAGGAGCAGGAAAAGGAGTACGCCGAGGCGGTGCGCCGGTCGCATGTCCGCTTCGAGAGCTACATGCACCGCAACTTCCCACCGCGGCGCGCGGCGTGTGGGCCTGACAGCTACGTGAACTAGATTCCGTGCTATTCTCTTTGCGAGCCGGGCAACCGGCCTACTTACGCAAGGAGAATGCGAATGACACCAATTAGCTTCAGGTCAAGCAGAATCACGTACTACGGCCCCTACAGTTGCGAAAACTGCGGTATCCAGATTGTCCGCATGGGAAGCGAATGGGGCGGAACCGCCTTCACCAATCCAACGGGTCCGATTTATCCGAATTCGGAATGGGCACCGCACGTCTGCGACCCCGATTTCGTCAAACAGAGAGCCTCCCTCGCAGCCGCCAACCGCGTCGCGGCCAACTACCCCAACGCCCACGCGCACAAGGTTGGAAAGATGGGCTTCGTCATTCTGGGCGAGGACATCCCTCCGAACGTGGCCGGTGGCCAGTACCTCGTCGTAAGCGCGAATCAGACCTTCTACGACACGATGGAAGCCGCATGGGCCGGCGCACTCGAACGGATGGAAAACGGCTGGCCGTCGTGGCATATCTACTTGTCGAAGTACAACGAGAACAGCACGCTTGGTGATGACCTGGAACAACTTCCGCAGTGCCCACCAGAAAGCAGCACCACGATCAAGATGTAGGGAAGCGCAGAATTATGTTGCGCTTTTTCCTGCAACCGTAGTACAGTCATCTACGGGTCTGGATGACTTCACCTCCATTCAAGACGGACCCCTTAAATGTCCACGAACAGAGGTAGTTGGCAACTCTGAAGTTGCTCGTCGCCATTGAGCTTGCTCAGTGGCGCTCCGAAGCGGGATGGTAGCGTAGGTCATACGATTGGCTCATAACCAATAGACGTCGGTGCAAATCCGGCTCCCGCAACCAACTAACAAGCCGGCGTGGCCGACCGATAAGGCACTGCACTGTCACTGCAGACCATGCGGGTTTAACTCCCGTCGCTGGCGCCAAAATCAAGAGCGAAGATGAGAATCTACGGCGGACATGACTATTACGACTGCGGCATGGCCATGGGCCGGCCGTTATAGACGTCGTGCAGGTAGGAGGCTGAACATCCGACGGCCGTAGCGTAGGCGCGCAGGGTGCGATCACCCTGGTCCTTCTTCAGCATTTCGACTACATCTTCCTTGCGCCACATAATGTTCGCAATGTTCGCTCAATCAGCGAACAAAGTCAAGAGAAATAATTCTGCACTCTGTTTTGCAACTGCGCTATGATAGCCAGCAACGGGAGGACAGATGAACAGACGCAGATTCTTGGCCAGCGCAGGAGCCGCTGGCGCACTGGCCGCAGTGGGCGGCGTGAAGGAATTGCTCAAGCCGGCGATGTTGCTCAAGCCGACGCAGAACCCTTGGCTGCGTAACGCTGGCGCAAGTTACCTCGCGGCCCAGTATTACCACATGGGCATCGACACCGCCGCGAACGGAGAATCGGTCACCGTCTTTCGTCGGATCGAGCGGCGGATCCGCGTCAAGGAAGACGGGGCCTTCGAGGACGAATGGGTAGAAACTGGAAACTTAGTCCTTGACAATCGGCAAAACCTGCGCTACTTTGAGGATGCCATGAAGAATTTCCGAGCCACAAATCGACCGTTTACCGCGAATGCGCCACAAACGCATCAGGGTAGCGGCGCGGCTCGGACCTGACATTTTTTGCTCAGAAAACTAGCAAAAACTAAAGGACCCCGGCCGACGAAAGAAAGCCGGGGTTCTTGCATGTAGGGAAGTTATTCACGAGTAGCTTAAAGGCAGAGCGGCTGGCTGTTAACCAGCAAGGTGTCTGTTCGAGTCAGACCTCGTGAGCCAGTTTTTGGGGAGTAGCTCAATTGGCGAGAGCGCTGCGCTCTGAACGCAGAGGTTGCGAGTTCGATGCTTGCCTCCCCAGCCAGTTTGAGTCGCTGGCGTGGGTGTGCTTGCGGGCTACGGAGAAATCCGGATGCCGACCACGACGGTAGCCCGGTAAGTTCTCGCCCGCTGCTGTAGTGAAGCGGCGGCGCTGTAAGGCTGGGATGTTGTTGCCCCGGCGCGGGGGACGAATTGATGGCCGATGGCGCAACTGGAAGCGCACCTGACTTTGACTCAGGGGGTTGCAGGTTCGAAGCCTGTTCGGCCAGCGCGGTGATCGTACAGCGGCTAGTACGGCGTTCTGCCAGATCGCATACACCGGTTCGAGTCCGGTTCACCGCTCCAGTTTGAGGTTTTCATGCGGTTGGTACAGACAAAACTCGCCAGCGGTAACGAACGGATGGTCTGCTGGATTCCTCGCGATCCGCGGGTGAAAGTAGGCAGCATAATCTCGCTTGCAAAGAGCGAGCAACGCTGGCGAGTTTTGGAGCAGTACGGCAGCGTGGAACGGGAGACAATCAACCGGCGCTGGCCGGTCGGGGGACTGGGTTAGCCAGATTAGCTTAACGGGCAAAGCGACGGCCTCGTAAGTCGTAGTTGGGGGTTCGAGTCCTCCATCTGGCTCCAATCGTGAGGTGACGTCATGGGCGTACTGAAAAGAACGGTGCTTCAGTTGAACGCGAGCTATGAACCCATGTCCGTCATCTCCGCGCGCCGGGCGCTGACTTTGATCACGAAGGGAGTTGCTCTTGTTCAGGTGGCGACCGGGATCCAAGTCTATCCGGGCATCTACCTTCCGAGCGTCATCCGGCTGCGGAACTACCGCAGCTATCCGCGGCGCATGCAGCAGGTGACGAGGAAGAATATCTTCCTGCGCGACGGGTTCCGCTGCATGTACTGCGGCGCACGATCGCCGAAGGTAATGCTGGAGCTTGAGCACATCGTGCCTAGGTGCCGTGGCGGAAAGAACGTTTGGGAGAACCTCGTGGCCGGCTGCCATGAGTGCAACCAGAAGAAGCGCGACAGGACGCCGGAGGAAGCTGGCATGACCTTGATTCACCGGCCCCTGCCGCAGACGATTCACACCTCAAGCCACATCCTGAAGCAGATGGGAGCCGAGGTGAAAGAGTGGCAGACGTATCTCTGGCAGGACAGCGACGGTGACCGGAGGTACCAGTACGTGAACTGAGCACCTGAAGCATAGTCGGAGATGCCGCTGTTTTGTGAACAGCAGAACTCGGTTCGAATCCGGGCAGGTGCTCCAACAAGTTGATGGCGGTATTGGCCGAGAGGCTTAGGCATGCGGTTGTGGCCCGCATTACAGGAGTTCGATTCTCCTATACCGCCCCAAAAAATCCCAGCGTGGGTGGGTAGCGCGTGGTTGACCAGCGGTGCGAGCCGCGCAACGGACAAGGCTTAGGCTGCGCTGGGATGGGTTCGGGCCCGTAGCTCAGTTGAGAGAGCGCTCGCTTCGCACGCGAGAGGTCGGGAGTTTGATTCTCCCCGGGTCCACCAAGTTTCGGGGGCAGCAGCGGGTTGCGGAGATGCCTTGCAAGCATTTCGACTAGAAGGGTTCAACTCCCTCGGCCTCCACCAAAGTACGGGCATTGAGCAAGAGTGGTCTTTGCATCGGTTTGAAAAGCCGACTAGCTGAGTTCGATTCTCAGAGTGCCCACCACCGGAGAGTGGCCAAGAGGAAAGGCTCCTGTTTCGGGAACAGGAAATGCGTGAGTTCAAATCTCACCTCTCCGACCATTTTGAATCGGGATGGAGCGCGGCCAGGTAGCGCACCTGCCTTGGGAGCAGGTGGTCAGGAGTTCGAATCTCCTCATCCCGACCAGATTGAGCACCCGTGGCCCAATGGATGGGCACCGGACTACGAATCCGGAGGCGTGAGCCTATATGAGAGTTCGAGTCTCTCCGGGTGCTCCACAAGAAAAAGCGCAGAAAAATGTTGCGCTGGAAACGGAATAGTGATAACGTAGGAAAGTTGAGTTTGAGTTTCCGCTGACTGTATTGGCTTACATGCGCCTCACAGAGAGGCTTTTCAATCTGGATGAAACGAACCGGGTGCGACTCCCGGATGTCCCCGCAAGGGGTTGCCAATCGACTACAGCGGAGAAAAGTTTGGGCTGAATTAGGCGCTTACATGTAGCTCATTTGGTAGAGCGTCTGACTTGTAATCAGAAGGTAGTCGGTTCAAATCCGATCCTGTTCCCGCAAGGGAATCGCGCCTTAACTACAGCCCAATAAGATGTGGCGGGTTAGTCTAACAAACTAATCTCAGGTCGACTACAGCGGAAACGCTGAATGGTCTGGGTACATGGCAAAGACAACAGTCTCATAAACTGTGTTTGGGAGTTCGAATCTCTCACCCGCCACCATAAGTTTGGGCCGACTGTAATTGGCTACATGAAACTGTCTCGCAGACAGCCCCCTCCACCAACAAAAATCTACGGGGGGCGCGGGGTGTGACCCCGATTCATTAACAACCAGTTCGACTACGGCCCAATAAGTTCTCTCGGGAGGGGAACCACATGGGAAGCGGTGACAGATTCTATCAGTTATCCCTGCGCCATCGGCCGGCGCTTTGGGGCGACATTGGCTCCCTGCTGAAAATCGAGGGCGTTGTGATCGGCGGCGAGGGCGCGCAGGCGGTACTTCTGCTTCCCGGAAACACGCTCTTGGGGGACACGCCGCAAAGGTCGTATGTGCTGCCCGCAGAGGCTTGGTCGGATTGGCTGCAGCGCTCCGACAATCCAGAGGTCCTGGTACAAGGCTCGATGGAGAAGATCTTCCATCGCAAGCTTCGCTATGACATATCGGGTGCCGTGCAGCAGAAAGTCTGGTGCGCGGACGGGTTCAAGTGCTACTTCTGTGGCGGCATGATGGGTAAGGTGCAACTCACCATTGACCACTTCCATCCGCTTGAAACGGGCGGAGCGAACGACGATAGCAATTTTTTGAGTTGCTGCCGGCGCTGTAACAAGAAGAAGGGCGCGATGGATCCGCGCGAGTTTTGCGGGATGATGGCCGTCGACTACGACGCGACGGTTCGTTACCTCGCCAACCGCAAACTCCCATAACCGACTCTCGAAAGGAGGGCGACTATATGGCAACCTACGAAGGTGGAATCACCAAGCAAAAGATTTTCTCAGCGCTTGCCAAGAGCACACACGGAAAGCTCGGCGAGTACGTCGACGCCGGCCGCGAAGCAATCAAGGCGGAGCCGTTGTTCTTCCAGCATCTAGTCGCGTGGAACGCCAAGCACGGCCAGATACGCGACAGCAAGGTAGCGCTGCCGGTGTTGGGTCTGGCTTACGAGCCGGACCTGGAGCTGCTCGACAACTCCGTTGCACACATGGCTGCGCTTGGTCCGCGCGAGTTACGGAAGGCTTTTGACTTCGTGCGCGAAATCCGGCCGATGGGCAAGATGACCAAGATGGACCGCGTGATCCGTGCTTACCTGCGGCAGAAGGAAGCCGACCGGAACTGGGATCACATCGCCATCCAGCACCGCACCGTGCTGAAGGCTCTTTACGCTCTGTCGCGCACGGGGCCAGGTAACCGGCGTGTGGCAGCGGTGATCAGCGGCCAGTGGAAGGAGAAGATCAACGACGCGGTGATCGTGACAAAGCTCGGCCCTCCGAAGGGATCGATCTTCGAGGCAGTTGCGCAGCTTGGCAGCATGTCTCCGGTTGAGGCGGCGGGAGCGATCACGAAGTTCCGCATCCCGTTCCTGATCGCCGGCGGCGCTCTGGGTGCCAAGATCAAGGAGCCAGAATTGCTTCAGGCTTTGATTGAGCGCATGACGCCGACGGAGTTGACTTCAAACGTGAAGACGCTGGAGAAGTTGGGCATGAAGAGCAACCCGGCTCTCCGCGGCGCGTTTGAGAAGGCCATGGAGAAGGCGGCGAAGTCCAAGCAGAACACGCTCAAGACGACGCAGGCTGTCGAGGCGGTCGAGGATGAAGGACTGAAGGAGAAGCTGCGCGGACTGCAGAAGAAGCAGATCGCAGCGGTGGGTGGACCGGAAGGAAACTGGCTGGTGCTGGTAGACCGCAGCCCGAGCATGCGCCGGGCGATCGAGTTCGGCAAGCACGTAGCGGCTTCCTTGAGCCAGTTCGTGAAGGGCAAGGTTTATCTAGTCTTCTTCGACACTGGCCCGATGACTGTTGACGTGACCGGTCTGTCGCTTGACCAGATCATGAAGGCGACGCGCCACATCGGAACCGGATCGGCCACATCGATCGGCTGCGGCTTGGCGCGGATGCTCGCCGAGAAGATCGAACTCGACGGTATCGCTATCGTCTCGGATGGAGAGGAGAACACGGCGCCGTACTTCCCGGAGACCTACAAGAAGTACACAGAGGCTTTCCAGAAGGACCTGCCGGTCTACTTCTACGACTGCGCCGGTGGACTGGACAACCTGAGCGCGCGCATGAACACGGCCGGAATCGAGATGCAGAAGTTCGATCTTCGCCACGGCAAGACCGACTATTACGCTATCCCGAACCTGGTGCAGTCAATGAGAAGCTCGACCTATAGCTTGGTGGACGAAATCATGGCCACGCCGCTGCTCTCGCTCGGCGACGTGCTCAAGAACAGCGAAGAACTGGTAGGTGTGTAATGGGCACCGTGAGAAACAGGCATCACGATCCGAAGGGACGTGCTCGCACCAAGAATCCGAACATCTTTGTCGATCTCTCCAAGCAGAGGCCGGCGGAAAGGAGGAAGCTTATGCTGGATCAACTCCGCAACTTCAACGCCGAGGCGATGAACCTCGACGAGTTGGTAGCGCTGGCAGCATTCGGCCGGCAACTACGGGCCGAGTACGAAGCGCTTAAGGTGGAAGAGCCTCCGTTCGTCGACGACGGTCTGAAGGCAATTCGCCGCGAAGTGGAAGGCCGTATGGCCGATCGCCGGGCAACGCGCGTTCGGGAAATCAAGGCTACTCTCGAAGGCCTCAAGAGCCGCGAAGAGAAGAGAGAGTCTTTGGAGAAGGAGCTTGCCGCTCTTACGAGTGCGTAAAGTTGCTTCCCCAAACCACTGCAACGAGGGCTACCGGGAAACTGGTAGCCCTTTGCTTTTTCTGAGTTAGAATGGTTCCAATGATCGCCGACAGGAATAAATCCGAGCTTACGCACAAGGTCACCGAGGCCACTCACCTGTGGCTCGACAACCACGGCTTCAAGCCGGTCGAGACCGAAGTTGAGATGCAGTGGAGAGACGCGAACGAGAAAGGCTGGATCGCCGATCTGGCCGGAGTGATCGTCCCTACGCAGACGGAGTTGATCGAGATGAAGATGATTCCGTCGCCGCCGCGCTATTACGGGTACGGGAGCGCGCGTCGAGATGAGGATTACTCGCGAAAGCGCGAAGCGTGGGAATCTCTGTACCGACCGCTTGATCGGCGCATGACCTGCTTAGTGGAAGTAAAGACTTCGCGCAGCGATTATCTCGGAGACCGCAAATGGACAGCGAGACCGGCTACGGACCTGGCCTTCGTCGCCGTGCCCTCCGGCATGGTCAAGCCAGAAGAGTGGCCAGCGGGGTGGGGAGTCTTTGAGTTGCGGGGAGACGGGATTGTGAAAGTTCGCAATCCGGTTCCGCGGGCGGCTACGGCCGAGGAGCACCTGTCCGTGATCTACCAGATTGCTCTGCGGAGGGACCACCGAACGCGCCACGCCCAGAACCGGGAATGGCAGAAAGCTCAGCGCATCGAAGATGCCGTGAAGGTGTCAGTTGACCGGATTGACAAGATCATCGATGCGGTACGCGACATCGCAGCGGGGTCGACGCGATGGGGAGAGCCGATCAGTTCCGTCGACGAAGCGCTAAGGATCCACGGAATCAGGAACGCGAGAGAGCCGCAACTGGAGCGCTTGGCCGAAATCTTCGGAATCGCCGCAATCAAGCAAAAAGATTCCGCTTGCGCTCAGGAAAAAGCCGCGCTACATTATTCAAAGCGGGATGAACTAAATGACCAGTAGCCTCAAACACGCGATAACCAGGACCACGAAGCGGGCCTGGGGGATCGTGTCATGAGGCTCTGATCAGTCTGTTTTCCTGTCAGAGCCCGGCTTCAGAGCCGGGTTTTTGTTGCTCTTTGAAAATGAGGGTGTAAGCGAAGTGACTACACTGCCGGTCTCCAAAACCGGACCCGGAGGTTCGAGTCCTCCCACCCTCGCCAATGGCTGCGAAGCTCATGCGGATGAGCACGCGTCTCATAAGTGCAAGGTAGTCAGTTCGAATCTGACCGCAGCCACCAGATTCTGTGGACGTGTAGCTGCTGGGTTGGTATGTAGCCGGCGCCTTATAAGCGCCAGTCCGTGAGTTCGACTCTCACCACGTCCACCAGCGGGTCACAGGTGTTGACGGCAGCATAGGCGGCTCTTAACCGCTCGGACGGGATTCGACTTCCCGGTGACCCACCAACTTTGGAGTCGTACTCGAATTGGATTGCAGAGACCTGACTTTTAATCAGGGGGAGAAATCCCAATGTGGGTTCAAGTCCCACCGGCCCCACCAACGCAGCCGTGGCAGAACGGAATATGCGACGCTCTTCTAAAGCGTTCCAAGGGTGTTCGACTCACCCCGGCTGCCCCAAGTTACACGGCCTCGTGCCCGAGAGGATGAGGGGTTCGTTTCCTAAACGATTCCACGGCGGTTCGAGTCCGCCCGAGGCTTCCAACTTTCGCGGAGGAACAAATCTGACGATAATCGAAAAAATCTGACGATTCCTGACGATTCCTACTCGATACTTTTTCACGCGCCCGTACCTCAGATGGACCAGAGGGTCCGGCTCCGAACCGGAAAGTCGCCAGTTCGATTCTGGCCGGGCGCACCAGTTTTTCCGGGTTAGTTCAACGGAAGAACGTTTGTCTTACAAGCAAGCTACGCGGGTTCGACTCCTGCACCCGGCACCACGCCACCGTAGCTCAGGCGATTAGAGCACTCCCCTGGTACGGGAGAGACGCCAGTTAAATTCTGGCCGGCGGCTCCAAGGCGTAAACGATGGATCATCCTTATAAAGACGACGGAACGCACACTGTAGTTGAGTACAGCGGGATACGTTTTTGCTTGTCCTGCTACCACATTGCGCGCCAGAGATTTCTATGTTGGCGGATAGCTCAGATGGCCAGAGCATGCGACCGATAATCGCAAGGCAGGAGTTCAACTCTCCTTCCGCCAACCATTTCCTCGGCATATAATGCGGCCATGCCGATATTTGAGGTCACAATCCGGGGCAGGATTTCCGCGAAGGATGACGACGGGGAAGACTGTTGTTTCGAAGAGTCCTATTGCTTCATCCAGGCGGCACGCGATTTCGTCGGCGCAATGATGGCCGTCCAGCCGAAGCTCGACAGGATGAACAACGCTATCCGCGCACGAGTGACAGCCAGGCCATCGTTCGTGCTCGAAGGCGACGAGTTTCAGATCGTCGGTTTGGCGGAGACCGAGCTGATCCAGTTCACGGATAAATGGATCGATAAGTACCTAGACCACGGCGTCGTGAACTACGAGGAAGCAGAGTAAAGCGGGAGATGTCCTATCCGGTTGGACACCAGTCTTCCAAACTGGGGCTTACGCCATGCGGGTTCAAATCCCGTCTCCCGCTCCAACTTTCTCTTCCCATCCGACCCGATCTCGGCTATAGTGCTCGTAGGCGCTGCTTCCTGTCGCGCTTTGGCCCCTCCCAAGAATGGCGGTCCGCTCCCCGGTGGGTGGGCCGCCAGGCCTAAAGATTCGGTGCTGACTGAAATCTGCGTTGGAAGCCACGCGCCCGGCGCGGGGAGCTTGCTGTTGCATAGCGCCATCAGGTAGTGGGTAGTGGCTCAGTTGTTTTCCACAGGCCCTTGCGTTGGCTTTAGCGCTCAAGCATCATAGAGGTATGGCAAAGAAAGACTTCGCACAGAACGCACTCCGCGTCGTAGAGATTTCAACCGGCGAACCACTAAAGCCGAAAGACAAGAATCCGGCGGCGGTTGCGCTTGGAAGGCTCGGTGGTCTCAAGGGCGGCAAAGGTCGCGCGGAAAGCATGACGACTGAGCGCAGACATGAAATCGCCCAACAAGCAGCTAGGGCTCGTTGGGCGAAAGTGAAGGGTTCACTGCAAGAGAACCACGGCTGATCGGGCTATGGACTCGCGGGGGCATTTAGGCTACCCTATATTGGGATAACGACCACGAGGGTTTCGTCGCCACTGGTATGGATGATTACCACCGCTCTGGTCTGAACTGAGACAATCGTCACGGTTCGCACATAGTTATTCCCTCCCGAATCGCCCGGTCTGCTTCCGGGCGATTCTTTATTTAGCAGAAGCCTTCTCGACAACTACGCGCAGCGATCCGCGGCTGTCGTCTGAATTCTTGTAGATCACATTGAAGATGGTGGACGCCATCTCTAGCCAGTTTTTCCGCTCTTCCATCGGCCATTCTGTTTTAGGCTCAGGAAGCTCTTTCAGAAGACCCTCGATAAGGGGATGCTGACCGCCGCCATCTCCTCCACCGTTGCCGCTTTTCTTTCCGTCTGCCTGGGCGTTATCTTCGACATTCTGGACTGCGGGTGCAAGTTCGCCGCTTCCCTTCAAGGAAGGATAGGTGAGTCGATCTTTAGCGATCTCAAAGAAGCCGGCTTCCTCAGCTGAACGTTGAAATACGCGGCGGGCAGTCTCCTTTTGTTTAGGCGATACTCCGAACTCTACAAAAGTGGCCTCAAGTCCGCTGGCTGGCGGCAGGGTTGTTCCCTTAAAGTGCTCGTACACCTTCAAATATAAAGGAACATTAAGAAACGCCTCCACCTTTGCAGCCTTCTGCTGAGTGGGGTCAACAATCTTAGTCCCCGGCGCTGTAAGAGTGATCATTCCCTTTGAATTTGTGAGCAGCCCGAAAATTCTTGCCGTATTCAGCCGTTGCTGGAATGAGCCGCTAGTAACGGTATGCCCCAGCTGCGCCGCAAGCTGGTCGGTTTGGCATCGCGTGCCTCCAAGCGTGTGCACTCCCTTGGCTACTTTGATTGCATCCCCTAGGTCTTGATAAGGGAAAAGGATAGCGGAACGCTCACGCTTCGCTTTGTCTTGAGACTTCGTATCGGCCTGCACCTCAGTTTTTAATGCTTCGCCAGTGGTCATCTTCCCCTCCCGAGAACTGCTTAACAATTATCATTGTAGCACGGTTTCACGAAAACCCACTAAAATTGTGGCGCAAATCACTATTTAATTGACTTCTTGATCGCTCAAGCATACAATTTAATCATTATGAGCCGCTTGAGCACCGCACAAAGATCGCAAGTTGTCATGGCCTTGATTGAGGGGAATAGCGTCCGCTCGACTTGCCGCATGACTGGAATTGCCAAGGGCACGGTTCTTTCCCTGTTGGCCGATCTCGGCGCGATCTGCGCTGACTATCACGATGAGCACGTTCGCAACGTGACCGCAAAGCGTATCCAGTGCGATGAGATTTGGTCATTCTGCTACGGCAAGGAAAAGAACGTTTCAGAGGAGCAAAAGAAAAAGGGCGCTGGCAGTTTGTGGACGTGGGTAGGAATTGACGCCGATTCTAAGCTGGTCGTTTCTTACCTCTGCGGTGGTCGGGATGCGGCTTGGGCAAGATCATTCATGGAGGATGTAGCGGCGCGTTTGGCCACTCGCGTACAGATCACCACGGACGGGCACAAAGCCTACATTGAAGCCGTCGAGGGTGCCTTTGGTATGGATGTGGACTATGCGCTGCTCATAAAGCTCTACGGCAACCCGGCGCAGCCGGATACGCGCTATAGCCCCGGCGTTTGCATTGGGACCGAATCAGTGCAGGTGATCGGCAACCCTGACCCGGCGCACATCAGCACGTCGTATGTTGAGCGCCAGAACCTCACTATGAGAATGAGCCTGAGACGGTTCACGCGGCTCACAAATGCCTTCTCGAAGAAAATTGAGAACCATCGGCACATGTTGGCGATCTACTACGTCTATTACAACTTCTGCCGGGTGCATCAGACGTTGCGCGTAACACCAGCAATGGAAGCGGGTCTATCTAATCATGTGTGGAGTATCGGCGAGATGGTATCGTTACTCGACAAACGTTCGATCCTTCACGGGTTGCTCAAGACTGCTTGAGCGGCCTGTGGAAAACAACTGAGCCACTACCAGGATTTATGCAGTTTGTGAATTCCCCGGCAGTACAACGGGAGCGCAAGCTCATGCTTTCTGAAAGCGAGGGAAGGATTTTATTCAAGGCTCCCGATGGTACGCAGCACTGGGTTAGGCACGGGGACAGAGATGCCGCGTTGCAAGCTGGCGGCGTGGTAATTGATGACGGAGAGAGCGCATCGCTCGACGAGAACGGGATTAAGACAATTCGGTGGATCGCGGGATATGAGATTGGCTGGATTGAAACTCAGGACGGCCAAACCCTCTACTCAACGCCGGCACCCGGCGTGTGGTCGTATCTCCTGATTGCAATTCTTCCCATACTCGGATTCTTCATTCCTTGGGGTGCGGTTCGCGCAATCGGATGGGTCGGAGCCGGATTCGTTGCGGGTCCAACGTAGCTCACAGAATGCCCGCTCGTCGCATTTCCTGCCCGCTGGCGAGGCGTCGGCGCTTCCGGCGGGGGATACAATCATTCTCAGCGAACGGCTCATTGTGGTATGGCGTGCCGAGGCAGTAGGACGCGAACCGGCGTGGGGATAGCCCCATTGACGATCTGGCGTTTTACAAACCCTTTCGAGGGTTTGCCTAACTGCCGCCAGGCATACGTCGCGCTGCTGTAGCGAGACGATTACAAAATGGACCGTTCGCCGCTTTCCGAATCCACTAAGTCTAAGTGACCATCTCCGCGCTTACCGCGGCTGGAAGAACCTTTCTAAAAACGCTCAAACAGGGGGCTCCCGACAGCCCGTTTCAGGCGGTCGCTAGCCCTTAAAAATCCGCCCGCATCACGATCAATTTCGCAACGCAAAAAGAATAATCCCATACGTCCGCGTATGGAACAACCATGGGATTATGACCCAAAAGCGCAGAACAACCCAAAAAGACAATGCAACACGCTCAATCGATTCTCTGCGCTTTTGGCGTCTTCTCTGCACATAATTTTGGCGGTCGCGGTATCCCGCTGCCGGTCGCATTGCCGGGCGTGCCAACGGGCATCTGTCACGCTGGTGTGGCGACCATCAGCAAAAGAGCCGTTCTCTCCGTGCCCGCTGCTGTTAGAGATGAGGTAAGATGGCCGTGAATCGGCTAGGGTAGCTCCCGAATGGGCAAGCACTCCCGGCTTGCCCCGCCGATCTCACTTGATCCGGGATGCCACTCGGGAGGTGGCCTGTGTCGAAAACTCCAGATGAGCTTGAGGAATTTCTTGCATCGCTTCCAGGGTGGATGAGGCGAACATTTTTGACTGGGTTCTCCTCGTTGTCACAGGTCGAGATGAATGAGTGGTTCAAAAACGGCGATGCAGTGCATAAGTTGACGCAGGAATACGAGCGGATACTGCAAAAGTTTCCTACCAAGTGGAGAGAATATCGCAGTAGGCTGAAGCGTGAGGCAATGCAGGTAGCCCAGCTTCAGGCCCAATTTCTTGTGCCAAAGGGGAAGCGCGGCAGGCCGCCGGACCCAAAGGCGGAACAGTACTACGAGCAGTATTCCGGCAATGCATCCTATGCTGATATTGCAAAGCAAGAACTGCAATCTGAACCCGCCGGCGAAGCAAAAAAGCTCCTCATCAAGAAGGAAAGTGAACGCATCCGGGGATCGGTGAGACGGTCACGTAGTCGACAAGAAGGCAGCTCCCCCCGTACATAATCCGAATTCATATTTCGTCCATCTTCACAAGAGATTGAACCCGTTCCACTGTGATAGAAGCAACGTGATGTAGCGATTGCACAGATTACAGAGGAGCAGGGACGATGAACGAACAGGAACACGTACTCACAGAAACGCGGGCAGCACGTTATGTGGGGGTCTCTCCGGCTGTGCTTCGGTTGTGGCGTTCGCAAACTCCGGCACAGGGGCCGCGTTACTTCAGGGCGGGATCGAAACTGATTCGCTATCGCGTCCACGATTTGAATGAGTGGATTGAGCAAAGACTGAGCGCTCCGGCTGTAATGGAATCGCGGTGAGCACGGCGGGCGCGATGGAAGAGATTGAGCGCTTGGCACAGCGGGGCTGGCAATTGTTACCATGCACTGCGCGGAGCAAGACGCCACTGCTCAAGGGCTGGCCCGTTAATGCATCATCCGACCTCGTGACCATCCGAGGGTGGGTCGCAAAGAATCCAGAGTGCAACTGGGGTGTAGCAACCGGGCCGGGTTCGCGCGTGTTCGTGCTCGATGTGGACGGCGAGGTGGGCAAGGCTTCATTGGCCGCGTTAGAGGGGCAACACGGGCCGCTGCCGGTCACGCTCACATCGAAAACAGGGCGAGCGGACGGCGGCGAACATCGTTTCTTCCACTACCCGGTTGACCGTGAGATTCGCAGCAATGCCGGCAAGCTGGGCCAGGGCATAGATGTTCGCGGCGCTGGCGGGTATGTGATCGTTCCACCGTCCGTCCATCCAACCGGGCGCGCCTATCAATGGGTGAAACCTGATCATCCTGTTGCACACGCGCCAAGCTGGTTGCTTGATCTGCTGATAAGCAAAGAGTTCGCATCACGGATGACAGCTCCGGAGCGTTCCGTGTTGCCTATCGGTCAGCGCAATGATGGATTGACGCGGTACGCGGGCGCGATGCGCAGGAAAGGGGCAGAGCTGCCCGAGCTTGAGCGGAAACTTCTTGAGGCCAATGCTCGCCGCTGCCGCCCGCCGCTAGAGAATGACCAAGTTCTGGTGATTGCTGCAAGTGTTGCGCGGTATCCAGTGGGCGGGCCTGACTCGCTACAACTTGCATGGGAAGCAACTCAGAGCGAGGTCTATCCTTCGAATGAGGCCCGGTTCCTTTGGCTTTGCCGTCATCTGCAAAATGGCCGCCCAAACCTGGACATCGCTTTGCCCCTGAAAAGAATCGGCAAATTGATGGAGCTTCACTGGACCACTATTTCGCTTTACAGGAAAGTTCTTGTCAAGCGCGGCGTCCTCGTTCCGACAGAACAATATGTGCCCCTACGGCTTGCTCGCCGATACCGCTTCATTGAACAGGCAGCACAGGAAAGTACTTCCTGCCTAACTAGTGTCTCTCCTCTAACTAAGCCTTTAACTATTGGTTTAGTGAGAGTTTCCCCTAGTGAGAATCGCGGCGCGTATGGCTGGCCACGCATCTGGCGACAACTGCGGGCGCAGGGCATTCGCGTGGGCAAGCTGCGAGTGCAACGGCTGATGCAGAAGCACGGCATTCAGGCGCGCGGCAAGCGAAAGTTTCGCGTTGCCACCACCGACAGCCGGCACCACCTGCCAATCGCTCCCAACGTGCTTGATCGCCAGTTCGTCGTGGCCGCGCCCAACCAGGCGTGGGTTGGCGATTTCACCTATATCGCGACCGAAGAGGGCTGGTTGTTTTTGGCAGTAGTCATCGATCTGTTCAGCCGCAAGGTGGTGGGCTGGTCGATGCGGCCGGATATGCAGCGCAGCCTGGTGATCGATGCTCTGGAGATGGCCTGGTTCAAGCGCAATCCAGGCAAGAATGCAGAGCTGATCTTTCATAGCGATCGCGGCAGCCAGTACGCCAGCGACGATTTCAGTGCGGTACTCAAAGAGCATGGCATTACGCCATCGATGAGCCGCAAAGGCAACTGCTGGGACAACGCCTGTTCGGAGACGTTGTTCGGC
>DAIDGW010000245.1 GCA_027452245.1 Acidobacteriaceae bacterium
GATGGGGATCACTGAATCAGCCGGTATGAGGGAGCACACTTCGGCGCGAAAGGTGGTGGGCCATGGTCGTCCTCATCTGGCTCGTGCTCTTTCTTGTCGTTGTGGCGTTTCTCCTGCTGATCCCCGCATTCTGGCGGCGTGCGCTGTACGAGCGGTATTCGGGAGGCCGGCCGGTTGCATGCCCTGAGGACCGGCAACCTGCCGTCGTCCACATTGATCTGCAGCGGGCTTCAGCGGCCGTTATGGATGGGCGCCCCGATCTGCATTTGCGCGACTGCACCCGCTGGCCGGAACGCGCGCAGTGCGATGAGGCGTGTCTGTCGCAGGCGATTCACGCGGAACCGTACAAGGAAGTGGAAGTCAAGACAGGACGGAAACAGATCTACCACTTGCCGGTTCTTCTGGCGGCCTTTGTGGCCTGGTATGTGGGCGCCATCTGGCACTCGCACTATCTGTTCCGCGCGCAGTGGATGGACGCCGTCGGACTGACGCATGCGCAGGTCAAGGAGATGGTGTGGTGGCTCTCGCCGCACCTGCTGACAGCGGCGGTCTGTCTGCTCTTCGCGTACGGAGTCGCGTGGCTGCTTGCCGTCTCGCACCGCAAGGGCGTGCTGCAGGGAGTGCTGATGTCCGCGCTGCTTTTCGGCGCTGTGTTCGTGGCGAGCTGGTTTGACATTGCACGACTGCCGCATGACTTGTTCGTGATTGAAGCGGGCTACGCCGTCCTGGCGACATTGACCGTGGGAGCCATTGTCGGCGGCTTGTATGACAAGCTGGTGCTGCGGCCGCAATGAGCTGACTGCTTCGGTTGGCCAGCGATTCGTTCTGGTCAGTCGGCTCTGCGCTGGCTTTCAGGAGGCGGATGTTGACAGTGCATCCGTGGATGCAGCCCTGTTTGCCGATACTTATCCTGCTTTGTTACGAAACGATTCTCAATGAGCGCATCGGCGGTTGTTCATCAAGGTAGGGAGTTTCCAAGATGCAACGCACCTGTCAGGACGTACAATGGCTTGCATGGGCAGGCAAGTGGCGAAGTCTCAGGGCTACAGGCAAGCTGCATCGGAGCAATTGCTCTGCTTGTTTGTAATGTGCCTTCCGTACTATCAATCACTTTTGTTTGCGGGCATGAGCGGGATGATCTCCTTCCTCTTGCTTACTTTCCTGCTCATGTTTGTAGTGGCGCGCTCCCCGGCGATCTACCGGGTCATTACTGCCTGCCTGAAGGCCCTCCCGCTGTCGTGGGTCGCTCCAACTCTGGACCGGAGAGATCGTTGGGTTGGCGTGCCTTTGTGCGTAGCAGTTCCCGGCCCAAGTCTCGCTCCTTCCTTCCAGCGTCCTCCGCCGCTCTTTTCCTGATTCCAGTGGCTTAGAAGCGCATGGCTACCTCTTGTGGCCATGCATGCGCTTTTCTTCCCACAGTTCTCCGGGTCGTTGTCCCGGAAGGAAAAGGTGTACCTTGCCTGAAATTCACAATCCAGATTTTGAACCCCGAAATCCCGGCGGTAATGGCGGGGGGCGCTCTCTCGCATTTCTCGTGCTAGTTGTCATGCTTTTCCTCGGCTTCCCATACGTTCGGCAGCCCAAACAATCCGTGCCGATTCCATCCAGTCAGGTGGGGCTGCAAACGGCTCATGAGGAGATATACAAAGCGCCCTCGTCAGTGGCTGGCGGCCAGGCCATTGCATCATCTAGGAATTTTGGGTGGCTGACATTTATAGCCAAGCCGCTCTATTTGGCACTGCGCTTTCTCCACGATCACAGCATTGGCAATTGGGGCTGGTCAATCATCGTTCTAACTGTAATCTTCAATCTACTCATTATCTGGCCGCGGATGATGTCGATGAAGTCTTCCTTGAAGATGATGCGCGTTCAACCCAAAGTCGACGCTCTCAAAAGGCGTTACGCGCACCTCAAGATCGACGACCCAAAGCGGGGAGAAATGAACGCGGAGATGATGGCTCTCTACAAGGCCGATGGGGTAAATATGTTTGGCGGTTGCCTGCCCTTGCTCTTACAAATGCCCCTACTGTTTGCCTACATGAGTGTGCTGCGAAATGCGACCGAGTTGCACCACGCGCAGTGGCTCTGGCTCACAGACCTCTCCATGCCGGACCCGTTGCACATTTTGCCACTTCTTATCATCGGGAGCATGGTTCTGACGCAGTGCATTACTCCCGCGCCAACCATGAGTCCGTCTCAGCGGTCGGTGTTCGCAATTTTGATGCCCGCAGCCATGGGTTTTTCGCTATGGCGCTACGCTTCGGGACTATCGCTTTACTGGGTCACCGGAAACATAATCAACTTGCTGATCCAGCTTGCGATAAATCGCAGCAAGTTGGGCAAGGAGATGCACGCTCTTGCTGCCAAGCAGAGAACGATAGACCCGAACACCAACAGGGATTGAGGTCAGGAAGCGACTGCTAAAGGAGATGTTTATGGGGAAGCAGAAGAGCCAAGGCACCGGTCCATGCCCTTCTGCCATCCCGCAAAATCAACGTTTCAAATCAGAACAACTCGACAGCAATCGAGAATTGGAGGCGGGTGGCCCGCCCTAAATACTCGCGACATACAGTTCGCACCGATTGGGGTGCCCTGTCCAAGCTTTGCTTGGGCGGGAGGGTACAAGGTGGGGTCGGGAAAAGCTCTTGCTATCCCACCCTAGCCGCAAAAGACGCGGCTAGAGTGGGGCACCCTGGTACCTTGGTCGCTGGGCACGCTGGCTGAGCTTGCCCCCCCGATTCGGCAAGGGTTTACTGATCTTTGATTTTGTGGCATGGACGTCGAGTCGCTAATTTTCTGGTAGCGATTCGGATGATCATCCACCAAGTAATGGTTGATTATCATCCGCGATTCAACTGCGCCGACCGTCCAGCGGCTGCTTTGGGCGATGGACAAGGTCGGAACGCCGGTCCGCTCAGAAGCACTCAATGTGGTCGCAGGGGTTCATGAGCGGGAGCTGCAGGCTGGACT
>DAIDGW010000246.1 GCA_027452245.1 Acidobacteriaceae bacterium
TAGTTCAGCTCCGCTGACCATGGCGAACTCTCTCTTGCCTTCACCGACCATGACCGGGTATAACAGTCTCGTCCTGCCTGTTTCTATTGGCCGGTTTTGAGGTGTCCCTCATTGGCCGGTTTTGAAGTGTCCCCCGAGGCCCTATGACGACGCCAATTGTTACCGGGGCTCAAGCCCTCTCGACCGAAGCCGAACGGACGTCGCAATCGCATTATCCGGCTTTCGGGACGCGCGTTCAAGGGAGATCGCGCAATGACCTGTCACAATTGCCGGATCGATTGCGCAGAGTTCGGTAAACGCGGCAACCGCCAGCGCTACCAGCGCCAGCAATGCCGCAAGGTATTTACGGACGCTCTCGACACGACGCTGGACGGAATGTATCTGCCCGTCGAAAGGGCCGAAGCCGTGCTCGCGATGCTGATCGAAGGGGCGAGCGTCTCCACGGTAGAGCGGCTGACCGAAGTTCACCACACGACGATTCTGAAGCTGCTCCTGCCCGCTGGCGAGAAGTGCGAGCGCGTTCCTGGCAAGGCCCTGGCGAACGTCCCTGTTCGCGATTCCCAGGCCGATGAGCTTTGGTCTTTCGTCGGCAAGAAGCAAGAACTGTTCGCCCTAGCGACGATCCGACGCTTGGCGATTGCTACACATTCATCGCGATGGAGACGCACTCCAAGCTGGTGCTGAACGTCGCCAACGGACGCCCCGATCAGAGCACCGCTAACGTTTTCATCGAAGGATTGAGGATGGCGACATCGGGGCGTTTTCAAATCACCACTGACGGCTTCCAGCCGTACAGGCACGCGATCAGCAACACGCTTGAGGATCGCGCCGACTACGCGATGCTGGTGAAGGTCTCCGCGCTACGCCGGAAGGCGAGCCGCGCTACAGCCCCGCTGAAGTGGCGAGCACGGAGGTAGTTCAATGCGTCGGCACTCCCGACCCTGAACGCACCTGTACGACGCACATCGAGCGACAAAATGTATCGATACGGATGGGCCTTCGCCGGCTCACTCGGCTCACGAATGCCTATTCGAAGAGTTTCAAGCACCATTGCGCGGCACTGATGATCTGGTTTGCGTTTTACAACCCGCGCCGCGTGCATCGGACCCTGCGGGTCACGCCCGCAATGGCCGCGGGAGTCGCCTATCATGTTTCGTCCGCGCGTGAATTGCTGGAGGCCGCGTGATTGAATGCGGACGCTCCCCACTATGGCCGCGCCCGCCAAGCGCGGCTTATTTCCCTCGTGCTTTGTCCTTGGCGGGTTTCGGCTTGGCCAACATGAAATCCTGCCTTGTCTTCGGATGTGTTTTGCCGTCACCTTCCGGGCATCGCGGGTCATATGCGGAGATCCGCAAATCACGGCTAACGCGAAGCCAATCAACGGTGCTCGCTCCACTGGTCCTCGGATACATCTTCATCCTCTCTTTCCATCATAAGATCTTCTCGCCAAGAATTGATTTTTCCTGAATCGCCGTGAATCCAGCGGTTTTTGTGATCGTCGCAACGTCGATCGGACCGCCAACTCCGCGCACCCCTACAATCCATTTCTGCATCGAGATCGTCGCTCGTATCAGGAAAATCGACAGATCGACGCAATCCTGTAGGGGTAGGAACTGGTAAGGCACTGCAACGGAGAGCTTTTTAAGTTCCTGCTCCAGGGTCGCTTGCTGTCCTGCAGTTAGCGCTAAAGCCTGCAGGAGCAGTTGGACGGCGTTCGGGTCGAATCCGTTCATGAGACGATTGACAAATTCGTACTGCCCACCCCACCGCGCGCCGAACTGTCCCTGTCCAGCGAGCGCCTCAACCGGATCCGGCGCTCCAGGTATGTTAAATTCATACAGCCTTCCGTAGACGGTAGGAAGATTCTGATCGAAACCGCCAACGATGAAGTACATCTGCTCCGTCACCGGGATGCTGGCGGGCATCCGCGCATTCCACTGACCCAGAAAAAACGTGCTCAGTGCTCTTGAAAATTCCTCAACGGTCCCTGGGCGGACATTCCTGTTGGCAAGATCAGCCTCAAACTCGGGTATCAGGCTTGCCGGAGTTCGTGGTTCCCCTTGGCCGAGTGCCGCTACGCCGTAGGTTACTGCACCGACGAAATTCTGATCCTTGACCTTTAGCAGTTTGGTCGCATTATCGAATGTCGACGGTACAACGAGAATCTGATTGTTGGGTTGCTGGAACTGCGCGTTCAACGTGGCGCGGCTATCGGCGGCAAGCACGATGCCTTCAGCGCCCTTGAACGCTATCGCCAAGGACATAGGCACAGATCATAACACAGCGGGATCAACCAACATTTAGCGGACCACCTCGGGGCACACGCCGCCTCCCATCACCGCGACCAGCATACGTCCTTTGACACCGCCTTATCATGCAAGTTTCTGAATCGCAACACGAAAAGCCTTGTGATCGCTCACCCGGCCCACGATGCTATTCTGGGTGTTTCCGCGAGGCGAACCAAAGGCGAAGCATGGCGGCTGATATCAACAAGCAACTCGAAATGCTCCGCGCAAAAATCGCGGGCATAAATCAACGCTTCGAATCCCCCGCACCCACACGCGAGCCGGTTCAATACAACGTCTCGGACGCGCTCCCCGGAACCGAGCTGGAAACCTCGCAAGGCAAACACTGGGAGACCGAGACCCATCACGCCGCGCACCGCTATCACGGCACCGCCAGCGTCGGCGAACTGGCCGATCTACCGCCCAACCTCTTCC
>DAIDGW010000247.1 GCA_027452245.1 Acidobacteriaceae bacterium
TGGAACCGCTGGAAAATCCCTTCGGCCCAAAAGTGTTACCCATGTAGCCGGTACATTCTGTTACCCATGTCTCCGGGCTGGACATCGAAAACATGGTGGCCAGGGACGGAGTTGAACCGCCGACGCCAGCCTTTTCAGGGCTGCGCTCTACCACCTGAGCTACCTGGCCACATTTCCCGCCCACTCATCGTCTCTCTCGGGCGCAAGGAACGCTTGTGGTGTGTGGGATGCCGATTGGCAAAGCCACTACAGTGAAGAGTGGAACGCACTTGATTATAGCAACCACCCCCGATTCCCTCAATGTGTGAGGTTACTGTCCGAGGCTTCTACGGCAACAATTGCCCATGGAGAGTCGCGATCGTTTTCAGCGAAAGACAGATCTCGGAGAGAGTGGTTTGTGGTCAACACCGGGGATTACGCTGCTGTTCCAGCATCTGGATCAGAATATGCGATCCAGATGCTGGAACTGTTGGAAGCGATTGCACTGCGTTCCAGATCGTTATGGAAGATAGTAACGGAATGAACTGAAGATCATGTTGTCAATTCCGTGCGGATCCCCACCTTTCCCGGACCAGGCGTTTCGGGTTACGTAGGAATACTGCATACCGAACTGGAAACGCCCTTTTGGTCCACTGTAGAAGCGATACCAGAATCCAGCCGTGCCCTCGATGATGGCGCGGGTGTCCGCGGTGCATTTAGACAATGAACCTGGAGTGAAGCCGGCGGCGCTTGTTCCGGGAACCGTTTCCGTTCCGCATCCAGTATTGTCAAAGCTGGACGCTCCGTAGCCAACGTTCGTCAGATAGGCGGTGCTGTTCGGGTTCAGGTCAAACCCGGAGGTTCTAGCGGCATACTCTGCGCCAGTGTTGAGATATACATCGAGCTTGGGGTCATGCCATTCCAGGGTGGTTAGACCTTGCAGGTCTTTTACGAGGTGCACCGTTCCGTCGGGACGAATCGAGATATCGGGTAGTCCTGCGGAGCCATAACGGCCGATGCCGCTCCCCCCCATCCCGTGCAGTCCGAAGTCGATATGTTTGTTATAGAACGACCAGCGCGCGTTGGCTCCTACGCCGCCGCCATTGGTGGAACTGTTGAATGCACCGTCCGCGCTCGGCCCTGCGGCCGCGGCAGCACCTGTGGCAGTGGGAATCGGGCAGACCGCAGTTTTTGTGTAATCGCCGCAAGGGAACACGCGATCTCGGAATCGGCTATAGACTCCGAAAACCTCGTAATGTCCGAAACCAGGCTCGAACACCGCTTTACCAACGATATCGGGCGATGGGTTGAAAGAGTAGTTAGCCTGATTGTTGTACAAGCCTCCCAGAGTTCCTACTGAACCAAGCAGATAGTTGGTTCCATTTCCGTGCGTAGTCAGTGTGGCCTGAGCGTTTTCCACCGAAGCGGCCAGCCATACCTTGTTCGCGAAATTCTTTGACACTCTGAGACCATATTGACGGGTCCAACTGAAGCCAACATGGTACTGAGCATCAATGGTCATCGGCAGAGCTTCCGTGCGATTCTCGACGCCCTGTTTGGTCTCGGTGACCAGGCTCCACTGCTGGCCTCCTGTGAACGTAAATCCATTATTGAATGCGGCCTGCCCCCACAGTTGCCGTTGACGCAAGGTATAGCTATTGCTTTCGTTGTTGTTGGAAGTGACTCCAGATGAGAGGAAGTCAGTTTCGACGTAGCCAGTAAGCTTCGCCGATTTCAGGCGTCCTTCCGCCAGCAGGGAGATACGAGACTGGCGGCCAGACCCGAAAAACTCTGACATCGAAGCCGTTGAAGACCCTGGCATAGGAACGCTATTAAAGGGAGAGTTCACGTCAGACCCAAGAGCGCGTGAGCGGCGTACAGATTCAGCCGCCAGAAAGCCACCAGGTGTGATCGTGATGCCTTTATAGTGCAAGGCCAGAGGACTTTCTACCGCGTCTTTCACGTTTTTCTGGGTTTCCTGGACAGCCGCCGACGAACTGCTCACGCTTTGCTTCAGGTCGGCCATATCGGACTTAATCTTTGTTACGGCCTGTTGTTGCTCAGCAGTTTGCGATTGGGCTGCATCAGCCTTACTCGCGGCGTCGCTCGCTGTACTCTGAGCATCCTTCACCGCTTGATCTTTATTCTTCAATTGCTGCTGCAAGGTCTGAATCTGCTGTTGCTGGGCAGCGATGGCAGCCTGCTGGGCGGCAACGGCATCTTTTAATGACTGAATTTCGCCCGCCGTCGCCGGCGCATCCTTCTTCTTCTTTTTCGGTTGTTGTGTAGTGCTGGTCTGTGCTGCCAGCGTAATCGTCGCAAGACAGACAACTGCACATACCTTCCACGCAGACTTCATCGTCACTCTCCTTGTAGATTTAAGACAACAGCACAATTCGTATTTCGTCGGGAGGTACTCGCAGACAAGCTACTGGCGTTGTGTTACAAACGCGTGAACATTTAGTGAATGTCGTGTGAATCGCTGGAGCGTTCACTTCAGCGGTTAAAGGTAAATGTCAGGGGCGCGGCGTAAATGTAAGGTCTGCCTCAGGGTGCAATTAAATTGCGAATATCACTCTCAAATACAGATCGACTGGTGGCCCCAATGTGCTTGGCAAAAATGCGGCCTCGACGGTCGATAACGAAGGCTATCGGCAATCCGAGAACTCCGCCATAACGTTCGCCGATTTCTGCATTGCCCATCACCACGGGATAGTTCATTCGGAACTGCTGATAAAACTTGCGTACCGGATCGATCGTGTCGTCCATCGAAATACCAATAATCTGCAAGCCTGCCGGACCGTATTTGTTCTGCAGATCGACGAACTGGGGTGTCTCTTCACGGCAGGGATCGCACCAGGTTGCCCAAAAATCAACTAAGACCACTTTGCCCCGAAAAGAGGAGAGACGAACCGTTTGCCCCTGTAAATCTTGCAGAGCAAAGTCTGGAGCCACGCTAGCCATCTCTGGCGCGCCCATCCCTCGAATGCCGCGACCCTTAGGAGCACGTGCCAGATAAATCGCTGCGCAGACGGTGGCAACCGCGACTACTATCAACAAGACTCTGCGAATCAAGGGGCTATTCGCCTTTCGCCACCGGATAGCCCCTATCGACCCAGTCCGCGCCAAAATTACTGGGGACGAACATGACTTTCACATTCGTAAAGCCTGCGTTCGTGACCGCATCGTAAGCTGGCTTAACGTTCGGACAGTGGTTCCAGGGGCAGCATCCGCAATAGAGCACGATGAATCTATTCTTCGGTACAGATTTGAGGCGGTTCTGCAATTGCACAACGCCAGCTTGGCTGGCAGCTGGCCCAATGTATTCCGACCCAGGAATATGCGCCTGTTGAAAAAGGACGCGTGAGCCAACTTGAATAATCAGTGGCTTTTGACCATGAGCAGATCCAAGAATCTTGGCGACGTCTTCGACCGTGATCAGGTGGGATTGCGGTATCAAGCTAGCCTGAAACGCACCTGCCAAGGCACAAAGAAGCAACACAAAGCTTCCAGCAATTAGGGCGAATCCGAATTTGGCTTTCATAAGATTGTGGGAGCATTATGAATGTTTTGCATGCCTACTCACAAGTCCATTCGCCATGCGAGAAGCTGATCAAGTTCTTGAGCTTTCACCGGATAATCTTGGAACCAGGAGTTTCCGAAGGTACAACAGTCCGACGGTAACCTTGGTAATTTGCCGTTCTCGCCGGGATGGAGAATCATCAGCAGGAATGACACCTCCTTCTAAAACGCGCCGCTGGCCGCGCGTCGAAGTTGACTTTCCCGTGAAAGTGGTCGCGGGTAAAGGCTATTCCGCCACCATAGTGCAGGGGCGAGGTACGGAATTGAGCGAAGGGGGAATGTTGATCTACGCTGGCCTTCTGCTGAATCCCGGAGACACTCTGGAAGTAGAGTTCGACAACCCGGTTCACACGCGCATGTCGGCAATTGTGCGTTCCAAGAACGGGTTCTGTTTCGGACTCGAGTTTGTGGCGCCTCTTCCTGCCTAGTCCAGCCGGTAGTCTCCCATCAGACCTTGATTGAAGCGGGTAGCGTTGGTGCTTGTCGCGCCTTGGTCGTTTGCTCAAAGGCGTATGCAATTTTCAGGAGTGTGGGTTCGCTCCACGCCCGTCCGAAAAACGAGATTCCTATGGGCAACCCGTGAACGAACCCAGCGGTTACGTTGATGTTCGGACAGCGCGCTACAGCCGCCGCATTTGAACTTCCGCCCGCAACGTGATCTCCATTGATAAGATCTGTCAGCCATGCCGGGCCACCGGTCGGAGCCACGATTGCGTCGAGTTGATGTTGATCCATCAGGGCATCAATGCCTTCGACGCGCGCGAGTTGTCGATTATCTTGCACCGCCTCCAGATAAACTTTGTCCGTTAGCGGGCCTTTTTCCTCAGCTTTAAGAAATAAATCCTGACCGAAAAAACGCATCTCCTCTTGGCGGTGGCGATCATTGAACTCAATCACTTCTTTCAGAGTCTTTACCGGGGCGTCAGGCCCGATCCGAGCCAGATATGAATTGAGATCCGCTTTCAGCTCATACATGAGTACGGTCATTTCAGAATGATCAAACTTCCCAAGCGTAGAGATATCAGCCGGATCTACCAATTCAGCACCTTCTTCTGTCATTACTTCGAGGCAATGTTGCATCAGTGCATCTACGGCGTCATTGAACCCGAAATATTTGCGCGCTACACCGATGCGCGCTCCCTTGAGCCCAGCTGGATCGAGAAACCGGGTGTAGTCCGTGTAAGACTTACCTTGGCTTTCCACAGTCGCCGAATCCTCCAGATCGACACCGGTCAAGGCGCCTAGCATGATGGCGGCATCCCGCAGGGTCCGGCACATCGGGCCAGCACTGTCTTGACTGTGGGAGATTGGGATGATTCCGGCCCGGCTGATCAGGCCGACCGTCGGCTTGATTCCTGCCACTCCGTTGGCTGAAGATGGGCAGACAATGGAGCCGTCGGTTTCTGTTCCGATCGCGCCGGCACACAGGTTGGCAGAAACTCCCGCACCAGATCCCGAACTCGATCCGCAAGGGTTGCGGTCTAAAGCATATGGATTCTTGGTCAATCCGCCACGTCCACTCCAGCCACTGGTGGAATGGTTCGAGCGAATATTGGCCCATTCGCTCAAATTTGTTTTGCCCAGAATCACCGCGCCCGCGGCTCGCAACTTCTGTGCGACAAAGGAATCTTTCGGTGGCTTGGATCCGACCAACGCCAGCGACCCTGCCGTAGTCATCATTCTGTCGGCTGTATCGATATTGTCTTTGATCAGGGCTGGAATTCCGTGCAGCGGCCCACGCACTTTGCCGGCCCTTCGCTCATTATCCATGGACTCCGCAATTTGCTCGGCGTCAGGGTTAATTTCGATGACACTGTTAAGTCCGGGACCAGATTTGTCCACGGTGTGAATCCGTTCTAGATACTTTTCGGTGACGGATCGAGCTGTAAACTTTCCCGATTTCATCCCTTCTTGGAGTTCGAAAATAGTAATTTCTTCCAGTTCAAAACCGGGCACGTCCGCGGAACTCTTCGATTTTGCTGGCGAGATTTCACGCGCGGCGGAGAGAGCGGGGTGCAAAGACATCGAGGCGGCAGATCCTGCAATTACGGCAGACCTGAAAAACGAGCGGCGGTTCATTTCTATTTTGTTCAGAGGCATAGGTACCTGGCAGCAAATGTGTGGTCGAAAACAACGATATTACGCGAGTTGATTGAGGAGGTGAACCAGGAATTCGCGAATACGCCACGGAACGCGTAGGCCAAGCGAAAACACCTTCATTACTGAACTTCCATCGCGAGAGAGGACTTTTTTGAGCTCAGCGTCGCATTCGTAATGATAGGCTTCGCCCAGAATCCCACACTCAGCACGCAACCGAAAGTCAGGTATAGGAACGAGATGCCTGCGCGCAGGCCGAAGTGATCGGCGATGCGCCCGATGATGACGGGAACCACTGCGCCTCCCATAATGCCAGTGCTCAGGATTCCCGCGAACGAACCGTGGTGCTCAGAAACTGAATTGAGCCCAAGCGAAACCAGGATGGGCCACATCACGGAAGCAAATAGTCCGATTGTTGGAAATGCAATTACTGAAATTCTTGCCGGGCCGAACAAAGCCGCCGACAGGCAAAGCAAAGCGCCCAGCGATGTGCCGATGAGAACATAGCGGCTGTCGAATAACTTCAACAATCCCATGCCAATGAAGCATCCCGCCGTGAGCAGCCCCCAAAACCACGAAACTGCTACTGCTCCAGTCGTATGGGGATCGTACCCGTGATAGCTCGATAGGAATTTCGAAATCCAATCCGCAGTTCCTTGCTCACACCCAACGTATGCAAAAACAGCAAGGAAGGAGGCCCATACGAGCGGTTTGCGAAAAAGCGCACCGTACATAGACCATGACCCGGCAGATTCGTCTGCAGTGCGCTCGACCCGGGGAAACGTGCTCCAAAACAAAACTGCAATCATCAGCAGCGTGAATACCGCGAAAATCCAATACATGGAAGCCCAGGGAAGTGCGGCGGGTGTAAGCTTCTCCAGAATCAATAGAAAAGGATTACCGCTTGCCCTTGCAGTGTTCAGGTTCAGAACCAGATAGGAATAAATGTAAGGACTGATAAATGACGCAATGCCGAATATGAGCTGCGCGAATGCCGAATTGAACGCGAAATGTTCTTCACCGCCAGCCACACGGAGCAATGGATTAATCGCGGTTTGCAGTGTCGCCATTCCCGAGCCCATTACGAATAAAGAAATGATCGCAACCTCATAGTTGGGGTGAAACGCAAAGCTGAGCGATCCGGCAGTGCCAGCCAGAAACGCCGCAATCATCACGGGCTTTTCCGTATAACGCTCCACAAGAAATCCCGCCGGGATCGACATGACTCCATAGGCGATGAAAAAAGAGAATGGTAGCAATGCCGCAGCCGCCAGACTCACTTTGAAGCTGTTGATGATGTCCGGAACAATCGGCCCGAGAATATTAGTCAACAGCGACATCACGAAGAACGTGAGAAACACAATACTGACCATGTAGCGGTTTCGTGGCATGCTGGCGGATGCTCCTACTCGGAAGATGTAACTTTAGTTGCAAATTCAAAACGTCCTGGCTCGCGCCTCATCCGGGCAGCCAAGGCCAATGTCAGCATTTGTACAGGCAGGATTTCCATGATCGGCCGCGTGCTGGGATGAGTAGACTCCAGTGTGCATGGCGAGAATCGCGCATCTTCCTCAACCAATTCTCCCCGTCCGCCGCGATCGTAAATATCCCGTAGGAGTCGCCGATTCAGATCTCGGGTTGGCTCGTCACCGGCAAATACAAGTACAAACGTCTCATCGCTTATCATCTCAAACGGTCCGTGCCGAAAGGACGCGCTGCTCATACCTTCGGCAGGGAAGTGAGCGGATTCTTTGATGATAAGAGCTCCGGTACATACTGCGGCCAATGAACTACCCCGCCCAACCAGGAACAAATTACGAATTCCATCCAGCGTCTGCGCAAAGGTTGCCGTGTAGCTTTTCCAGTGTTGCAGGTAGGCGTGCACGCGGTCAGAGATCTGATTGAATTGGTCAAGGCTTCGCTCGATGTCCGCATGGCAAATGACCTCTGTTAGCCATTGAAGTGCCAGCAACGCACTCACGTATGTCTTGCACGAAACGGAAAATTCCTGGCCAGCTTCGGTAACAATCGCTGCGCTCGCATCAGTTGCCAGAGGACTATTCGCGGTGTTGGTTACGGCGATGATCTCTGACCGTCGTTGATTCAAATCCACCAGTCGCAGCATCTCTGCGCTCTGGCCTGATTGGGAAACCGCAATAATCAGCGTCCTCGGATCGAATAATCGCTGGTGGTAATGGATCAACTCCGATGTTTCCACCATGATTGATGCATATCCCTGCTGGATCAGTTGAATCTGCGTGGGATGCAGGGCGTGGAAAGACGATCCCATGCCTGTGAGAACAACTTTGCAAAAGCTGCCGTCTCGCAGCTTCCGAATAATTGACTCGAGCTCGTCGCTACACTTCAGGTTTTCGAATGTGGCCTGCAAAGCTCGCGGCTGGTCGAGGATGTCCCTCAAGTAGGGCCCGTCAACAACCGAGAGATCAAGCATTCGGGTGACCTCCCGCGAATCTGCAGTACCAAACCCTGGCCGCGCCGATGAGATTGGCGTCCTCGCCCAGCGAAGCAAGTGAAATCTCAACCTTCTGCCAGGGAACAAACGCGCAGCTTTCTGCGATCCGATTGCGAATTCCGTCCAGAAATAAGTCAGCACTCTTCATGACACTTCCGCTCAATACGATCGCGTCAGGAGTGAATAAAGTGACCAGATTTGCCAACCCAAGGCCCAGATAGTAGGTTTCGCGTTCCACGGCCTTGCGTGCGATCGGATCTCCGCTGCGCGCCAGTTCGCAAACGCGCTTGCCCGTGAGATCGCGTAAATGTGGATAGTCGCTCGGAGCTGCGCTCTTGATCCAGTTCGCCATCGCGGGACCGGCGGCCAGCGATTCCCAACAACCACGAAACCCGCAAAGACATGGAGGCCCGGAAGGATCAATCACGTGATGGCCAATCTCTGGATGCGAATGCGCCACACCGCGATAAATCTGGCCATCAATGACCAGTGCGGCGCCGATACCAGTGCCGACCGTCACGTACATCAATCGAGTCTTGTTCTTTCCGGCGCCCCAGCCGGCTTCGCCCAGGGCCGCAGCGTCAGCATCATTTTCCATGGCCACACTGACTTTGAAGCGCGATTCCAGATCGTGTACAGGATTCCGGCCCTGCCACTTGGGGAAATGATTTACATTCCCGATCTCGCCGGTGATGGGATCGACCGGTCCGGTGGAACCTATCCCAATTCCGGTGATCTTTTGGCCAGCTTTGTCAGACACTTGCCGCAAGATCTCCGTCGTCCGGTCAATTGCTTCGGCATAGCCGCGATCAGCAAGAGTAGGAGTCTCTGCGCGGGACAGCACACGCCCAGTCTCGTCTACGAGTCCAACTGCAATTTTTGTGCCTCCGATGTCGACCCCAGCGATCAATTCTTTCTCCCTTAGTTCAGGTTATTGCTGCCACTCGACAACTGCGGCATTGTAAGGATCAATCTGCATCTGCCACCTCGAGTGTGCCAGCGGAATGCTCTTGGCTCCCGTCGGATCAATTTCCCGTATCGAATGGAGAGGCAGGCTGCTCAATACGTTTATGTTCTGCACTTCGGAGCTGTGGTTCACCAGAATGGCGTAGCCACGGTGATCCCCGCGGAGCGCCGAGATTTCAACCGCAGGTTGGTCGCTGCTGAATAGCGGTCTAATCCGAGCCCAGTCGCGAAAAGCGGCGTAGATTCGATGAGTATTTTCTGGTTTGTCGAACACCGAGGGAACGTTGGCGAGATAGTGCTCGATTGGATATGCACACAATAGCGTCTTGCCCGATCCCACAGTGTTTGTAACCAGAGCGGGATGATTATCCTGATCTACCGCGACAATCTTGCCACTCGTCACTTCGAGTAGCGCACCCCAAGACTTCGTCGAGGCACTCGGGACCGTGTAGTGCAGCGTATCTCCCGGCTTAAAGTCTCCGAAAGGTGCCACAAACTTCAAGGTAACCTCGGAACTGGTAATTCGATCCACCAGGCGCGCTCCAAACAGGGAACTCATCTCCGGAATGGCTCCGTCAGAAGCTACGGACGCGTAGAGAAACCCGCCGCCCCCTACATACTTTTCCGCTTTTTCATAAAAGTCCGAGTGCACATGCGCGAGGAAGACGTCTCCCGTGCTGGTAATCGGAGATGGCAAAAAAATCATCGGGCGGCCTGTCCAATCATCGTACTCGCGAGGAAAGTCGGCCTTAAGGCTGGCCTGACGGGCAAGAATAAACGACGTCAAAGCCGACCCCATTAGCCACTCGTTCGCTGCTGCATCACCCTCGGTTCGCTGTGTTCCTCCTGGTATTGCATCCCCATCGTTGGTCGACACATAAGGAATTGAAGCCGGACCGCTTAGTCCGAAATGCGAGAAATCGCCATGCGGTTTAGCCCATTCATCGGGGATGATGATGCCGATATCCGCTGGCGCGGGTGCAACCCCCGACAGATCAAGTTGACGAGTGACCGCCGCAAACTTCTTGAATTCGCGCGCCAGAGGCTTATCTTGCCGGTCCCACGTTGTCATGCCCCAGCCGGTTTCTTGCGGAGTGCGCAGATAAGGAGCTTTGCGAAACTGCTCAGGAGACGCATCGGTGTAGCACCATAGATCGACTCCAATCGCCCCCGCACCGATTCCGGAATACATCTGCGCCCGATCATAGGCTGCCACTCGTTCCGGAGAAAACTGCGCCGTCGACGCTCCCATCTCATGAATCATGACGGGGCGTCCTGCGCCATGTGATAAGGCGATTTCGAATGCTGCGCCATAGGTACCTCGACCCGATAGCAGAGGATCGGGAAACAATTCCGGAGCATAAAGCGTGAAGGGATGCACACTGAAGAAATCCACGAATGGCGCGATATCATCCGCGCGAAAAGGACCGTGGTCGATCTCCTGCCCACTGGTACCCACTACAATCGGATGGAGTTTGTCGTATTTTCGAATGCCGTCGACGATCAGATGAGTCCAATTGATGGCGATTGAATCCGTCGTTTGATTGTCAACGATCCAGAACGGCGGTTCATCGGTTAGATCCCACGCAATGATTGCGGTTTCGTTTGCATAATGTTTTCCAAACTCCGCGGCCAGATTGCTTTCCAAGCGCAGCATGTCGGGATTGGACTGTGGGTTCCGTCCCAAACGCCAGGGCACATCCCAAAATGCTTCGCCCACTTCGCCGCCGATGAAGAGGCTGGGATGAAGGTAAATCTTGTACTTGTGCGCAAGCGAAACCAAGTAGTCGAGTTGCTGGAATGCTGTTGGATTGTAGTCGTCCGGCCGCGGCTCAAACCAGGCCCATAGCATGTCGAAGCGGACGATGCTGTAACCAAGTTCGTGCATCTTTGCGAAATCCGCGTCGATGTCCTTCGGGTCCCATTCTGTCGGCCACTCCATCGCGGTCTTTGCCGGAACCCAATGAGCGCCCACCGGCAAGAATCGCTTCCCGTCGTGAACGAAATATGTTCCATCGAGATGTACCGCGGGAAGTCGATTTGCGGACTGCTCTTCGGAAGATTGATGTGCCGAATGCGGAAGCGCGGATGTTACCGCCGATTCTTGGCTCTCAACTTTCAACGCTAACTGCACCAGCAGTCCGATGAGTAGCGCCACGTTTATTAGTTTTGAGCTCCATCCGATTCGCATCAACGCTCCTTGGTTGTCTTCTCTTTTCCTGCGATAGCCCCTGAACTTCTGTCTAAAACGCAAACTTCAGGGCGAGTTGAATCTGTCTCGAACTGTGCACGGTGTTGGTGATGGATCCTGCCTGTGTGGTATCGACCGCAAAATTGGGATCACCAAATTGCGGGGTGTTGAACAGATTAAAGAGCTCAGCCCGGAATTGCAGTAGTTTGCTCTCCGTAATCTGGAAGTCTTTAAACACCGAGAAGTCTACGTTGTATTGCGACGGTCCGCGCAAGGTTCCGCGATGGGCATCACCGTACTGGGTCGCAAAAGTCTGTCCCGGAGCTAACCGGGGAAGTGCATAAGCCGACGGGTTAAACCAGCAGAAGATCGATTGCTTGTTGGTGGGACACGGGCTGGGATTCGCGGCCGTATACGGCGTCCCATTAAACCCAATCGTCGTGGCATTGGAAAAATTGTAGGGATTGCCGACCTGATCCGGTCTCGGTCCTCCAGATCCGGTATTGGTCGGATCATAAGACAAGTAGGGAGTGAAGGCGCGTCCGGAGTAAAGCGCGATGATACCGTTCAGCTGCCACCCGGCGGCAAGCCAGCGCGACGGCCCCCCGCTGTTGAACAAACGATGACTCGGCCCGAACGGCAGATTGTAAGACCATGCAGACGTGAACTGGTTGCGATAATCAGGTTCGACATCGCCACGTTCAGCAGCCATATTGTGAGTGTTCTGCGGTTCGAGCGACGTCCCGGCTGATTCGTTTTCGGAAGAATAACCAATTGTATGTTGCCAGGTGTACGAGTTCAGCATGCTCCAGTTCGCCGAAAAGCGCTTTTCAAATCTCACCTGCATGCCATGGGTAATCGAAGTGATGTCATTGCCCTGAGTTCGGATTGCGGCGATGTTCGGTACCGTTCCATAGTAGGGCCGTCCGTAATTGCTGGGAAGTCCGGCAGTGCAATATGGGTCGGCGGGAATTACGGGCGGGCAGACTTCAAAGTTTGCATCCGACGGTAGTACCGGCTGGTTCAAGTTCCTCAGATACGCAAGATGCACGGCATGGGTTCCAACGTAAGCTACCTGTAGAACGGTGTCCTTCATCAATTGCCGCTCGACATTGAAGTTCCACTCCTCAATGTACGTCGTTGCATTGTTCATGACGTAAGCGCTTGCGCGTCCCGTGGGATCCGCTAGCGTGGGGTAAGGCAGCGGAGTTGGGAACCCGCCTGACAGAGTCATGGCAGGGGTAGTGGAAGAAGTGGGTACCAATAAAGACTGGCTTCCAAATAAGCCGGTCGGGTTGAACGCCAGTTCAGCATCGTTCTGGTTCGCTTGCAAATCATAAAAAATACCGAACGCACCGCGGACCACGGTCCTGTTATCCCATGGGGTATAGGCGAATCCGAAACGAGGAGCTAAGTTGTGCAGGTTGAGTTCCACATTGCCCGATCGACTGACCCCCGGCATTCCCGGCATCACAAATCGGCCAGTCGCAAAGTCGAAGTTGGCCAGGTGGTTATGATCCTCGACCATGGGCGTGAAAATGTCATAGCGTAGTCCCATATTCAGAGTGAGCCGGGGAGTTGCGCGCCAGTCATCCATGCCATAGCCGCTGATTTCCCACCAACTCATGCCGAACGGGGACTGCTGTCCATCCCGAAATGCACTCTGAACGTCTCCGAGCGCCAGGTCTGCGGTCGCGTTGCCTGTGAACTGTCCGGTGAAGTAAAGATCGCCTCGCGGATTTTGCGTCTGAAAAAATCCATGGCGGCGCAGCCGCATATCGGCCCCGAATTTGAAGTTATGACTGCCATGGATGATGTTGACTGAGTCGGTGAGTTGGAAATTATTCTCCCGCAAATTCTCCGGAAACCAATCCTGGTTCCCCACTGCACTGAGACTGCTGACGCTGATGTTGGGCAAGCCGCCCGTGGCCGCATTCCCCGGAAGGTTGATTCCAGGAATCCCGAGGTGCTGCGCAATTGGTTGTCCGTAGAAGAAGGGAATAGCTTTGACCACATACCGCGTGTATCCCAAACGGAATTCGTTGACAATATTGTTCGAGATTGTGAACGCGTCACTAATTCCTGCAGCCAAGGCCTTGTCATTGATGTTTCCGGAGAACGATCCCCCGCCCGCTAGGCCGGGAAATGGATCGGGATTGATCGCATCAACATTTCCATAGCTGAAGGTGGCAAACATATTGTTCCGTGTGTTCAATTGATGATCGACGCGGATATCAAAAGAGTCCTGATTGTTTGCCAGAACTGGATTTGAAAGATAGTTATTCGCGAGCCCGGCCCCGGGAATATTGGGCGCAGGGAAAATATTCAGAATATTCACCCCCGCCGGATCCAGGCAGGCGCCCCCCGTAGGACTTGGACACTTCGGAATGCGATTATTGGGGAATGGAGTGCCGGTTACAGGATCAATAATCGGAGCACCGGCATCCGAGAAATTTCCCGTTCGTTCCTGCAGGGAAGGTACTGTCGAAATATCCGTTTGTGACTGCCGGATGCGGGTGCCTTGGTAATCGACGAAGAAGAACGTCTTGTTTCGAATGATCGGACCGCCAAATGTTCCCCCGAATTGATTCTGTTTGTACGGTGGGATTGGTGAAGTAGCGCTATCGAAATAGTTCTTGGCATCGAATGCGGAATTCCGCAGGAACTCGAACAAGCTTCCATGAAAACTGTTCGTTCCAGACTTCAGGACAACGTTCACCACTGCACCGCCTCGGCCAATGTCGGCGCCGAAGCTGTTGGTCTGGACTTTGAATTCCTGAATGGCATCGACCGACGGCTGGATTACCTCAAACCCGATCTGCTGCTCGTTATTGTCGAATCCGTTCAGTAGGAAGTTGTTGTTGGTTGCCATCAGGCCGTTGGCCTGAATGGATCCGTTGCCGCGCTCATTTTCAGGAATGTTCCCCGATTGCACCGTGCCTTGCGGGCCTTGATTCACTCCCGGGCTCAAATACGCAAGCTGAATAAAATCGCGCCCGTTCAGCGGAAGATCGTTCACCCGGTTTTGTTCAATGACTTGGCCAAGCGATGACGTTTCAGACTCTACCAGCGGTTCAGCCGCCGTCACATTCATCGTTTCCGTAGTTGATCCAACGGGGAGACTCAGATCCACTCGCACTACCTGGTTGACATCGAGTTTGAATGGGGTTTGCACGGCTTTTTTGAAACCTTCGTGCTCAGCAGACACGGTGTAGGTTCCGGGTTGCAGATCCGGCACGACATATTCGCCGCTGTCGTTGGTGGTGATGGCATGCGCAACGTTCGTCTCCACATTACTGACGGTGATCTTCGCGCCACCCAGCACGGCGCCAGTGGAATCGCGCACGGTTCCGACTACTTTGCCCGATTCCACCTGCGCCATTGCGCAATTCGCCGCGAGGGCCAGTACGAGAACAAGGACAATGCGCATCACACTCTTCGTCCAGACCTCAATTTCGCTTATCAGAAAATTCATGACGATCTCCCCCTGACTGATACGCCCGGTGGCAGAAGTCTCAAGAAGCAGACTTTGCCTTGTACTCTCCACCTCTACGCCACTAAAGCTCTACGGCAACGAAGCTTCGGTTTCTTCCAGAACCCAATGGTCCGGACTGTCCAGATGACAATCAAATCCGTAGAAACGATCGTTGAAAACGTGCTGGAACAGGCACGCGCGCTGTCCTCGCATGACGGGATTGCCGGCCACCGGCTGGAAATTCCCATCTGGCGACGCGCTAGCAAAGACCTTCACCTGCCACTCGCCCTCAGGATTGTCGGTGTATCGATGCGGATAAATCTCGGTCGCGAGGTAATAAATCCCTGTCTTTGAGCTGGGTGCGCGCTTCAGATACATCAAAGTCGGTGCGGCAATTGTTTCTTCGCTTTCCAACAGAGTCTTCTCGGGCGCGGCGTCAAGATCCTGCAAACGAGACGCGTTCCGGCTCACGATCTCAAAATGGTCGCGATCATTTCCGCGATAGAACGTCAGGAAGTAGCGGCCCGACCTCGGATCGCGAAATAGATTGGGGTTCTGATTCCGTTGATTCGCCACCGCTCGTACCAGCACCTTCTCTTCTTTCAAATGAATGCCGTCTTCCGACGATGCCAGCACGATGTAACTGCTGGGGGTGTCGTAGTCACGCGTAATCGCGAAGTACAACTTCTTCTTGTTATGGGCATCGGCATGGGACATAACTGACGGCCAGCGCGCGTTCGTCCACAACGGATTGTGTTCGTATTTGCTCCAGTTCACCAGATCGTTGCTGCGAGCCAACCCAATCCCCCCGCCCTCATTCAGTCCGTACCAGCCCCAATATCGAAATCCACCACGCTTGAGCTCAAGTACGTTCAAGGTATGGGGAAATTCCTTGCCTTCCCAGGACTGAGCCTCGGGAAGCATGCGGCGCGGAGTTCCTAACGAGAGGTATGCCATCTCATGGCTAGTGGCCTGTGAGTCTTGCTTGACCTGCCCGTAGGCCGCAGCGGCAAACGCCGCCCCAAAAAGGCATGTGAGGAGGATTCGAATATGTAACGCATAAGGCCTCAGCTTCATATGGAAGCCTGTAGACTGCATAACATGGTATGGTGTCAAGAAAAAAGTGTGAACGGTTCATTCATAACCGCGGTAGCCATAGTGCAAAACTTATCTAGTACATTGAAAATAATGTTGTTATATGGATTACAAAGAACGATCTTTCATTCGAGACGATTTAGGATTCGGCGGATTCATAGGTACATTGTATGATACGTGTATATGTATTCATTAGGAGCTCCGATGAGTGACACTTCATCCTCCCCGGTGAACGCACTGGGTCTGGTACTCGATACCAATAGCTTCGTTCCTTACTACCAGCAGATCGTCGATCATGTGCGATCGCTCGTGGAAAAGAAGGTTCTGCGCGAAGGGGATGATTTTTTCTCCGAGGGAGACATCGCGAATTTCCTCGGGATCAGCAAAATGCCGGTTCGGCAAGCCTTCCAAAAACTCCGGGCCGAGGGATTGCTCATCATTGCAAAAGGAAAACGTCCCGCCATTGGATCCGGACGAGTTCCTTGGAATTTTCAGCAGTTGCGCGGATTCAGCGAAGAGATGCGACGGCGCGGACTCGTGCCCTCCGCGCGTGTACTGAGCATGGATACCGTCGAGCCATCATTGGAAGTCGCTCAGGCCCTCAAGCTTGCCGTCGGAGAAAAAGTGTACGCACTTCGTCGCCTCCGTTATGTAAACGGTGAGCCTGTCGCCCTGGTAACCAGTCATCTCCCGGTCAGAATTTTCACCGGCATCGAGAAGCAGGACCTCGAGAAACAATCGCTCTACCTGATCTTTGAGCAAACCTACAAGAGAAAATTACGGTGGGCCGAGGAAACCATCGGATCCGCCATCGCGGCCGAAAATGACGCTCGAATTCTCGATACCTCCGCCGGTAGCCCTGTGTTGACCATTAGAGAAACAACTTACGATGTTCAAAATATCGCGATTGAATACAGCGTCTCTCTTTTGCGGGGTGATCGTTATACCGCTTCTGTGATCTCGGTGCGCAAGAACTAACACTTGATTCCTGAATTCTCAGCCGTGACGTTAATCGGCGTTTGCATCTTCTCTGTTCGTCGTTCTAAATGGATTCAGAAAGACAAACGTAAGCCCTGAATCGCTGCTCGTTGACAGCTGATGAACGCGATTCAGGGCTTTTTCGTCTCTCTTGGGTGTGCGATCCTCATTCAGCTACCGCCGGCAGCAACTGCCTTGATATCCCGCCCAAGAACCTTTCGAGAAGAGGGTTCGTCGAGCAGCAATTAAAATCAACTCAGGATGCTATTAAATTTCCGCTGCGATACAAATCCAATCTGAGACGGATATTTCCACCCTCATATGCCCGAAAAACGAGAAGGGATGACGATGCGACGACGCAGCGGAATGAACTGGCGGTTGATCGTCCGTGCGTTGCGCCACAGGAATTACCGTCTTTTCTTCGGCGGGCAAGGCATTTCTCTGATTGGCACGTGGATGACCCGAGTTGCTACCGGGTGGCTCGTTTATCGCCTTACCGATTCTGCATTCCTCCTCGGCCTTGTCAGCTTCGCCGGACAGATTCCAATTCTCATTCTCGGCCCATTTGCTGGTGTCTGGATCGACCGCCTGAACCGGCATCGCGTATTGGTCGTTACTCAGGTGTTGTCGATGCTGGAGTCCTTTGCTCTCGCTGCACTGGCGCTGGGTCACGTAATTACCGTCAACGAGATCATCCTGCTCAACCTGTTTCAGGGCGCGGTCAATTCCTTCGATATGCCCGCGCGCCAGGCATTCGTGATCGAGATGGTTGAAGAACCGGAAGATCTGGGCAATGCCATTGCGCTGAATTCGTCCCTCGTGAACGCGGCACGGCTCGTCGGACCTTCGGTCGCCGGTTTGCTGATTGCGGGCTTTGGGGAAGGCTATTGCTTCCTGATTGACGGCATCAGCTATGTGGCTGTCATTGCCTCGTTGCTGATGATGGTGATTCATGCCCGGCCCCGAGCGCACCTGCAAAGAAGCGTGCTCACCGAACTCCGCGAAGGTTGGGATTACGTCCGTGGTTTCCGTCCCATCAGTTCGATATTGTGTCTGCTCGCCCTCATTAGCCTGGTGGGCATGCCATACACGGCACTGATGCCGATCTTCGCGAGGAATATTCTTCACGGCGGAGCTCACACGCTCGGATTCCTGATGGCGGCCACTGGAGTCGGTGCTCTCATCGGAGCCGTGAGGCTGGCGGCAAGGCCCAGCGTCTTGGGATTAGGGCGCGTCATTCCGGTGACGGCCGCCGGTTTCGGAGCCACATTGATCGCCTTTTCCTTTTCTCACTGGCTGTGGCTCTCGCTTTTGCTGCTTGTGGGAACCGGCTTTAACTTCATGCAGCAGATGGCTTCGAGCAACACAATTCTGCAGACCATCTCGGAAGACAAAAAGCGCGGACGCGTGATGAGCTTTTACGCCATGGCTTTCCAGGGAGTTGCGCCATTCGGCAGTTTGATTGCCGGTGCCGCAGCAACCCGGATTGGCGCTCCCTATACGCTTGCCATCGGAGGCGGCTTCTGCATTCTGGGTGCGGCCGCGTTCGCCTCGCAGTTGCCCAGCCTAAGAACGCTGATCCGCCCCATTTACGTTGAGCGGGGCATTATTCCCGAAATTGCGGTTGGCGTGCAGAGCGCCTCCTACCTGCAGCAGCCTCCGGAAGAATAGTTCCGCGCTGACCGCTCGTCGGTCCCCTCACGTCCTCGCCTGGGTTATTCGTAGACCTGCCTTTTGTCGGGAATCCCGATTCTCATGTCGGAAGATCCAACACCGCGCCCGTTGGGTTCTCTGCAAGCTGTTGAATCCATGTATTGGCACAGCAAATGCAAATACATGAACAGCCATCGTTGCCCAGATGGCCGAAAGAGGCACCAATCATGGCTGGAGAGAATTGGACATTCTGGTTCAACATGACCAACCTTGCACTCGGCATGATCACCGTGCTTGCTGTGCTTGTGGTCATGGGCGCCGTGGGATGGGATGTCATCGCGGCGTGGCTGCGCAAACCTCAAGTGAACAATTTCGATATTGAAGCAGTTAAAGCGGACCTGCGTTCCATGTGGCAAAACGAGCCGCACACGCTGGCCGTGCCGGAGTTTGGCCTGACCATGGCAGACGGCGGCGAGAAGATCGCGCCTGCCAAGTCAAAAAAGAAATCCCCTCGGAAGTGACTTATGGCTTGCCCGTTCTTGAAGGAAGGTCGAGCGCGATACTGCCATGCCGCTCCCATCCGAAAGCTGATTCTCGATGGGCCGGGGGCGACCGACGGCGGCCGTTGTGCTTCCCCCGAGTACCGTACCTGTGACTTGGTCGCGAAGGATGCGGTGCAACCGGACCGTTGCCCGCACCTCGAGGAGATCCGGGTGCAATACTGCGGTGTCTCGCCAGTCACAAAGCTGGTTCCGTTTAGCGATTCGGAACTCTCAAGCTGCACCAGCAACAGCTACCGCTATTGTGATTCCTACCTGTTGTTGGCACGCCCGCACGCGATGAGCCCGGCAGCAAATCTCCTCTATGCGGCAAACCATTTCTGGCTCGATGCGGAGGCTTCTGGATTCTGCCACATTGGACTCGATGGATTCCTGGCAGACGTCGCAGGAGACGTGAGCGGCATCACCTTCGTCACGCTACACGGTACCCACTGCCCGGCGTTGGCGATCACCGTCAATGGAGTGGAGTGGCCGATGAGCTTCCCTAATCCGCTCATGATTCAAAAAGTGAACAGCCGTGTCCGGCGCGATCCGGCCCGGCTCACGGCCGATCCTTATGGATCAGGCTGGCTCTTCGAAGGATGGGAGATTCCCGGACAAACCAGAAACGGATTAATGACCGGACCGCAAGCAGCTGCATGGCAGGCCGAAGAGCGGGAGCGGCTCTCACGTGAGATCCACGAAGCTCACGCCCCAGCTTGCGATGGTGGCAGTCCCGTTCGAGGAGTGGCTCAGTTGTTGCCACGTGAACATCTCGTATGTGTGTTGCAGAAATTCTTTGCACAACGCGGCTGGTCGGTGGAGGCATGAGTATGAAACGAACCTTGCTCGGTTTCGCCATTGGCTTTGCGTTTACCCTCATGCTCGGCTGGATCGCGTTCCCACGCGCGCTTTACACCCACAAGCAGCAGCCATTCACGTTTCTGCACAAGGCGCATGCCGAAAAATCCGGCATTAGCGATTGCGGCGAATGCCATGCCTTCAAGGACGACGGCGAGTTTGCCGGCATTCCTGCCACTGAAAAATGTGCTTCATGCCATTCCGAACAATTAGGAGACACAAAAGCGGAAGCCATCTTGGTTTCCAACTACGTGAAGCCCGGGCATGAAACCCACTGGCTGGTGTATGCCCAGCAGCCGGCAAACGTCTGGTTCTCCCATGCAATTCACCTGAAACGCGCTGGCCTGAGCTGTCAACAATGTCATGGTTCTTACGGCGAAACAGATCAGGTGAAGGTTTATCAACTAAACCGAATCAGTGGATATAGCCGGGATATCTGGGGGCACTCGATGTCGCGATTCCGTCGCGCACCCGGCGATGGCATGAAGATGAGCGACTGTGAAACTTGCCACAGCCGCCGTCACGTGGAAGTCGGTTGTCTTGGTTGCCACAAGTAGAGGCGAACAATGAAGTTCACACGAAGAGATCTATTGGCATGGAGCGCGGGCGCCGCCGCCGGTCTCATAGTCACTCCCATCCCATGGAAACTGCTGGACGACACTTCGATCTGGAGCCAGAACTGGCCATGGATCCCGCAACCCCCCCGAGGCCCGGTCGAGACCAAACGATCTTTCTGTACGCTCTGTCCGAAAGGATGCGCATTGCGCGTACGAATGGCGGCAGGATGGCCGGTGGGTATTTCCGGCGCCCCCGACAATCCCGCAACTCGCGGAGCGCTGTGCCCACTTGCTTACGGAGCCCACCAACTCAACTGGCATCCCGCCAGGCTGAAAGCCGTACGCCATCGCGGAAATACTTCGAGTTGGTTTGAGGCGAGCACGGCTTTCGCGAAAGCCTCCACAGAGGGTCCAGTTGTCATCATTGATGGATTTCCCGGGCGTTCGACTTCGCAACTGTTTCAGGATTTTGCAAGCAAGCGGGCCGCACAATATCGCGTCGTCTTGAGCCCAGAAATCCGTTCGTTACGGGCGTATGAGGCATGGGCTGGAGTTCCAGCCACAGCACTTGGATACGATCTGGAAAATGTCCGCACAATCGTGAGCTTTGGCGCACGAATGCTCGATGGCTGGGGATCCCCCGGTCGATTTTCGCATTTGTGGGCCGAGCAAGCCTCGGGCAAGACTGATCCCCAATTGCGGCTGATTCAAATCGAACCACAGCTTTCGCGTACTGCCTCGCGAGCCTGGAAGTGGATTTCGATTCGTCCTGAAACCGATTCCGCATTGGCAGCCGGCATCGCTCGTGTGCTTCTGGAACAACGTCTGGTAAGGGCTACAGGTCCGATGCCGCGATTGAGCCTGACAGAAGCATCCAGCCTGACAGGGCTCGGCCCGGACGCAATTCATGATCTCGCGCAAGTATTAGTTGCGGAGAAACCCACGCTTGCGATTGCGGACGGCGACAACCCCGCAGTCGCTGCCTTGAACTTCGTCCTCGGCTCAATTGGAACTCCGGGCGGAATTATCCAAACAACCAAGAGTGCAATGCCATACCTTCCAGCCGAGAGCAACATCGACGCGGCGCGAGCAGTCTTGATTGACTCCAGCGTTCCCTGGGATTTCGATGTCCAAACTGAAGCTGAGGTCTTCCGCTTCGCCGCCTGGGATGGAGGATCGAGCAAAGCAGACTGGCTGCTGCCCGCTCCGGGATTTCTCGAAGAACTGACCGACATTCCTTCTGCTCCGGGTTCGTCCGTCCAGACCTATTCACTCACTGCCGCGCTAACCAGGCCGGCATTTGAGGTCCACACTGCCGCGCAATTCCTGCAAAATGTCGAACCTCAAATTGGTAAGCCAGAAGAAATCATTCACCAGCGCTGCGCACAGATATTCAAAGCGAGAACAGGATCGATCTACGCCGCAGACGTGGCCGCTGTTTCGAACTGTTCATCCCCGCAGAAACTCGAAGAGGCAATGTGGGCCGGCGCCATTTGGATGAACGAACCACTGTACAACTCCCGCCTCCTTCGCAGTCTGCGCGAGTGGCCAACGGAAGCTGGTTCTGCAACTCCCCAAAATAGCGAGAACACATGGTCGCCGGGGATTCTGCCGCCGCTCTCTTCAAAGCTTTATTGCGAATCGAATTTGTGTGAAAGCTCAGAAAGGAGAAACGCATGAGCGCCCGCTACGGCATGGTGATCGATCTGGATCGCTGCACCGGTTGTGGCGCTTGCATGATGGCATGCGCCGCCGAGAACAACGTTCCCGCATTGCCGAAGGCGACGAATCGCACCGGCCTTACCCCAATGTTGGTTCGCAAGGTGTCGAACGGAAGGAACGGAGTGGCACAACGCGAGGTGTTCATTCCGATCCTGTGCATGCACTGTGAACAGCACACGCCCTGTGTGAGCGTCTGCCCGCAGCAGGCGGTCGAAGTCGATCGCGCTACCGGGATCGTGATGCAGATGCCGCAGCGCTGCCTCGGTTGCCGCTACTGCATGACCGCATGCCCCTACCATGCCCGTTACTTCAACTGGTGGGACCCTGCGTGGCCGGCGGGAACGGAAAAAAGTCTCAATCCCGGGGTGGCTGTGCGCATGCGAGGCGTCGTCGAGAAGTGCAATATGTGTCATGCTCGCTTGCACGCGGCGCAAGAAAAAGCTGCCGCGGCAGGGAAGCGCGAAATCGATCCTGCCGACTATGTTCCCGCTTGCGTCGAAGCTTGCCCCACCGGCGCTATTCGCTTCGGCAACCTCGCGGACCCAAACGACCCCGTAACTCAAGAGTCGCATTCGCCGGAGGCATTTCGCTTCCTGGCCCGGCTGGGCACCGAACCCAAGGTTTACTACAAATCGAAGGAAGCATGGGTTAGAGCGTTGGCCGAAGCCGCATCCAGCACGGAGGTGCAACATGGCTAGCCTGACCATGACCGAGACCCATGTGACCGACAGCCGCTGGATTGCGCGAGGAGTCGAGCGGATTTCACTGTCGCGCTTTCTCCTTTGCCTGGCTCCCTGGTTTGTACTTCTGGTGATCGGTGTCTACGCCGCAGGCCTATGTCTCTTCTATGGCTTGAACCAGACCAACATGGATAACCGGTTCGCTTTCGGCCTGTGGATCTTCCTCGATCTTGGCATCATTGCTCTGGGCGCAGGAGCGTTCTTCACCGGATTCCTGGTTTACATCCTGAAGCGTAGTGAACTGAAGCCTATTCTGAACACGGCTGTTGTTGTGGGCTTCATCTGCTACAGCGGCGCGGTCTCAATCCTCATGATCGACGTTGGCCAGCCGCTCCGCGCCTGGTTTACGTTCTGGCATCCCAACACGCATTCGATGCTCACGGAAGTTACGTTCTGCATTTCATGCTACCTGCTGGTGTTGAGCCTTGAGTACATTCCAATTCTGCTGCGCAACCGGCAACTCCGAAAGCTGCCGTCATTCCTGATTTTTGAGCATCAACTTCATAAACTTGTTCCCGTCCTGGCCGCAGTCGGCACCTTGCTCTCATTCTTCCATCAGGGATCGCTTGGCGGGCTCTACGGAGTTCTGCGCGGGCGTCCATTTGCCTTCCGCGACGGGATCTTCATCTGGCCTTCTACGTTCTTCCTATTTATCTTGTCGGCGATCGCCTCCGGGCCCAGCTTCCTGATGCTGGTGACTGCGACGGTAGAAAAGGTCACCGGCAAGCGGCTCGTACCACCGGACCTCTTCCGCCGTCTGGGTTTGATTTCCGGGGTGCTGCTCGCCGTCTACATTGCGGCCAAGTCCATCGACACCCTGATCTGGATGGATTTCACCTCTCCAGCCATGGGATTTGCTCCCTGGCTGTCCTACATGCACAAGCCGTTCGGCACGCCGATTCTGTTCGCTGAGATTGTGCTCTTTGGATTAATTCCAGCTTTCCTGCTGACCTACCGCCGCACGGCCGCAAAGCGCGGCTGGCTGCTTAGCGCCGCAGCAATGGCTTGCATGGGAATTCTGCTGAATCGGTTCGTCCTGACTGTGCAGACCTTGGCCTTGCCGACGCTGTCATTTGACGAGTTTCTGACCTACACGCCGAGCTGGCAGGAAGTAGCGAGCTTCGCTGGAGTCATCGCGTACGGTGTAATCGTGTATTCCTTGTCCTACCGCTATCTGCCTCTCTTTCCAGCGCAGAAAGGAGACGAAACCCATGTTTCCGGGCGTTGATGGATTTCATTGGACTGCTGGCCACATTATCTTCCTAGGTCTTTTCTTTGCCGTGGCCGCAACCATTCTTACAACAGTTGCTTCTGCCGCATGGCGGAGCGCACGCGACATACGGGAAGATCGAGCGGCAGGCCTATGCTGGAAATCTGATTTCGCTGAATTGCCAGTTCACGACCGTCGCTGCCGTCACGAACTCGCCGGCCGCGTCATCTCGCGAACCTGCGACAATGCATTTAATTGCGGAAGTTGCGGCAAGTACGCCCAGTTTGCCGTATTGCCTGCCCGGGGCGATAGCAACCCATCTGGCCTGAATTATCCTGACGATCGTCTGTATTCCCGCGACCACACTTGGGTAAAAGTTGAGCCCGGCGGCACAGTCTCCATCGGGTTGGATGATTTTGCGCAGCACGTGCTCGGAACTCCAGATTCAATCACCTTGCCCGAAATTGGCAGCGAAATTGAACTCAACGGCACGGCCTGGCAGATGAAAAAGCACAAACAGAAAATCAGGGTCCGAGCCCCTATCGAAGGAACTGTCATTGCCAAGGGAACCCAACAGGACGATTGGATCCTGAAAATTCAACCGCGCCGTGATGTCAAGGATCCTCTCACCACCCGTCATCTGTTGCGCGGCCCTGAAGTGAGAGGCTGGATCGTGCGCGAGATGGAGCGGCTGCAACTGCAATTACAGCCACTCAACACTGCCCCCACTTTGGCGGACGGCGGCACTCTCATGCCAAATTTAATGGATTCTCTACCGCATGCGGATTGGGAAACAGTACTGGCCGACACATTTCTTGAGGCCTGAAACGAGACCCGCTGCTCCGACCAAACCGATTAGTGCGAGATCTCATACCGCTTCAGCTTGTCGTAAAGTGTTGATCGGTCGATACCCAGTGCCGCCGAGGCTTCTTTCACATTTCCGTGCTTGCGCTCCAATGCAGTGACGATGGCACGGCGCTCCAATTCTTCAAGCGGCACATCGGGAACCTGCCAATCCTGCTGCGTACTTTCGCTTCTCTGTAACCACGAAAAGTCCTGCTCCTCGAGCATCCCATTTCGGCAGGTCACGATGGCCCGCTCGATTACATTCTCCAGTTCACGAACATTGCCCGGCCACTCGTAAGCAATTAGCAATTTCAATGCCGCCGCCGTAATCCCGGAGATTTCCTTCCCCAACTCCGAAGATATACGTTGCACGAAGTGCTCGGCCAGGAGCGGAATGTCTTCTCGGCGTTCCCGAAGCGCCGGCAGCCGAATCTCAATGACATTCAGCCGGTAATAGAGGTCTTCGCGGAATCTCCCCTGTTTGACCTCCTCGCCAAGGTCCTTATTCGTTGCGGCGATCACGCGAACGTCCACCTCGACTTCTTGCGTTCCTCCAACTCGATAAAATCGCCGCTCCTGCAGCACTCGCAGCAGATCGGCTTGCAGCTTGGCCGAGATATCGCCAATTTCGTCGAGAAAGATCGTGCCTCCGTCGGCCACTTCGAACTTGCCTTTCGTTTGCCCGCCCGCTCCAGTGAATGCGCCCTTTTCGTAGCCGAACAATTCACTTTCCAGCAGCGTTTCAGTGAGTGCCGCGCAATTCATCACCACGAACGGCTTGCCGGCACGGCTTCCGGAGAAGTGAACCGCCCGCGCCACCAATTCTTTACCCGTCCCGCTCTCGCCGCGAATCAGTACCGTGCTGCGCAGGCTGGCAACATCCTGCGTGAGCGCCAGGATCTCTTCCATTCGCGGATTCTTCGTGATGATGTCGTGGTGGCGATACTGCCGTGTCAATTTCTTTCGCAAAATAGCATTTTCGCTCTGCAGTTTCTTAAGCTTCAGAATCCGCGCCACCAGCATGGAAATCTCCTGAGGATTGCAGGGCTTCACGATGTATTCCTGTGCGCCTTCCTTCATGGCTTGAATGGCAGTATCGACGGTGGCATAGGCCGTGATGATAATGACCGAGGCCTCTGGTCGAACGCGGTGAATCTCCATCATGGTCTCGATACCGTCCATCCCTCCGGGCATTTTTAAATCCACGAAACAGATTGCGTAGTCAGAAGATTTCGCCAGTTCGACGGCCTTCTGGCCGCTGGGAGCAGTATCGACTCTATATCCATCTTCCCTCAGCCACGCGGCCATCGACTCGCACATCACGTCTTCATCATCCACCACCAAAATCGGCCAATTCTTCTTCATACTCCTCCCACCAGCGACGCAACTTGCTCCGCCAACTGCAATCCACACGGGGAACAGTATTGCTGTGATTTGCTGTCCACTAGCCCAATGTGCGTGGCCAGGCTCATGACACACTTCTGATCCCGACAATGAACCAGTCCGAAGGTATGCCCCATCTCATGAAGCACTTCTTTCACGATGCGCTCTCGCAACAGGTCGTCCTCGGCTGGAAGTCCATAGAACTCCTGATGCAGCCTGCACAGCGACACCACGGCGATCCGGCCATTGAGTTGCGCCTGGCCAAACAGGAAACTGAGCATTGGGATTGCCAGGTCAACGTCCGTCACCCCCAGGATCCTCGTCGCATCGCCGGGAGTATCTTGTGCCAGCGTCTTCATGATCTCCACCGATTGATACTGCCCGCGTCTCGCATCGTAGGCCCGCTCCGGTATTGCTACTGGGGCCAAGCGGCGGATCGGCAGCGGAAACCACTCGCTCACTGCATTTTCGATCCATGCCCATGTGTTTTCCGGCACACTCCCGACCGGCACCAGATACAGGGCACTCACACCGCCCCTACCTGCACTTCCTTGATCCCCGCTTCATTCTTGCTGGACTTCAAAGGAAGCGTCACGATGAACTTCGTTCCCTGGTTGCGGACGCTCGTCACTTCGACCTCTCCTTCGTGCGCTTTGACGATTCCGTAGAGCACCGCCAGCCCCAGGCCAACACCTTTGCCGTCGGCCTTGGTCGTGAAGAACGGATCAAATATCTTCGACAAGTTTTCCGGCGCGATGCCTTCTCCCGTGTCTTCAACGATGAGTTCGACTTCATCGCCGCCAGGAAGCAACCCAGTTTGAATAGTCAGATTCCCTCCGCCGCGCGACTGCATCGCCTGCGCGCCATTCAGCACCAGGTTCAGGATGACCTGCTGAATCTGCGACGCATCGCACTCTAATGGGGGCAGGTTCTCCTGCAGCTTCAACGCCACCTGCGCATTAATCATCTTCAGCTTGTGATCCGCCAGCCCCAACGTCGTTTGAACCAACTTGTTGAGGTCCGCCGGTGCGCGCTGTGGTTTGGAACGCCGCGAAAATGCCAGCAGATCTGAGACGATCCGCCCAACCCGTGCTGTTTCCGTCGAGATCAGTCCCAGATACTTGCGGAACTCGGCTTCGCGCCCGGGAGGGAATTCCCCGCTGGCCATCAGCCGTTCCAGCAGCATGGAGAGATTTAACACTCCCGATATAGGATTGTTGATCTCATGCGCCACGCTCGCCGCTAATTGACCCAGAGAGGCTAATCGATCGGATTGAACCAGCTTCTTTTGCGCCGCCTGCAGCTGCTGCGTACGTTCCTCCACTTTGCTTTCCAGGCTCTCCTGCATGCCGTTTAATTCGTCGATGGCAAGCTTCAGGCGCTCGCGCATCCGGTTGAAAGAATCAACTAATTCGTCCAATTCGTAACTGCTGCGAGGGACTTCGATACGCCGGTCTAACTCCATCGCACTGACGGCTTTCGTCCCTTTGATCAGTTGTTGAATGGGCGTGGCAACAAACCGGCGGGTGAAAAGGATGACGAAGGCCGCCCCGATAAAAACTTCAAATGCCGTCCAGACAATAGTCTGAAGTGTGATCGTTCGGGTTTGTTTCTGAACCGGATCAAGACTGAGTGCAACATCCACAATCCCGAGAACTTTTGTCTTTGCGTTATGCGCATGGCAACTGGCGTTGCTGCACGAAGGCTCGTTATATATCGGCGTCACGATGCTGATGGTTTTCGTTCCGCTTGGCGAAGTGGCATAGCGAACGCGCGATGCTTGCGCCGGCTTATCGCGGATCGGTCCCTCGCTGTGGCAACTGATACACACCTTGTTCGACAGGCTGAGAGCATTGCCGATCGGTTGTTCGCGCGAGTCCGTCGAAAACACCAGATGCCCTTCGCGATTAAACATGCGAATCCGGTCGATGCCTTGCTTGTCGGCGATGGTCTGCATGATCTGCGACGCTGCCTTCCGGTCGTCATCCAGCATGGCATGCCACGTCGCCGCCGTGATGCTCCGGGACAGTTGATCTGCCCCCAGAATCATGGTTTCCAACAATTGCTTTTGTTCGATTCGGAAATTCAGATATCCACTGATCGTGCTGATCGCAACGATCAGAACAGTGAGAGAAAGGATCAGTTTGGGGCCAAGTTTTCGAGGCATGTGGACCCTGAATGCCTGTGCGCGCACTCGCAACTCTTAGGCGCGCTAGAAAACTCCTCAAATTAAAGCTACTTGGCTCTTCTCCTTCCCTCTGTGATTCTCAGTCCTTCACCGAGTGATCTTGGTCACGTAAGAAGTTGGTGCCGCATCAATAGCTTAAGTGCCTTCTCAGTAGCTATGTCGTCGCTTTCAAAATAACTTGGTGTCATTGCCAATTCCTAAGGTGTTCGCATTAGCAACCGCCGATTTGTCATCATCAGTCTTCGGGAATAGCCTATCGAGAGGAGTGACTTATGAGCATGATCGAAACGCCTGCCCCAGCCGCAACCCTCGACCTTAGCCCCTACGCTCCAACCCATTCCAGCATCAACGAGACGCTTCTCAGTTCCGACGAACTGCGCAAAACCCAGATCTATTGGCATGCCTGCAATTACCTGAGCCTGGGAATGATTTATCTGCAAGACAATCCCTTGCTTACCCAGCCCCTGCGGCCCGAGCACATCAAGAATCGATTGCTCGGCCACTGGGGAACCAGTCCCGGACTCTCGTTCATCTACGTTCACCTCAATCGGCTTATTAAAAAATATGACCTCGACATGATCTTCCTCGCGGGACCGGGGCACGGGGCACCCGGCGTCCTCGGCCCGACCTATCTCGAAGGCACCTACTCCGAGATCTATCCGGAAAAGAGCCTCGATCCCGAAGGCCTCCGCGAATTTTTCAAGCAGTTTTCTTTCCCCGGTGGAATTGGCAGTCACTGTACGCCCGAAACTCCTGGTTCAATTCACGAAGGCGGGGAGCTGGGATACGTGCTCTCGCACGCTTGCGGCGCGGCCTTCGATAATCCTGAACTGATTGTTGCTGCCGTTGTGGGCGATGGCGAGTCCGAAACCGGTCCGCTGGCCACATCCTGGAACATCAATAAATTTCTCAATCCGGCTCGCGATGGCGCCGTCCTGCCCATCCTCCATTTGAACGGCTATAAGATCAACAATCCCACAATTCCGGCGCGCATCTCCCATGAAGAGCTCGAACAATTATTCCGCGGCTACGGATGGACGCCCTACTTCGTTGAGGGCTCCGACACCAATTCGATGCATCAGGCCATGGCGGCTACAGTCGAGCATTGCGTTCTGGAAATCCGCGCCCATCAGGATTCCGCGCGCAAGCACGGATCGCGTGAACGTCCCCGCTGGCCCATGATCGTCCTGCGATCCCCCAAGGGTTGGACCGCTCCCCGCAAAATCGAAGGCCATTTCCTCGAGGGATTCTGGCGTGCCCACCAGGTTCCTCTGCCAAACGTCAAAAGTGATCCCGAGCAATTCCGCATTCTGGAAGACTGGATGCGCTCACAAAAGCCGGACGCTCTATTCGACGGAGAAGGGCGGCCGGCACCCATTTTCCGGGAACTTGCGCCCACCGGCACTCGGCGCATGAGCGCCAATCCTCACGCCAATGGCGGACGCCTGAAGAAGGCATTACGTCTCTCCGATTTTCGCAACTTCGCTTATGCCTTCGATAAGCCTGGCAAGAACATGACCGAAAACACGGTTCCGCTGGGCCAGTTCCTCGCAGATGTGATGAAACTCAATCCCCACAATTTCAGAGTTTTCGGTCCTGACGAAACCGCTTCCAACAAACTGGACGCCGTCTACAAAGTAAGTAAGAAAATTTGGATGGAGGAGTTTTTCCCTGAAGATGCGGACGGCAGCGAGATCGCCACCGATGGCCGTGTCATCGAAATGCTCAGCGAACACACCCTTGAGGGAATGCTCGAAGGCTATCTTCTGACCGGACGCCACGGGTTTCTGTCTACCTACGAAGCCTTCGTGCACATCATTGATTCCATGTTCAACCAATTCGCCAAGTGGCTGGAAATCAGCCGCCATCTCTCATGGCGAAACTCCATTGCCTCGCTGAATCTCTTAATCACTTCCACCGTGTGGCGGCAGGATCACAACGGCTTCACTCATCAGGATCCGGGCTTCCTCGACGTGGTGCTGAACAAGAGCGCCAGCGTCACCCGCATCTATCTTCCGCCCGATGTGAATTGTCTCTTGTCCGTGGCCGATCACTGCCTGCGCAGCCAGAACTATGTGAACGTGATCGTCTGTGACAAGCAAAAACATCTGCAATATCTCACCATGGATAAAGCCATCGTCCATTGCACCAAGGGGATTGGTATCTGGGATTGGGCCAGCAACGACGAATCAGGTGAACCGGATGTCGTTATGGCTTCGGCTGGAGATATACCCACACAAGAGGCCTTAGCCGCAGTAGCGCTTCTTCGAAAGGAATTTCCGGATCTGAAGATTCGCTTCATCAACGTTGTGGATCTTTTCAAGCTGCAGCCGAGTACGGAACATCCGCACGGCCTGCCGGACCGTGACTTCGACTCCTTGTTCACGGTCGACAAGCCCGTGATGTTTAACTTTCACGGCTATCCGCAACTCATTCACCGCCTGGCCTATCGCCGCACGAATCACAGCAATATCCACGTTCGTGGCTACAAGGAGCAAGGCAACATCAACACGCCTCTGGAACTTGCCATCAACAACAATACCGACCGCTTCAGCCTGGCGATGGACGTCGTGGACCGCGTCCCGCGCTTGCAGAAAATCGGCGGCCATGCGAAAGAACGATTCCTGAACCAGCAGATCGAGTGCAAGGATTACGCCCATCAGTTCGGCATCGACAAGCCTGATGCCGCCAACTGGGTTTGGCCGTATTAACCGTTCGAACTTCCCCGGGGGACAGCCGCTTGCGGCTGTCCCTTCAGATGCCTTAAACATTTCCGTCATCCCGGCGCGCACGCTTTTACCCCAGCGCGGACGCATTTCCATGCGATCGGTTCTATGGATAAAGATTTTCAGGCGAACTCGACATCGCAGCGCGTAATAATCTGACGCTCGCCGGGACTAGTACGAAATCCCGAGATCGGCTTGTTGGATCGCTCTCCTGCCAGCGCCGTCGAGTCACGACGGATGTGGCACGCCCATAATCACCCGCACCGTATCGCGCGCGATCAGGAGTTCTTCGTCCGTCGGAATTGCATAGGCAAGCAGCTTTGAATCTTCTGTCGAGATGACCGACTCCCGCCCGATTGCTTCCCGATTCCTCTTTTCATCAACCCGCAAACCCGCCCACTCCATTCCTTCGCAGATTCGCGTCCGAATATCCGGCGAATTCTCTCCGATGCCGCCGGTGAAAACCACAGCATCGGCGCCGCCCATCGCGGCCAGATATGCGCCAACATATTTCTTTGCGCGATAGCAGAAGATCTCCACCGCCAGCCGCACGCGTCGATCGTCATGTTCCTTCATTTCGGCTTGCAGTTCGCGCATGTCGTTCGTCAGTCCAGAAACTCCCAGCAATCCGGATTGCGTGTTCAGCAGGGAATCGACCTCCGACGCAGACAGCCCCTCTTTCCGTGCAATGAATCCGACGATAGCCGGATCGAGGTCGCCCGATCGAGTTCCCATGACCAGCCCTTCCAGCGGAGTCATTCCCATCGACGTATCCACAGGCGATCCTGCCTGGATCGCCGCCGCCGAACAGCCATTTCCCAGATGCAAGGTGATGATATTGGTCTGTTCCCGTGACAGTCCCCGAATCGCCCGGTAACGAAACGCCACATAACGATGCGAGGTGCCATGAAACCCATAGCGCCGGATGCGATAACGGCGATAAAGATGATACGGAATCGCGTACAAATAGGCCTGTGCCGGAATGGAGTGATGGAAAGATGTATCAAAAACCGCGACCTGCGGCACATCCTTGCCAAGCAATTCCTGTGCCGCAACAATTCCCTTGACATTGTTTGGATTGTGCAGCGGCGCGAGGTCAATGCAATCTTCGATACCCTTGAGCACTCGATCATCAATGCGCGCCGACTCGCTGAACAACTCTCCGCCGTGAACTACGCGATGTCCTACCGCATGCAGATCGGCGGTGCTCCTGATCTCCGTAACTCCTGAGCGATCCGAAACGATGTAGCGAACCAGGTAATCCAATGCCGCGGTCACATCCCGCACCGGAGCTGTAAATGTCTGGATTGCATCGTCGCGCCGCCGGAAATGAATAATAGCCTCTCCGCCAATGCCCTCCACTTCGCCGCGGCAGATGCGATCGTCAGTATCCCGCTTGATCTTCTCCAGATCGGTGGCAATGATCTGAAACTTGAAGCTCGAGCTTCCGGAGTTCAACACCAGCACGTTCATCGGATGCTTTCTCTTTCGGCAGGCGCAACTTCACCCGCATGTCTGCCTATTGTGGCAGAAACCGGGACTGACGCGAGATTAATAGCTTTGCAGCGGTTTCGAGATCGACTCCAGACTTCTCCCCGCGGCCTCTACTCCGATGAGCCGCTCGCATATCGCTCCGCCAATCATCAAGGCGGCACCGAGTGCATACCCGAGCCCGACGTTGAACTTCGAGTTGGTGGCGATAAGATAACCAAACAGCAACGGCGCTCCTACTCCGCCAATCGACGTCCCAAGCGAATAAAAGATTGCGATGGCGAAGGCGCGAATTTCCAATGGAAAAATTTCGCTCACCGTCAGATACGCCGCGCTCGCGGCCGACGACGCGATGAAGAAGATGATGCTGAACCAGATCTCCAGCCCGCGTGCGCCGATGTATCCTCGGGCGAACGGGATGACAACCGCCGCCAGCAGAAGGCCGGCCGCTCCATAGCACGCCGTAATCATCGGCTTGCGGCCGATCTTGTCGAATAGGCGCCCCAGCATTAATGGCCCCAAAAAGCTGGCAATCGCAAAGGGCAGCAGGTGGACAGGCAAGTCACGATTGTTTACATGAAAAAACGTCTTCACGATCAGGGCATACGAAAAGAACACGGCGTTGAAGAAGAACGCCTGCGCCACCATCAACACCAGTCCCAGGATGGAACGTTGCCGGTTGTCTCCTGCCATATTGCGGAAGATCTCTTTCATCGGCGTATGGTCCCGCACTGTGATCTTCAGGCTGTCACCGTCCGGCGGCGCTAGCTTTTCCGGATGTCCCTTGCTGACCCGATTCTCAATCTCCGCGACTACATCTCCCGCCTTGGCCTCATAGCCGCGCAGCATGAGCCACCGCGGACTCTCCGGCACAAATAGCCGCAGGATCAGCACCACGATCCCGAGGGTTCCGCCGACTCCGAACGAGTAGCGCCATCCCGTATGCCGCGGCAGATATCCCGATAGCAGGAACATGGCAACGAACGAGCCAATCGTTGCTCCCAGCCAGAATGTTCCATTCACAATCAGGTCGACCGTCCCGCGCAGCCTTCCGGGAATCAGTTCATCCACCGCGGAGTTAATGGCCGCATATTCTCCGCCAATTCCGAATCCGGTAAAGAAGCGGAAGATGGAAAACGCAAACAGGTTCCACGAGAATGCCGTTCCAATCGTCGCCAGCGAGTATGTCGCCAGCGTGACCAGAAACAGTTTGCGTCGCCCCAGTCGGTCTGTCAGATACCCGAACGTCAGCGCTCCCAGCACAGCGCCAGCCAGGTATGTCGTCGCCGCACCGGTGACCTGCGTATCAGTCAGTGAAAGTCCGCCTTTGCTCTCCAATACTCCGGAAAGCGAGCCAACCAGCGTAACTTCAAGTCCATCGAGCAGCCACGACGTTCCCAGCGCCGTAATGATGCGCGTGTGCCAACGCGACCACGGCAGCCGATCCAGCCGTGCCGGAATATTCGTCTCAACCCGTTGCTTCTGCGCAGGCGTGGCTCGCGGCATCATCTACGTTCACTTTTCCTTCGGAAATATGCTGATGCCGCCGTTTCGTTCCAGAATGGCGTAGTCCACATCGTCAATTGATTTCACTCCCGATGCCCGCGCCGCCGCCTCCACATCCTCCCGCCGCAATTTCATGCCGTGCACCACTTCCTTTTGCCACTCGCCATTTTTGATAATCACCAGCGGAACGCCATCGAGAACAGCGCCAATCTTCGGCGATCTGCTTTTGGCCCACGAAAGCGCTCGATGCATGAATCCCACCGCAATCACCGCGCACGTGCAGTTGGTTACTGAGCGATCTTTGCCTACGGTCGAAGGGATAATGACTCCGCCCATCAGGAAGATGAATACGAATTCGAACATCGTCATCTGTGAACCCGCCCGCCGCTTGAGCACGCGCACGACAATCAGCAAAATGAGATAGCCCCCGAATGCACGAAGTATGGTTCCCATATGGATTAAGGAACCACCAGCACTGTTCGTCGAATCGGTGCGTTGCCCGCCGTCTGAATCCTGAACGCGTATTCCCCCGGCATTTGGGGTTGCAATCTGATCTCGACGATTGTGGGAGCAGAACGAACGTCGAACGTGTAAGTGACTCCGCCCTCCGACAATGCAGAAATTGCCGGTTGCGGCGATATGCGCCGCGCTCCGAGAGATTTGATCAGTCCGTTGCTGACGAACACCACAATGTGGCGGTCTTGTACCGACGACGGGTCGAAGTGCAGCGTGAGCGTCGACGGCGTGCTGGCTCGCTCAATTCGTTGGTAATCTACCGTAAGGGCATGATCCGGCGTCGAACACTTTGCCTTCGAGAACCATCCTCGTCCAAACAGCCCCAGCAGGTCACAAACCAGGATAACGACAAACAACAACCAGATTATCCGTTCGAATCTCCACCACTTTCGCTGGAAAGCAAGGTCCTCACCGACCGCGATCTCATTCACTTTGGGAACGGAATCGACTACCGGATTGGTCTCAGGGTCGGGCATGCTCACTGGCTTGAGGATGGAGGATCCGATTTCTCTTCCTCATCCACGCGGCTCGGCACGATCGTGATTTCTCCGAAACTCTCGAGAACCGCGGTTTTGATTCCGGAGAGATCCTTAATCCCTTGTTGACGCGCCACATGCATCACATCGTCATCCTGAATGTTCACGCGCTTGAGGGTTTCCGTCCGCCACGTACTCTTTTCCATCAGCACCAGAGGCGTGCCATCAAGAATTTTCGCGAACGTCGTGAACCGGAATCGAAGATAAGAGAGCACGTAGTGGCACAAGGCCACGGTAATGATTTGCGTAATGGCATTGGTCAGGGAACCCTCGCTGCCCACCATGCCAGTTAGCGTCAGGCCGCCAAGATAAAAAATCAGGACAAATTCAAAGGGGGTAAGTTGTTTGCCCGGTCGCCTTCCCACCACACGAACCATCAGGACCAGAAACATATATCCGAAGGCAGCACGTGCAATGATGAAAATAGCCAAGCCTTCATCTCCAACCCCTATTAGAAGAAGAGCCTGATGGGAAGGTTGTTACTTTTGCCGGCAGTGCCTCGTTCTGCTCTCGCACTTCCGGCAGGCAGAGCGGCAAGGTTACGTGGCTACCGTTGGCGAGTGGTTCGCATCGAACATAGTTCTTCAATGACTCCGCTGAGTCTTATGCAAAGATCGTCAGATTCCGTTCCGATTGAAAGAATTGAAGTCGCGAGCTACATCGTCCCCACGGATTTTCCCGAATCCGACGGCACCGCCGAATGGGACCGTACGACCCTTGTCATTGTGCGCACTCGCGCCGGTGGTCAGGAAGGTCTCGGCTATACCTACGCCGACGAACCCACCGCCCGCCTGATTCACGGCCTCCTCCGCACCGTTATCCAGGAGATGGATGCCATGTCTCCCCCGGCTGCCTACATGGCTATGTGGCGTAGGGTCCGCAATCTCGGCCGTCCGGGAATTTGCTCCATGGCAATTTCTGCCGTGGACTGTTCTCTGTGGGACCTCAAGGCGCGCCTTCTCGCAGTACCCCTGGTCACTCTGTTGGGCCAGGTCCGAACCGGAGCACCCATTTACGGCAGCGGAGGATTCACCTCGTACTCTGACGAACAACTCGCCAAACAACTCTCTGGCTGGATCGAGCAGGGAATTGGCAGTGTGAAGATGAAGATTGGCCGCGATCCTGATGCCGACGTGCATCGCGTCCAGATTGCTCGGGAAGCCATCGGCCCCGATGCTGGCCTGTTCGTCGATGCCAATGGCGCCTATTCGCAGAAGCAGGCTTTGCAGCAGGCGAACCGATTCGCAGATTTCAACCTCTCCTGGTTTGAAGAGCCTGTTTCCTCCGACGATCTCGAGGGCTTGCACCTGATCCGCAATCGAGCCCCGGTGAATATGGACATCGCCGCCGGCGAATATGGCTACGAAATTTTCTACTTCAGGCGTATGCTCTCCGCCGGAGCAGTCGACGTCCAGCAAGCCGACGTCACGCGCTGCGGAGGCATTTCGGCCTTCCTGCAAGTTGCCGCCCTGTGCCAGGCGCACAACATTCCGCTTTCGGGCCATACTGCTCCGGCTCAGCACACGCATGTAGCCTGCGCCGTCACCCCATTCAAGAATCTGGAATATTTTCACGACCACGTTCGTATCGAACGTATGTTCTTCGAGGGCTTTCCGAAGTTGGTCAACGGAGAGTTGCGCCCCGACCTGTCCCGCCCCGGCATGGGTCTCGAACTGAAGCAGGCGGATGCAGAAAAGTTTGCAGCGTAGAACACCTTTACCACAAATGAAGTTGGAGGAAATGCAATGGCAGACGCAGTTGGAGTAACCGAGTGGGTCATCGCAGAAGGTTATATTCCGCCGGAAAGTCACGGCCCCGAACCACAAATGACCAGTCACGAAACCGTGTGCATGTTGAATACCTCCGATCAGGAGGCCCATGTTGAAATCATGATCTACTACAAAGACCGCGAGCCTGTCGGCCCCTACAAAGTCAAAGTTCCCGCGCGCCGCACGCTTCACCTTCGCTTCAACTCACTGCGCGATCCCGAGATGATTCCTCGCGACACAGAATACTCCAGCGTGATCCGCTCCGACGTTCCGATCGTCGCCCAGCATACTCGTCTCGACTCGCGACAGTCCGAGAACGCACTGCTGACAACCATCGCTTATCCCAACGCAGCCTAGGAGGGAAGCCCAATCGCTAAGTGACCGCAGTCACAGACCCGCCCATTCGCCGCGATGGAAGATCACAGAGGAAGTGTGACGCATTTTTTGCGTTAACTGACTCGCTTCACATCTCGACTCGGCGGGTATCTGTGCGTTTTCCCAAGGTCACTACACTGCGTAGCTTTTTACAGCTCGTTTTCTTTCTCCTGTTTCTTTTCCTCCTGCTTCGCACCGAGTTTCGCGGTACTTTTGCCGCTGCTGCCGGCGATCTCCGCCTTCGCTATCCCGTCTCCTTCTTTTTCCAGCTCGATCCCCTGATCGCACTCTCGAACGCCCTGGCGACGCGCGCCCTCTATCGTGGACTTCTCTGGACTCTCGTCATCCTGATCCCGACCTTCCTTCTCGGACGATTCTTCTGTGGCTGGATATGTCCGCTCGGATCCCTGAATCATTTCTTCGGCAGCCTCAACTCCGAAGAGAAGCGCGGTAAGCAACTGATCGAGTCCAACCGCTACAAACGCTGGCAGACCACCAAGTACTACCTGCTGATCATCGGGGCCTGCGCCGCATTGTTTGGCGCAGGCATCGCCGGATGGCTCGATCCATTCTCCTTGTTAGTGCGCTCCCTCAGCCTCTCCATCCTCCCCGCCACCAGTTACGGCTTGCGCGCGTTCCTGGGCGTACTCGCCCACAGCCCCTTCGCCTGGCTTCAGATCGCCGGCAATCTGCTCCACTACGTTCTCGGTTCACTGTTTCTCAGCCTCAAACAGCCCTACTTCCGCGAAGGAGTCTGGCTCGGACTGATTTTCATCGCGGTCCTCTCTGTGAACCTCCGCATCACCCGCTTCTGGTGCCGCGCCCTGTGTCCCTTGGGAGCATTGCTCGGAATGGCCTCCCGCTGGTCGCTGATTGGCCTGGTCAGAAATAAAGAACATTGCAACGACTGCAATCAGTGCCTCTTGCGATGCCAGGGTGGAGACGATCCGGTAGGCGGCCGCGGCTGGCGTCAGCCCGAATGTCACCTGTGCATGAATTGTGTCGATCAATGCCCGGAGCATGCTCTGACCTTTAAATTCTTTCCCCGTCAGCCGCCGGCATCGGCCAATCTGCAACGGCGAAAAGTGCTCACCGCTGTCGCCACCGGCGCCGCCTGCATTCCCCTGTTTCGCAGCACTCCCGGTTTCGCCGCCGAGCGCAACGAGCGGCTGCTCCGTCCTCCCGGAGCACTCGCTGAAGACGAATTCCTGGCGCGCTGCATTCATTGTGGCGAGTGCATGAAGGTATGCCCCAACAATGCCCTGCATCCCAGTTGGACGGAGGCCGGGCTCGAAGGCTTGTGGACGCCCGTCATGGTTCCGCGCATCGGTTACTGCGAGCCCAGCTGCGTGCTTTGTTCACAGGTATGTCCAACCGGTGCAATCTGGGAGATCAATGCCTCCCAAAAAGGCTGGACCGTCGACATCTCCAGGTCCGCCAAGCCCGTTCGCTTGGGCACTGCATTCTATGATCGCGGTCGCTGCCTGCCCTGGGCTATGGCCACCGACTGTATCGTGTGTGAAGAGTGGTGCCCGACATCCCCTAAAGCCGTCTTCCTCACCCCTGCCTCTGTGCTCGATGCTGCGGGAAACGTCAAGCAGGTCAAGCAGCCCAACATCGATCCCTCTCGCTGCGTCGGCTGCGGCGCCTGCGAATATGCCTGCCCGGTGCAGGATCGTCCCGCCGTCTACATCACCAGCGTCGGCGAGAGCCGGTCTCCAACCAACCAGATCCTCCTGAGCCGGAAAAAAGCATGAGCCAAAAATCTGAGCGAAACTGTGCGACGGATCACTGCAACCATTGGCGAATCGCGTTAGACATTTATTTCGCCATGAACGGGAGCTCGCAATGACTACGACAGGCAACGATTCCACGATGACTCGTCGGGAAGCGCTCCTCCACTTACTACGCGTAACCGGCGCCAGTGCCTCGGTGGCCGGACTGGGATTCTGGCTTAGTGAACGCAGCTTTCGTCCTGAACCCGCACTTGCGCTGGAGCTCAAGCATTCTCACACGGTAGCCCCTGACCCCAAGCTGCCCGAGATGGCGATCATTCAGGGCGACGACCCTGCGCAGTTGACCCGAAAAGCCGTGGAAGGCCTCGGAGGCATCAGGCGTTTCGTCTCTCGCGGAGACATCGTTGTGATCAAGCCCAATATCGGATGGGATCGCACCCCAGAACAAGCAGCCAACACTAACCCTCAAGTCGTCGTCGAGACCGTGCGCCTCTGCCTCGACGCTGGAGCGAAACGCGTCATCGTGACCGACGTCAGCTGCAATGAGCCGCGCCGCTGTTTCCAGCGATCCGGCATCGCGGACGCCGCGCAACGCGCCGGAGGCGAAGTTATTCTGCCCGACCCCTCCCGGTTCAAGGAAGTGGATCTGCATGGCGATGTCCTGCATGCCTGGCCGGTATTCGACGCCTTCCTGAACGCCGACAAGATCATCAACATTCCGATCGCCAAGCACCACGGCCTGACCGGAACCACTCTCGGTATGAAAAATTGGTATGGAATTCTAGGTGGCCAACGCAATCAATTGCATCAGAGAATTCACGAAAGCCTCGTGGACCTTGCTGACTTTATGCGCCCGTCGCTCACCATCCTCGACTGCTACCGCATTCTTATCCGCAACGGGCCAACCGGCGGCAATCTCGAAGATGTTCTGCTCAAAAAGACTCTGGTCGCGGGAACCGATCCCGTGGCCCTCGACGCCTACGTCGCGAAGGCTTACTGGAACCTCGACGTCTCCGCTCTGCCCTATTTGCGCTTGGCAGCCAAACGCGGATTAGGTACTTATGATTTTGAGAAGGTTCGCACAGTTACCACGGAACTATCGTAGGATCTGGATAATCCGTAAGCACTATCGCCGTATAGGCGGTGCGGGCTTTTCGAGGGTTTACCTTTCTTTACTCGCCATTCTCATTTCACTTAGCATCTTTTCAAAGTAACTCTCGGGGACGAGGACACCTGGGAATGCCCATTTTTCGTAAATTTCAGCTGCCGGGCGCGACGCTCGCTGTTCTTGCTCTCGTCACCTCTGTCGCCTGTGGGCGGAAAGCAAAAAGCACCGCTCCCGACGCCCCCGCCCTATTTGCCAAAAACTGCTCGTCTTGTCATTTCGAAGGAAATGACATGCGTGCGCCCGAACCGGAAGCTCTCCGCGATATGTCGAGTCGCGTGATCTTGAGTGCACTTGAGTCCGGTCCTATGAAGTGGGAAGCGCGCTCGCTATCGCAAACTGAAAAAGCCGCTGTAGCCGGGTATCTTGGCAAGCCCATGCTCTCCGCTCCCGCGAAGGTCGTCGGCACGTGTGGGAGGGACGTCGATCCTCCGCCTACCTCGCCTTCCTGGTCAGGCTGGGGAGTCGATCCTCATAACACTCGCTTTCAGCCCAGTTCGGCCGCACAGCTGAGTCGTGAACAAGTAAAGAATCTGAAATTCAAATGGGCTTTTGCATTTGTAGGTGCCGCCGCAACTTTCGGCCAGCCCACAGTCTTCGCTGGCAGGTTATTTGTCGGAAGTGAGGATGGAACTGTCTATTCTTTAGACGCGGCCACCGGCTGTACTTGGTGGACCTTCCACGCATCCACAACGGTTAAAACCGCAGTCTCTGTCGATCCTCACGGCCAAAACGTCTTCTTTGGCGATACCAACGGCTTCGTTTATGGCCTGAGAATCAAAGACGGCTCTCAGGTTTGGAGAGTCCGTCCTGAGTCCCACCCCGCTGCCAGGATTACCGGCTCACCGTTGCTTGTCGGGTCGCGGCTCTATGTCCCCATTTCCTCCGGGGAAGAGGGAGCTGCCGCCGATCCTAGTTACCCCTGCTGCACGTTCCGCGGAGCTATCGTCGCCCTCGACATCACTTCCGGTAAAACAATCTGGAAGGCCTACACCATCGATCAGGTCGCCAAACCTACGCACAAGAGTTCTCAGGGAGTTCAGTATTACGGTCCCTCGGGAGCTGCCGTCTGGTCCCCGCCCACTGTCGATCTGCGTCGTAATGTGATTTACGTTGCCACTGGCAACAACTATTCGCCGCCGGGAAGCGATACCTCTGACGCCGTCATTGCTTTTGATCTCAATACCGGCAAGAAGCTCTGGAGCCGTCAGCTCGAGCCAAAAGACACATGGAACAGCGGATGTGTTGCCGAGCAGAAAGACAGCTGCCCACCCCAGCACGGCTCCGATTTCGATTTCGGAGCGCCACCTATTCTGCAGCACCTCGCAAACGGGCGCGAGATTCTCTTGCTCGGCCAAAAGTCCGGTGTGGTTTACGCGCTCGATCCCGACCGGCGGGGCACAAGTCTTTGGACCCGCCGCATCGGTCATGGCGGCCCGCTCGGCGGCATTCAGTGGGGCGGCGCCAGCGACGGCCACTACGCCTACTACCCACTTTCCGATCTGGATGACACGAATCCTCTCCTGGGCGGCGGCTTATTCGCCATTCGCATTCGCGACGGAAAAAAGGTCTGGTCTGTGCCACCGCCCAAACCCGCTTGCGCGCGAATTTTCGGGTGCAGTGCCGCCCAGATGGCGCCGGCAACGGCGATACCAGGCGTCGTATTCACCGGGTCTTTAGACGGACACCTGCGCGCCTATGACACGCACAATGGCACGTTGCTCTGGAATTTCGATACCGCGCAGGAATTTCCCACCACCAACGGCGTCAGCGGTGCCCACGGTGGATCGATGAATGGTTCCGGCCCGACCATCGCCGGCGGCATGGTCTACGTCAACAGCGGTTACACCAACGGACGCGATGGAAATGTGCTGCTTGCCTTCTCCCCCTGATTATCAATAGGTTGCTTGATCATTCTTTTCGGAGCGCTTCCACCGGCTCCAGCAGGGCAGCCCGGCGCGCCGGATACAGTCCCGCGGCAACTCCTGCCAGCGCCAGAGAAAAAACTGCCAATGCCGCAGTCGTGGGAACCAGCGTGGGAGGATCGAATCCCTCTCCCAGACTGAATTGCGACAGGATCGCCATCAACCCGGCCGCTCCGCCAATCCCAATTCCGCCGCTCAGCAGCGTCAGGAACGCGCCTTCCACGAAAAACTGGAACATGATATTCGCATTGGTCGCGCCGATCGCCTTCCGCAGTCCGATTTCTCGCGTTCGGTCGGCCACCGCCACCAGCATGATATTGATAATGCCGATCGCGCCCAGCGCGAGGGTCACCAGGCCGACGCTCCCCAAAAACACGTTCATCGCATCGAAAATCTTGCTGACCTGGTCCACGGTTTGCACCGTGTCCCATTCATCGAAGGAATCAGGGTTGTTGGGATCGAACCCCCCGTGATTCCGCGCGATCACCTGGTGCACTTCCTTCTGCGCCACCGCATGCAAGGCCCGGGTCTTCGGCTGATACTGAATCAGCGAAATCGTATCCGGATCTTCCCCCGCTTTGGTCGGCGGAAAGTATTCATGCATGGTGCTGAATGGCACATAACTCCTCAGGTTGTCGCTCGTGTTGTCCCCATGCCCGATGCGCTTCAGTGTGCCTATGACCTCGAACTCAACCCCATTCAGCAGGATCGTCGCACCCACCGAAGGCCTGCCCAGAAACAACGTCTTTCTGGTTTCATCTCCCAGTACGATCACCCGCCGTCTTTGTTGCTCGTCCATCTGATTCAGCCATCGACCCTGATTCATTGGCAAATAGCGGATCTGGTCCAGTTCCGGCAGTGTCCCGTTAACCTGCCCGTTGGCTTGATAGAAATCGCTTACCGCGCGCAGGTCGCTTCGCTGAATCAGCGGCACCGCCAGTCGCACGCTGTGGCAGTCGCGCATGATGTCCTGGTAATCGCGGTAGTTCAGGTAATACTGCCGCAGGGCGGTAAAGCTCCCTTGCAGCGCCGGCGCGCGCCCCGACCAGATGAACATCACGTTTTCGCCGATCTGCGCGAATTCCTTGCGATTGCCCGAGCGGAATCCTTCCCCCAGCCCCACCAGCAGCAGCAGGGAACCCACTCCCCAGGCGATTCCAAACATCGTCAGGAAGGAACGTAGCTTGTGCGCCCAAAGGGTGCGGAGGGTTTGCGCAAAGATGTCGAAAATTACGCGCACTCCATCATTATAGAGTCCAACGAGGCGTCGAACTTTCCACTCTGAGCCGGGGTCACACCCAGACCACCGCCTTCAAACAACCAACTCTCCCTTCCACCGAATCAAAAACTATTCTTGATTCTCCGCTTACGGAGTATTCTCTAGCTTCATGACACTGGTGGCCTTAAGCGATATTCTCGGCGCGACGGTTTACGACACGTCCGGTGCGGCCGCCGGACGGGTCCGCGAGGTCGCCTTGGCCCCGCAGGAAGACCGCTCTCGCGTCACCTCCCTGATCGTAAAAACAAAAGAAGGACGTCGCGTCCTTCCCCTGAGCGCCGTATCAGCCATCAATGGCGGAATCCGTGCCGTTAGCCTCCAGGCCGATTGGCCCATCGTCAATGGCACCGAAGGGTTGTTCCTGCTGGAGCGTGACCTGCTCGATCAGCAAGTCATCGATGTCAATGGCCGCAAGGTCGTCCGCGTCAACGATGTCGAAATGCAACTGGAAGCCTCGAAAGATAATGGAAATACGATTCTTGCATTGCGCGTCCAGTCGGTCGATGTTGGTGTCCGCGGTGCGGTACGCCGCCTGCTTCGGGGGGTCGCGCCTAAAGCCGCCGTTCAGCGGCTTGTAACCCACATCCCGCCGCGGTCGATTCCCTGGAACTTTGTCGATGTCATCGAAACCGATCCGGCTCGCCGCGTAAAGCTCCGGATTTCCAACGACAAGTTGGCCAAGCTCCATCCCGCCGACATCGCCGACATCATCGAAGACCTGGCTCCCGATGAGCGCCAGGCCGTCTTCCAAACTCTCGATGAGGAAACCGCCGCCGAGGCCTTGGAAGAAGTCGAACCCAAGGTTCAAAAGGCGATCGTCGAGTCGCTGGACTCCGAGCGCGCCGCCGACATCGTCGAAGAGATGGATCCCGACGCGGCCGCCGACCTCCTGGGCGACCTGCCCGAAGAGCGCACCGAGCAGATTCTGGTCAAGATGGAACCCGAGGAGCGCCAGGAAGTCGTCGAACTGCTCGAGCACAAAGAGGAAACCGCTGCCGGCCTCATGACGACCGAGTTCCTCTGCGTTCCCGTCACCTCAAAGGTTCAGGACGCGATCGAACTCATGCGCCGTTTCGAAGGTGGGATCGAATCGGTCAGCACGATCTACCTCATCGATTCCCATGGGACCCTCTCCGGTGCCGTTCCCCTGGCCAATATCGTGATGGCCGACACCGGCACGCCCATGCTCGGTCTCGCCCTGGAACCGCTCATTTCAGCGCAGGAAGCGACGCACGAGAATGAGGTTGCCGAGCTTTTCGACAAATACAACCTGCTTACCCTGCCCGTCGTCGACGATCAGCGCCGTCTGGCCGGCGTCATCACCTCCGATGACGTTATCAGCATGCTGCGCTCGAAGTTAGAATAGCCCGTCTCAACTGTTCCCATCCTTTCGTGTTACTTTTCTCGCGCGTCCGAGCACTTTTCTTTTGCTCGAATTCGCGGCCTGCATTTATTCTGTTCGGTCGACGGCCCATTTTTCGCTCACGCGGAGAACCGGGCGGCAAAGTTTCTACCATGTTTGCGATGACCGTGCATGAGACCTCTGAGACGTTGGAAGAGCCGGATCCTTCTATTCTTCGCCGTAGTCGGTCCGGGATTCATTACCGCGAACGTCGACAATGATGCCGGCGGCATCCTGACCTACTCCCAGGCCGGCGCCCAATTTGGACATCTTCTCCTCTGGACCATGATTCCCATCACGGTCGCCCTGATCGTGGTGCAGGAAATGTGCGCCCGCATGGGCGCCGTCACCGGTAAAGGCCTCAGCGATCTCATCCGCGAAGAATTCGGCCTGCGCATCACCTTTCTAATGATGTTGGGGATTCTCGTCACCAACTTCGGCAATGTGGTCACCGAGTTCATTGGCATCGCCACCAGCCTGGAACTTTTTGGCCTCTCCCGATTCATCACCGTCCCCGTCTGTGCGGTCATTGTCTGGCTGATCGTGGTGAAAGGCCAGTACAAGAGCGTCGAAAAGGTCTTCCTTGGCGCCTCTTTCTTCTACATCACCTACATTTTCGCCGGAGTCCTCGCGCATCCCGCCTGGAAACAAGCAACCCTCGCCACCTTCAAGCCCCCCGCGATCCACGCCTTTCGCGACCAGGCGTACCTGTATATGGTCATCGGCGTTGTCGGGACCACGATCGCTCCCTGGATGCAGTTCTATCTGCAATCTTCCATCGTCGAAAAGGGTGTCTCCCGCCGACAGTACAAAGCTTCCAAGCTCGACGTTGTGACCGGATGCATTTTCACCGACATCGTCGCCTGGTTCATCATCGTCGCCTGCGCCGCCACGCTCTACATTCATGGCTATCGCGATATCAAATATGCCGCCGACGCCGCCCAGGCTCTCCGTCCGCTCGCCGGCGACTACGCCTACATTCTCTTCGCCGTAGGATTGTTCAACGCCTCGCTGTTCGCGGCCTCCATTCTGCCCCTGTCCACCGCCTACACTGTTTGCGAAGGGCTCGGCTTCGAATCAGGCGTGGGCATGAAGTTCAGCGAAGCGCCATTCTTCTACTGGCTTTATACCTTCCTGATCGTCGCCGGCGGCGCGGTCATCCTCATCCCCGGCCTGCCGCTCGTAAAAATTGCAGTCTTGTCCCAGGTCGTGAATGGAGTGGTTCTTCCCTTCGTTCTGATCTTTATGCTGTTGCTTATCAACCGGAAGGAACTGATGGGCACCTACGTTAACGGACATTTATTCAACGTCGTCGCCTGGGCCACAACCGTAGTCATGATCGGACTGACCATCGCCTGGTTCTGGACCCTCCGCGCCGGCTAAGAAGTTGGCACAGCGCAATCGCAAGCCCGTGTCTCCCGCACATCCGCACAACTGACCACCCAAAATAGAAACGATTGCGTCATCCCCAACGACCGCGCTCTTCCCAGCGCCCGAGAGATCTCCCTGCTACCGGCTCGATGGGAAAAGAGGCGTCCCTACCCAAGATATCTTCCAGCTACCAGATCCCGCACCAGTGTCAGATCCGCCTCAAGAAAATCGTACGAAAGAAGGTCCTTCGGATCCGCCCACTGCATGTCCCGGAAGATGCGGTTCTCCAGTTCACCGCGATACTCGCGCACGATATAGAACCGTAACTCGACCATCGCCCGGTTCGGATATTCGTGTTTTATGCGGGCTACCTCGTCTCCAATCGTAGCCTCGATGCCGAGTTCCTCCGTGAGTTCCCGCCGCAGCGCGTCCCGCGCCTGCTCGCCTTCTTCAATCTTTCCCCCGGGGAACTCCCATTTCAGCGGCATCGTCTGATGCCGCGTGCGCTGGCACACCAGCAGCTTGCCGCCCTTCACAATCAGCGCTGCCACCACGTGTTTCATGGCACTGGACTCGTGCTCTCTGCTAATACGCTTGCCACCGGGTCCACGCAACTGGTAAACGTGAACGCAAATGCTGCCACGCCCGCCGAGCAGCGCAGTTCCAGTTGATGTTTGCCGAATTCCTGATTATCCACCAGAAAATACATGCGCGCCCGATCGACGCTGATATAGCTCTCTTCTCCCGATGAGCAATTGGACGAACGAAACCGCGTATCCTTCGTGGCCTGATTCCGCGTGAGCGGCTTCCCATCCTGTAGAATGACAACCTCGGCTGACGGGCTATGCGGCGCCGCCATCACCAGATTCACTGCCGAAGCTTCATACTGAAGCAACAGCTTGTGTTCTCCCGACTCCACCGCCTCGAAATATTCCGCCGTCGCAGCCCAGCGCCCGTTGGCATAAAAGAAATTCTCCGCGGGATCGCCATCGAAGGCATAATCCGCAATCGCGTCTTCCTTGAACCCAGTTTGATTCCCAATGCGTCCGCGCCGGTGCCCCAGGTAAAGTTCTCCCGTCGGCCGATAACAGACATTCCCCGGATGATCTTCCTCGCGCACCGGATCCATCAACTCCGGAAGCTTCATGTTGGGATTGATCTCCCGCAGTAATTCCTGAATGACCTGCTCGCATTCAGCGTATGCGCCCTCGCCGAAGTGGCCATAGCGCAGATATCCGTCTTTGTCGATCAGGTACTTGGTCGGCCAGTAGCGGTTAGCGAACGATTTCCAGATTTCACGGTTGCTGTCGATGACCACCGGGTAGGTCAACCCAAACTCGCGGATTCCGCGCTCCACATTCGATTCATATTGCGCAAACGTGAACTCGGGAGTGTGTACTCCGATCACCACCAGGCCATCGCCGTGATACTTTTCATGCCAGCGCTGGACGTAGGGCAGGGTACGAATGCAGTTCACGCAGGTGTAATCCCAGAAATCCACCAGAACGGCCCGTCCACGTAGCTGCCGGAAACTCAACGGCGGCGAGTTTAGCCATGTGTGACCGATCTCCGGCGCCCGAACCTTGCCTTTTTCTACTTTCATCGCGCGGCCGGCTTTTCCAGCTTTTTCCCCACCACTTCGGCGCAATGTTGTACGAACCTTTTGTCTTCGCCGGAAAAAGCGGCAGGGAAATGGCTGTCGATATCGATCTCGCCCACGACCTTGCCATGCACGAAAATTGGAACCACGATCTCCGATTTGGTTTCGAGCGAGCAGGCCAGATAGCGCGAATCTTTGCTGACGTCATCGACTACCACGGTGTGCCCGCTGGCCGCCGCAGCTCCGCAAATTCCCTGATCCACGGGAATACGCGTGTGCGGGGTCATGGCGCCCACAAATGTCCCGAGCACGAGCATCGGCGGATTGCTGCCGGGTTCGAGCATGTAAAACCCGACCCAGTTGTACTTGAGCATGCGATCGTGCAACAGCTTGCACATCTGCTCCATGAGTTCGTGTGCGGTTTGCGTCGTAATGGATAGCGCATCTACCTGCTGGCGCACTTCGTCGATTCGCGTTTCGACTGGCATACACAAATCTTAACTCACCCCGCTTGCCTTGGGGCCTGCCGCCCCCATCCGGTGCTTTGTGGGGAAGGGCTGGATTACACTTCCGATCGCTTCAAATTGACACCGCTTTCTCCCACGGTCACTGATCTTCTACCCGCGTCCCCCGCAGGGGATGCCCCGCAACCAGCGTTTCAACGCTGGGTGAGGGTCACGACGAAGGAAGCCGCGTGCCCGAGCCACGCCTGAACCGCTTATTGGCGCGAGAATGTGAATCACCCTCGTATCCCGCGCACACCTGCCGGGCAAGGGAACAACTCCGGATGAATCGCAAATGCCAGGGCATCCAATCCCGCCAGCAAGGTCGGCGCCGGAGTATTCAGATATTCATCGCGAACGCAATACACGCGTCCATTTCGCGCTGCTGGCGTCGCTCCCCACTCACGGCTCTCAACCATCTTTTCCAGCGGAACCCGGTCGCCTGCTCCGCACCATGCCGCAACCATTACATCCGGATTCAATCGCGCAACCTCAGACGGCGCAATTTGCTTTCCCGCCACGCCCAGAAACTCCCCGCCCGCCGCCTCCACCAGCTCTTGCACCCACGGCTGCGATGCGATCAGCGGCTTGCCCCATTCCTCGCAGAAAACTTTCGGACGCCTCGTCGCCTCAGAAACACTCCGCCGGACCTCTTCGATTCGTCCTTGCATTTCAGCGATCAACTGCTCTCCTCGCTCACTCCGCCCGACAACTCCACTGATGCTGCCAATATCACCGTAAATGTCCGACAAGAACCTCGGGGCAAAACCGAGAAAACGCACCCCCGACTTCAGGATCTCAATCACGGCTTTTTCCTGATACGGAACCGAGGCGATCACCAGGTCCGGGTCCGCCGCCGTAATCTGACTTGCACTCGCCGTCCACGAATCTTCGACGATGGTCCGGCCCGAGCCCGCGATTTCCGGAACCACGTCCACGCAGTACTTCGTGCACCCAACCACCCGGTCCAGTTCTCCAATGGCATGCAGGATGACAGTCGCGCTGGGTTGCAGGCAGACAATTCGGCGGGGCGTGTGCGACGAAGTCACCAGACGATTGTAAGACGTAAGCTACGGCTTGATCTGTTTCAACGTGGCCGCAAGCGTTTCCAGAGCGAGTTGCGTCGCATGACTCGAAGCTTCCGGCAATTCCCCCAGCGCCCTCGTAAGATCTTCCCGCCGCAGCGCCCGCGCTTCCTCGACGGTTTTTCCCAGGATCAATTCCGCTATGGCCGAACCACAGGCCATGCTTGGCACGCATCCTTTGGCTTTGAAACCTGCCTCAACCACCCGCCCGCAAGCCACTTTGACGCTCAGTCGCAGAACATCGCCGCATGCCGGATTTTCCATCTCCCCAGTGGCGTCAGGCTGCTCCAGGTCACCGGCGTTCCTCGGATGCTCGAAATGATCCAGAAGCTGCGCTGAATACAAGGAAATGATCTCCCGCCTTCACAAGTGCCGCGAAGCCGTCCCGTCGGGAAAATACACGTTCCATCGGCGCTCCCGGGCTGTGCCTTCCAGGTCCGGATTCGGGTTGATGGCAAATGCATGCTTCGCCATCGCCAGCATCTCCGTATCCCAGCGCGAGTTGCCAAACGCTGCGTCCAGCGTTGCCTCGGTAACCGAGGCAATCGCCTTCGGCTTTCCCGGCCCCGACGGAACTTGGATCAGCTGATCCGTCACGATTCCATTCTCGATTCTCACCGCTGCCGCCAGGATCCTGTTGTCCGGAATCTCCACATGCTTCATCGCCACCCGAATCAGCCAGTCATTGGAAGAAGAAACCGCCCACACATCGCAGCCCGCCGCCCGTAATCGGACAATCAACTCCCGCATCTCTGCAAAGATCTTGCCGGGAAACACGTTCTCAAAATAATGTTTCGCTGCCGCAACCACCAGCTCTTCCCGCATGCCCTTGTGCATGGTGACCATCTCGCCGCACATCTGTTCTTCCGGCACGCCGCCCGCTTTGTAATCGGTATAGCGTTCTCGCATCAGGCGCCCGATTTCGGACGGAACGATTTGCTCGGCGATTTCCCACGAAAAAAATCCTTCGCCCACATCTCCCGACCACAACGTGCCGTCGCAATCGAATGCGGCGACTTTGGGCCGAAGCGTCAGCACCGACTCCATGAATTTTTGAGGAGATCCTGGCGAACAGTTCATCGGCTCATCGCGGCAAGGTTCGCATATTCTTCGGGAGTGTTGATGTTCAAGGTGATCATCGGATCGTTTACCGCGACATATTTGATATGCGCCTGATGCTCATGCTCAACCTCGCGTGCCGTCGATGTCGCGGGTGCCTGCAGGAACGCCGAAATCAATTCACGCCCCGCAATAAATGGATGTCCATGCTTTCCTGAACACTCCGGAACCACGCCCCACACATCCGGCGGCGACCACTCGAAAGCTTCTCGCAACGCGTCCAGGGTTTCCAAACTCGCCGGAGGACGATCCACCAGCGTGATCAAAGCCGCATCCCGGCCGCGATTCAGCGTCTCCTGCAATCCCACCTGCAGGGAACTGAACTGTCCCCGGCTGGGATCCCGATTCACCACCACCGACGCGCCGTTGGCATAGGCCACTGCCGTCAGGCTCGTCTCATTCTTTCCCGCCACGACCAAAACAAAATCCGCCGTATGCGAGAGCGAGCGGATCGCGGCCGAAAGCAGCGTGTCTTGCACCGACACTCGCCCTGCCGCCGCCGGCGGCCAGGGCAGCAGCGCCTTGTCCGTTCCCATGCGCGACGACTCGCCCGCCGCCAGAATCACGCCACCGATGCTGGGAGCCCGAAATCCCAAGCCTCATCCTCCTGCGCAGAGCGCGCGCGGCTCTACGCCGCTCCGCGATCGTTTCTGCGCAACATCAGATTGGAAATCAGCGTCGCCGAATTGGCAACCGAAAATTCAGGCTTTCTCTTTCTCGGATTCGACCGCCTGGGATTGAGCAACCTGCGATTCATTCGGATGCTCTTGCCGGAACCAGCTCATGTGCGGCAGGCTGGCCGTTGCATGCCGTCGGAACGCAATCAATTCCGCCGTGATCGCCACCGCAATCTCTTCGGGCGTGACCGCCCCAATGTCGAGCCCGATCGGGGCGTGCACCCGCTCAAACAGATGCGGCGCCAATCCTTCCTGTTTCAACGCCTTGAAGATCTCGATCACCTTCCGCTTCGATCCAATCATGCCGATATAGCGCGCGCGTGTCTGTACCGCCCAGCGCAGGATCTTCATATCGTCGCGGTGGCCGCGCGTCACGATCACCACATGCGATGACTCGCTCGCATCAATCTCTTTCATCGCGACATCGAAGTCGATCGCGCGTATGTCGCGCGCGGCAGGGAAGCGATCACGAGTCGCATACGAACTACGGTCATCTACCACCACAATTTCGAATCCTGCCGTGGTCGCGACCGCACAAAGGCTTCGGGATACGTGACCTGCCCCAAATACATAAAGTAGTGCTGGAGGCAATACCGGTTCCACGAAGACTTCCAAGGTACCTCCGCAGACCAGACCAGTGTCATACTTCGGATCCTGGTTCAAATCGAACTTCAATGTGCGTGGTTTTTCCGATTCCATCACCTCGCGCGCGGCTTGCCAGACGTCTGCCTCGACGCAGCCGCCGCCGATAGTTCCCACAATCGATCCATCGTCGCGCACTAGCATTTTCGCGGTCTGAAACGATGGTATCGATCCGCGGACATTCACGATGGTCGCGACCGCGCCCCGCCGCCCCTCGCGGCGAAGTTGCACGATTTGTTCGTAGATATCCATGCCCTGATTTGATTATCGGGCGCTAAGCCACGCAGAGTCAACGCAATCAGCGAAACTGAGATGCGTCCCGCAGCAGCGCAAACGGTGCGATTCCCGATCGCAGCGCGGTTTCTTGGACGGCATCCGCCTTTCAATTGTTATATACTTGCCGCCCCGGAGTCCCTCCCCTCCTGGTCTGGGTCCTGCATTTCCTTTTTTAGGAGTCGGCAATGAGGGGTTATTGCGTACATCGAAGCGCCAGGTTCTTGTTCGCATTGACTACAGCAGCCATTCTCGCGGCCTTCTCCAGCTCTGCCGCCGCGCAGCTTTTGACGCGGTCAGTTTATTCAGCTGGCCATGCCACCTGCTGTGTCGTCACTGCCGACTTTAACCGCGACGGGATCATGGATATGGCCGTGGGCTCATTCGAGGGTACCTCGGCTCTGCAGGTGTTTCTGGGAAAGGGGGATGGCACATTTCAGTCGCCGGTAGCCTATGACGCGGGCACGGGCGCCAATGCTCTGGCCACGGCCGATCTCAACCACGATGGCATCCCCGACTTGGTGGTGGCGAACGATGTGGGCGAAAGCGTCACGGTGCTGTTGGGCAAAGGCGACGGCACCTTTCAAGCTCGCGTAACCTATCCCATACCCTCGGTGGCGGCATCGGTAGTCTTGGGAGATTTCAACGGCGACGGCAACCTCGACATTGCAACGACGGATCAGTCTGACTTATACAGCTTCTGCGCATGCGTCAGCGTGCTGCTGGGAAATGGCGACGGCACCTTCCGGGAGCCGGCCATTATCACATACCCGCCCTACAGCCTGCCGCAGGGTCTGGCGGCTGGTTACTTCAACGGTGGCAAGAATCGAGACCTGGCCGTAACTCTGGGATTCATCAGCTCCGACACAGTGCAAATCCTGCTGGGAAACGGCGACGGCACGTTCACCCTAGGCGCGAGCTATGCGATTGGACCAAGCTCAACGTCGATCGTAGCGGCCGACCTGCGCAAGAATGGTAAAACGGATCTTGCGGTGGCCGAGTCCGAGGGGGTTGGAATTGCCGTTCTACTCGGCAACGGCGACGGCACGTTTAAGCAACCGGTTGAATATAGTACTGACTTTCCTTTGGCCGTTGCTGTCGGGGACATGAACGGCGACGGCATACCGGACCTGGTGGCTGCCGGCAATTTTAATAAAGGGTGGGTGTACGTCTTCTCTGGCAATGGCGATGGTACGTTCCGCAACCCAGGAATTTTTCGCCAAGTTGGCTTGTTCATAAGGGACTTGGCGCTGGCCGACTTCAACGGCGACCACCAGCTTGACGTAACTGTGGCTGACCAAGACGGCTCCGGCGAGTACGTGCTCCTGAACACGGGATATGTTTCCTTTTCGCCGGTTACGCCATTAAGTTTCGGGAATCAGCAGGTCGGCACGACCAGCCCGCCCCAAACGGTCACCATGACTAACAAAGGCAAAACGGCACTGGCAATCCATTCCGTCAAAACGACCGGCCAGTTCAGCGCGACTTCAAACTGCCGCATGACCTTGGGGCCGAGTGCCAGTTGCACGATCAGCGTGACATTTTCGCCAATGAGTGCAGGGCTGAAATCCGGCACGGTGCAAATCAACGACAGCGAATCCACGCAACGTCAGGTCATCTCGCTCAGCGGCACGGGATACTAGACGGTTCGTTTATATGCCGATATTCAGGAAACGAATTGCGGGGTGTCTGTGAAACGAATGGCTGGATCGATTCTCACAATAGCACTGGCGACCGGTCTCCTCTTCTGCGCCAATCCATCGGAGGCTCAGCTGGAATCGCGCTTAAACGTTCCCATTACTACC
>DAIDGW010000248.1 GCA_027452245.1 Acidobacteriaceae bacterium
CGCCGAACCTACTTCGGCATCCCCAAAGAAACCTGCTTGTCCGTGAATCGACTGCCTGGCGGGGTGGTCTACTTTTACTCCGCCACAAACCGGCGCGTGAGCGCCGGCTCGTGGTCTATTTTTGCGCCGCCGCGTACAAAACAAGAGTTCGCAGCGAAGGAGAAGGGGAAAACGAACAAGTTCCGACGGAACGTGTGCGGCGTTGGCCGTTCTCCCGCCAGTCGAGGTAGAAGGTGCCACCTGTCCCACGCCGCGGCTTTCCGTCGATGATGACGAGCTCCGGCTTGGGTCTTCCATTGACACTGACCACCGGGAAAAATTGCCATTTCCCGTTGTGCGAGAGATACTTCTTAAGGTGAGTTTTTCGGCCGGGTTTACTATCCATGTTTACTATCCATCACGCATTCGCGCTGGCGTCGGAAGGGCAAATTGGGGACCGTTGGGGAGCCCTGCTTCCGTGTCCCAGTCTAGCAAAATGGATAGCAAATTGGATAGTAAGCAACAATCAATCGCTTAAGTGATTGATTCTAAAGGGCGGGAGTAGTTCAGTGGTAGAACGTCAGCATCGAGCACTGAAAACAGCGCCTTGCCCGTATTTGTGAATCAGTAGTCGGCTCCAACATTCTCAAACTAAATACGTCGCCAGCGGCGAGGCCTCGATCCTATCTCGAAGCTGATCGAGTCGAAGCGACTTGAGATACTTCTCGGTGGTCGCGATGTTCTTGTGACCAAGCATGACTTGCAGACTGCGGATGTCCACCGACTGAAGCATGTTCGTCGCGAAGGTGTGCCGGAATTTGTGAAGGTACCAGTTGCCGCAGCGCGGAGATGAATCGCACTGGTATGCGCGCTTGGCGGTGCTTCGAATTCCCTTGTTGAGCACGTAGACGGTGTACTCGCCCTTGCAATGACCACAGTTCAAGCCGGCGCGAAAGGCAATCTCCTTGCAGCGTTCGAGAAAGTGCCCGTCTGGGTTATCACCCTTGCCGTAGTCGGGCCGTGTGTGGTGCTGAGAGGTTGGGAAGACGAGAAGGGAACTGCTGTGCTTCTTGCGATCACGAAGGGCGGCAATCAAAGACATGGGTACAGGAACGCTGCGCTCTTCGTAGCTCTTGGGTGTGAAGCCCATCTCCTGTTTGGCTGAGACCCCGATCTTGCCTTCTTTCCAATGAATATCCGACCATGCGAGCGTCGCAACTTCGCGCTCACGAAATCCTGTGCCAAGGAAGATCTGAAACAGAAGCCTCTCTTCGGGGTCGCAAGCGGCGAAGAACCGGCTTAACTCTTCGGGTTGGTAGATCTCGACTTTCTTTTCAATTGTTTTCGGCCAGTCGCCCCGCTTCATCTCGATCACCGCGCCCTGGCTCCGCATGGCGTTGAGCATGATAATGACGCGCTTGTTGATGGTCTTCTGATTGAGAGGCGCTCCGTTGACCCGCTCCTCGCGGCCTTTGGCGAAGATCATCATTGCGTCGGAACGGTCGAGTTCGGAAACGTGTTGTTTAGTTGTCCGCGCCTGAAACCACTCAAGCTGGCGGCGGTATTCCTTGAATGTTCGTTCACCCTTGGTGGCCCGGATATCGACCAGGTAGCGTTCGATCGCCTGCGCGATGGTCAATCCGTTGGAAGGTGGGGTGGGAGCTTCTTCAGGCTCGATTTCTCCGGTCAGGATTCCGCATTGCAGGTGCCAGGCATCGAGTGCTTCCCGCGGAGTGGTCCCGCATGGGCGCTGGACCCGTTTCCCGTTTATGCGGTACTCAAGGTAGAAGGTTCCGCCTTTCGAACTGACCGGTTCGCCATCGACCAAAACAAGCTTGGGATTGGGTTTGCCGTTCTCTTTGACGACCGGAACGAATTGCCATTTTCCGTCTAAACGGCGATACTGTTTGAGGGTGACGGACTGTCCGTAACTACCCATAAGGCGTGCAGACTCCTTTCCCGGACGAGGGGAAAACTTGCAAGCCGGCCTTCGTCGCAGAGGGTCGTTCTGAGTTGAATTTTACCAGAATGGATAGTAAACTGGATAGGAAGTTAATGGTGACGACGCAAGTCGTTGATTCAAGGGGCGCTATCGTCTAGGGGTTAGGACGTGAGATTCTCAATCTTAAAACACGGGTTCGATTCCCGTTAGCGCTACCAGCTAAGATCAGCTAAAGCCCGCTAAATCAGCGGGCTTTTTGTTTGCCCGGAAATCGTTCTAGCTGTCCCTAACGGCAATACGCGGTCACAGTGGTACACAGTTTGGTACACAGTGCATCCGAGCGGATTCGCCACGGCAACTAGGTTGCAAATCGGCAGAGGCCAGGAATCCTTTCCGGCGCTCTCTCAGGCCTGAGTTAGTTGTCCGGGATAGGGTCACGTCGCAAGCTGTGACGCCTTTTGCGTGAATACACAGGGCCGGGAAATTCAGCCCATCATGGTGGTGGTGGAAAGTGTTTGATTGCTCGGTTTACTCCGGGCATGGATATGTACTAGATAGTTAATAGAGGCGCGGGATGCGTAGACGACATCATCTCCACGGCGTCGCCGCGGCCCGTCTGAATGGTCAGACGCGGCTGAACAGTCCTGGCAGACCTGTCTTCAGCCCTTTTGCGATCTTTTCGAGGTTCACGAGGGAAACATTGCGGATGCCGCGCTCCACGCCGCTGTAGTAGGTCCTGTGAAGCCCGCAACGCTCTGCCGCTTCTTCCTGGTTGATCCTTTGCTCCTCGCGGATGCGACGGATGGCACGACCAAACCGAATGCGAATATCGAGCGGCATTGGTTTCTATAGTTATGTCCCGTAGCCGATGCGTACACACCCGATGAGTCACATTGATTTATACTCATCAGCGTTCCCGGTTCTGGAAAATACGCCCACTTTGATAGGAGATCAGATGAATCGCTTCTTGGCACTTCTGACATTTGCCACTTGTACCGTCTGCCTTGCTCAGGCTCCGCAAATCAAAAGCGGGTCAACCGTCTACATCGAACCAATGGGCGGATATGAAACCGATCTGGCCGCCGCGTTCACGAAAAAGCATGTGCCGCTGATCGTAGTTGCCGACAAAGACAAGGCGGACTACATCATTCGGAGCACAGTCAGCCATGCGCAGCCAGTTCAGCCAGCAGTCGTCGTCAATACCTCCAATGTGAATAACACAACCGTGAACAGCGCAAATGTGAACACCGGCAACACTGATACCTGGGAGCAGTCAAAAGAGAGGGCAGCCGCACGAGCCGCGGCGAGGGCCGCTTTAGGATCGACCAGCGCGAACATTTCTGTGATCGACGTGCATTCGTCTCAGGTAGTCTTTGCCTATTCAGTGGGTAAGGCTGGCACTACACATCAAGAGCAGAGTGCCGCTGAAGCGTGCGCCAAACATCTGAAAGAATTCATCGAAAAGAAGAAGAAATGATCCAGTGAAACGGATGCGGAAAGAACATTCAACGCTTCCACGTGACCCGTTATCGAGGGATAGAACATGCGTTCAGGATTCCACGGTTTAGCAATCCTTGTAGTTTTGGCGATTTCATCCTCTATTGGGTTGTCCCAGTCCAGCAGAGCTTCTTCCGGGAAGATGGATCTTACAGGCCTCAGATCGCTGGCCGAGAAAGGCGATGACTGTTCGCAATTTCTTTTGGGGACTATATACCAGTTAGGGTCAACCACGTATAACGTTAAGCCCGATCTGACGGAAGCTGCAACCTGGTTTCGGAAAGCCGCTAAACAAGGCAACGAGGCCGCGCAGTATCAGCTCGGAAGACT
>DAIDGW010000249.1 GCA_027452245.1 Acidobacteriaceae bacterium
GCTTCTTTCGGATTGTCGTGCACTTCCATGAAGACGCCGTCCACCCCGGCGGCAACCGCTGCGCGCGCTAGCAACGGGATGAACTCCGGCTGTCCGCCGCTGGTCGCGGTATTGCCGTCGCTCTGCGCGGAAGGAAGCTGCACAGAATGCGTTGCGTCGAATACCACCGGCGCAAACTTCCGCATGATCGCCAGCGAGCGCATATCGACGACGAGGTTGTTGTAGCCGAAACTTGCGCCACGTTCCGTGAGGAAGACTTGCGAGTTGCCGGCATCGCGGCATTTCTCGACTGCGTAGCGCATATCCAACGGAGACATGAACTGGCCTTTTTTTATATTTACCACGCGCCCGCTCAGGGCTGCGGCGACGATCAGATCGGTTTGCCGGCTGAGAAATGCGGGGATCTGAATGACGTCCGCCACTTCGGCGACTTTGCTGACATCTTCGACCTGATGGACATCGGTGAGCACGGGAATGTTCAATTGCGCTTTGATGCGCTTCAGAACGCGCAGGCCTTCTTTCAGCCCCGGACCGCGAAAGCTGCGAATCGATGTGCGATTGGCCTTGTCGTAGCTGGCTTTGAAGATGAACGGGAAATCGAGCGAGCGAGCGACGCCCTTGATGATCTCGGCCATGCGAATGGCGTGATCTTCATTTTCAATGACACACGGCCCGGCAATCAGGAAAAGATTCCCTGCTCCGACGCGCACATCGCCGACTTGAAAGATGGAAGTCATTTCAACTGGAGTAACTCATTGCAAGGGCAAAGGATTAACCGGTTGAATATTAAACTTGCCATTCCTATTATCCACACTCACTACGGTGCCTTTCTCTATCCGCAACATACCGGAGAGCCATTCCGGGATTTCTATTATCAAGTACTCTCCCTCCACTTTCGAGATGCCTTTCGAGCAGTCAATGAACTGATCGCCACCAGCTTCAAGTGGAATCCGAAGGATAAGCGTTCCGTCTCTCTTCTCTACCGGACCTGATAATGAAGTTACCTCCACTTGGCTATCTCTGTCCGACCTTCTCCGGCCGATGAAACATTTCCACTTCAGCCGTTTCTTTTTCCGCTCGCCGCTTCTGTCCGTGCTCGTATGCTGCCCCAATGAAGCTCTTGAACAGCGGATGCGGCTCGAGCGGCTTTGACTTGAACTCAGGATGAAACTGGCATCCGATAAAGTGTGGATGATCGGGCAATTCCACCATCTCAACATAGGTTCCGTCCGGCGTCGATCCCGAGATTCGCAATCCTGCCGCGGTCAGGGGTTCTTCATATTCGCGGTTGAATTCATAACGGTGGCGGTGTCGCTCGCTAATTTCCACTTTGCCGTAAACACGGTGCGCCAGTGTGCCGGGCTCAATTTTGCAGGGCCACGCACCCAATCGCATCGTCCCACCCAACTCTTCCACGCCGCGCAGTTCGCGAAGCTTGTAGATCACGCGATGCGGCGTTGCGGGGTCAAATTCACTGGAATTAGCTTTCTCCAGCCCCACCACGTTCCGCGCGAATTCAATGCAGGCTGTTTGCATACCCAGGCAAATTCCGAAATATGGGACGTTGTGTTCGCGCGCATAGCGAATTGCCATCAGCATGCCTTCGATGCCGCGTTTGCCAAAGCCGCCGGGGACCAAAATTCCGTCGTAGCCTTCCAGTTGAGCTTCGTAGCTCTTGTCTCCAGTCTCCAACCCTTCGGCCTCAATCCAGTTCAATTGCAGTTTAAGATTGTGTGCCAGCGCCCCGTGCACCAGCGCTTCTTTCAGCGACTTGTAGGAATCTTCGTACTCCACGTACTTTCCGACGATTCCGATCATCACCGTATCTTTCGGGTTGTAGACGCGATGCACGATGTCTTCCCAACGCGATAGATCACGCTCTTTCGCTTCTATGTGCAGGTACTTCAGCGCCAGCGTATCGACCCCTTCATTGGCGAATACCAGCGGCACTTCGTAGATCGAGGCCACATCTTTGGCAGTAATGACGGCCTCTTCTTCAAGATTGCAGAAGAGGGCGATTTTCGACTTGATGTCTTTGGCCAGAAAGCGGTCGGTGCGGCAGAGAAGAATATCCGGCTGAATCCCGATACTGAGTAACTCTTTGACCGAATGCTGCGTTGGCTTGGTCTTCAATTCTTGCGCCGCGGCGATAAATGGAACCAGGGTAACGTGGACAAACAGCGTGTTCTCGCGCCCAAGTTCCTGCCGCATCTGGCGAATCGCTTCCATGAAGGGCAGCGACTCAATATCCCCGACCGTACCCCCGATTTCGACGATCGCGACATCCACTTCCTGTGCCACTTTCTTCATCGCCGCCTTGATTTCGTTGGTGACATGCGGAATTACCTGCACGGTTTTGCCCAGATAATCGCCGCGACGTTCCTTCGCGATGATCTGCTCGTAAATGCGGCCCGTGGTCCAGTTGTTATCGCGAGAAAGCCTGGCGTGGGTATAGCGCTCGTAGTGGCCAAGATCGAGATCGGTTTCCGCTCCGTCGTCTGTGACAAAGACCTCGCCATGCTGAAACGGAGACATGGTTCCCGGGTCGACGTTCAGGTACGGGTCGAACTTCATCAGGTTGACCTTCAGCCCGCGGCTCTCCAGCAGGCACCCGATCGAAGCCGCCGCTAGTCCCTTGCCCAGAGAAGACACAACTCCGCCGGTCACAAAGATGTACTTTGCTGGCATCTCTTCCTCGCTCTAAATTTTGATTGGAAAATTGTGCAGGTGGCGTGCACGATCAATTATGACAGAAACCGCTGTGGAAAGAACAGATCGAATTCCGCTTTCCGTTGCGCCGTTCTCCCAGCCGATTCTGGGGTATATTCCTGAGCGGGGTAAGCAGGCCATGGAACAGCGTTTGAGCATCGTGACACTTGGCGTAACAGACCTCAAGCGTAGCAAAGATTTCTTCGAGCGCTTGGGATGGAAGCCATCGTCGGCCAGTTCGTCCGATATCGTCTTCTTCCAAGCGGGCAGCATGGCGCTGGCGCTTTTTCCGTGGCACGAACTCGCAAAGGATGCCAATGTCCCCGAAAGCGGAGACGGTTTCCGAAGAATCTCATTCGCCTATAATGTGCGCACCCGGAACGAAGTCGATTCTGTACTCGCCGAGGCTCGATCGGCGGGCGCCCGCATTGTAAAGCCAGCGCAGGAGGCCTTCTGGGGCGGATATTCGGGATACTTCGCCGATCTGGATGATTTCTTGTGGGAGGTGGCATGGAATCCATTCTTCCCCATCGGTGAGGATGGAGCCATCCATCTTCCCGGTTAATTTGGACGCAAATCGAGCGAAATCTAAACGCGTTCTGACGCGTTGACTATCTCTTCATGGTCAGCGAGAATGATTGAGGTGTCCGCAACGGGCACGGTTCTGTTCCCTGATCAGTGGGCCTGTGGCGCAGCTGGGAGCGCGCTTCCATGGCATGGAAGAGGTCGTCGGTTCGATCCCGACCAGGTCCACCAAAGATCCCAGTTTTATGCCGTTCGTTTACATTCTTCAGAGTGATACTACGGGACGCTTTTATATTGGGTGCGCCGAAGATCCACAAGCACGCCTGGTGGAGCACAACCGCGGCCAGACGATCTCAACGCGCGGCCGTGGACCGTGGAGGTTAGCGTATCAGGAGAACTTTGAAACCCTGCCGGAGGCAAGGCGCCGGGAAAGTCTGCTGAAGAGTTGGAAGTCACATCGGTCCATTCAGGAATTGATTGATTCCTCTAAGCAGCGCAGCTGAGCGCGCCCCGGCGTAGCCGGGGAGGTCGTCGGTTCGATCCCGACCAGGTCCACCAATTCTCCACTCATCGCCTGTGTCAGCGCCCTTCCGTTGACTTCCGGCCGCAGCGTCCCTAAACTGGGCAGCCAGTACGTGCACGCCGCTGATGATCGACCAGACTATCTCCCACTATCGCATTGTCGGAAAGCTCGGCGGGGGTGGAATGGGTGTCGTCTATAAGGCGGAAGACACCGACCTCGACCGCTTCGTCGCGCTCAAGTTTCTACCCGATGATGTCGCGCACGACCCGCAGGCACTCAGCCGATTCCAGCGCGAGGCCAAGGCTGCCTCGGCGCTGAACCACCCAAACATCTGCACCATTTACGAGATAGGCAAGCACAATGGCCAGCCCTTCATCGTCATGGAATTTTTGGATGGCATGACCCTGAAGCATCGCATCGGCAGCCGTCCGATGGAAACAGAATTGATTCTCTCTCTGGCCATCGAGATTGCCGATGCACTCGATGCCGCCCACGCCAAGGGAATCGTTCACCGCGACATCAAGCCCGCGAACATTTTCGTTACGGAGCGCGGACACGCGAAGATTCTCGACTTCGGCTTGGCGAAAGTCGCTCTGGCGGGCGGTTCTTCGAGCAAGATCGAGGCTCTCAACACCCAGACCGTCGACGAACAGCATTTGACGAGCCCGGGGACGATGGTGGGAACGGTTGCCTACATGTCCCCCGAACAAGCCAAAGGCAAGGAACTGGACGCTCGCACCGATCTGTTCTCGTTCGGTGCTGTGCTGTACGAGATGACGACAGGGTCGTTGCCCTTTCACGGCGAGACCTCTGCATTGGTTTTCGACGCGATCCTGCACGCCGATCCTCCTCCCGCGATCCGTTTCAACCGCGAGGTCCCTCCCAAGCTGGAAGACATTATCAACAAGGCGCTGGAGAAAGACCGCAACCTGCGCTACCAAAGCGCAGCCGACATGCGCACCGACTTGCAACGGCTGAAACGGGATTCGGATACCGGCCGCGTGCGAACGGTTAGTTCGGGTTCGGTGCCCGCGGCGCAGGAAAGTGGATCGCAGCCAAAAGTCCAGGTATCGGTGCCCGCATCGGGTTCCACACCGAATGCAACAACACAGCCATCTTCGGGCACAGTGAAATTAGCTGAAGTTCCTGCAGTTGCGAAGACGAGCCTCTGGAAAATCGCGGCTCCAGCCCTTATTGGCGTTGCTTTGATCGGTGGTGGCCTTTACTACCGCTCACATGCTGCCAAGCCGCTGACCGAGAAAGACACCATCGTCCTCGCGGACTTCGAGAACAAAACCGGCGATGCGGTGTTCGACGACACGCTCAAGACGGCGCTCAGCGTTTCGTTGAACCAGTCGCCCTTTCTGAACGTTCTCCCCGACAGCAAGGTTGCAAAGACGCTGAAGCTAATGGAGAAGCCGCCCGAAACCAGGCTGACTCCCGACATAGCCCGCGAGCTTTGCCAGCGGGCGGACAGCAAGGCTTACATTGCTGGATCCATCGCCAGTTTGGGCAGCCAGTACGTGCTGGGACTAAAGGTGGTGAATTGCCAGAGCGGAGACCCGCTGGCGCAGGAACAGGTCACGGTTGCTTCTAAGGAGAAAGTGCTGGATGCGCTCGGCGAAGTGGCATCGAAGCTGCGCGGGGAATTGGGCGAGTCGCTGGCCTCGGTGCAGAAATTCAATGTGCCGCTTGACGAGGCGACCACCTCGTCACTCGAAGCCCTGCAGGCGTACACAATAGGCAGAAAGATTCGCAACGCACAAGGCGAAGAAGGCGCAGCTCTGCCTTACCTGCAGCGCGCCATCGAGCTCGACCCGAACTTCGCCTCGGGGTACCTGACACTTGGAACTTCTTACGAGAATCTGGGCCAGACGGCGCGCGCCGCCGAGTACTTCACCAAAGCATTCCAACTGAAAGATCATGCCAGCGAACGCGAAAAGCTCTCCATCACCTCTCAGTACTACTTTTACGTGACTGGCCAACTGGATCAAGCCGCGCAAACGGAGCATGAGATACTTGTGAGTTACCCACGGGATGGCGCGGAGGTTAATAGTCTCGGCATCGTCTACTTGGCACAGGGAGAGATCGACAAGGCGGCGGATCAGTTCCGCGAATGTTTGCGATTAATGCCCGAAATTGCGGCCGGATACGTAAATCTTGCTAACGCCCTGCTTGGCTTGCAGCGTTTGGACGACGCGCGGCAGGCGATTGAACAGGCCCATGCGCGAAAGTTGGATCAGTTCCCGCTTCGAAACGACCTGTACGCGATATACTTTCTGCGCGGCGACTCTTCCGGTATGGCAGAGCAGCTGAAGTGGTTCGAAGGCAAACCGGAAGAAAACGACGGGCTCTCGCTGGCATCCGACACCGAAGCATACGCCGGTCATTTAAGCAAAGCGCGGGAACTGACCCGGCGGTCTGTGGATTCCGCAATCCGCGCCGACAGCAAGGAGAATGGAGCAGTCTACCTGGCCATTGCCGCGCAGCGGGAAGCCGTTTTCGGCTATCCGGCACAAGCGAAACAAGAAGCGGCAGAAGCCTTGAAGCTCTATCCCGCGAGCCAGGGAGTTGAAGTCGAAGCCGCGCTGGCTTACGCCCTGGCAGGTGACACTACACGCGCCGAATCACTCATACAAGATCTCAACCAGCGCTATCCTCTAGACACACAAGTTCAGTCTTTGTGGCTTACCGCGATCCGCGGGCAACTGGCACTCAACCGCAAGAACGCACCCGAGGCAATCAAGGACTTGGCACCCGCTGCGCCGCCGATTGAATTCGGGACGATTGCGTTTACGAATACCCTATCCTGCCTCTATCCCACCTATGTTCGAGGCGAGGCATATTTGGCAGCCGGACAAGGCAAAGAGGCTGCCGCCGAGTTCCAGAAGGTCCTCGATCACAGCGGCATCGTCTGGAATTGCTGGACGGGCGCGTTAGCGCACCTGGGCGTGGCTCGCGCGAACGCACTTGAAGCGAAAAACTCGCAGGGCGCGGACGCAGACGCCGCCCGTGTACGCGCCCTCGCTGCTTACAAAGACTTTCTCACCCTCTGGAAAGATGCCGACGCGGACATCCCTATTCTGAAGCAAGCCAAAGCCGAGTACGCAAAGCTGCAGTAAGCAAGACCCGTGGCGAAATAAAATTCGGGCAACCTGCACTGCTTACCTGTCAGTTCCAACCAGTATTTACGATACGAGAACCCAAAAAGACCGCTCTCTGCCGCAGTAGGTTTTTGGTTTTTCTAATACGAGGTTAATGGCACGGAAAAGGTCGTCGGTTCGATCCCGACCAGGTCCACCAAATCCCTTTCCGCGAGTCCGACACGACACAAGCCCTACCTGCCGTGACCCTGTTTGCACCAAAACCTTAGCTCTTCCCTCGAGAGCCAGCCTGAACCGATTTGCACAGTCCAGCCAATATCGTCACTTGCAGCGAATTGTATAATGCCGCCCATCTCAAATGAATCCTCAATCTGCCGAAGATCAAACGGTCAAATCACTTCCGCGCACGCAAGGCGAAGAGCACTTAGCGGGGGAGGAACCGGTTTATCTGTCCGAACCGCCTTGCAGGGCAAACAGGTATAACAGAGAGCCTACACAACGAGAATTGCTGTTTCTCATCCTCCTGAGTGCTGCCGTCATGTGGACTACGCTTTTTGCGCTGCACAAATCCAAGCAGGAGATTCTAGAATCTGGCGACAACTTTTCTTACCTTCAAGTAGCGCAATGCATTCTTCATTGGGACTTCCGTCACATGGTACTTCAGCAGTTCATGGGCTACTCCTATTTCATCGCTGGGCTATCCTTACTGCATCTTCCACCAATACTAAGTCTCTGGCTGATTGCATTCGGCTCATCTTTACTGTCGGCGTGGTTGGCTGCACGGCTGCTCGGAACTTGGGTAGCTGCATATTTCGTTCTGACGAATTTTGCCTGGTTTCAACTCTCTTTTTTGGGGGGCTCGGAACCGTTGTGTGTTGCTTTGAGCCTCGGCGCGATGTTGGCTTTCCGCAAAAAGCTCATCTTCCTGGCGGCCTTGCTCGCCTCCCTGGCGGTTACCGTAAGGCCTCTGATGATTTGTACTCTTTGGGCATTGGAGTGGTATTGCTTTACCGGAAGCAGATCGTATCGTTCGTTGTTGCGCTCGCAACGGGATTAGCGGTTGGAATTGCTTATATTCTGCCGCTGAAAATCTATTTTGGTGACCCGTTCCTCACGGTTCACACTTACACGACGCGGGATTACGGAGCCGCCCGAATTGTCGGTCCGCACGGGCATCTTTTTGGCTGGCCTTTTCACGGCATCGTGGCAGGTACCCTCGCCTATCCTGCTCCATGGACAAACCTGGTTTTGAGCTTCTTCTGGATTGGGTTGGTGCTAGCAGGGACGCTGATGATGCTGTCCCATCGATTTCGAAAATATGCGAAGGAATACCCGGCTGAAGCGGTTTTTTGCGGCTTTTATCTCCTTGCCATTTTCTCCTATGACTATTTGGTTTGGGCACGTGGATCTTTCATGCGGTTCTCGATTCCGGTGCTGCCATTCATCTTCTTCGCCATGATCATCTTCTTGCCAAAGGATCGCCGGATTTTTTGGGCACTGAGTTTGGCGACGCCTGTGCTCTCCGCCATTTCCGAGGCAGGCGTCAGAAATGTGTTCAGGTGATCCTGGAACCATTTGTTTGGCTAAGAAAAAACAGACGGATCATGCAGTCGAACCTATGCCCTCGCGGTGCATTTTTGGGATTGGTCGAATGAGTAGTCGGCGCATCGCGAGCGTCGTGGTAAGTGAAACGGGTACGCGGACTGTAGGCCATCGACGGCCATTCCAGTCCTCCGCTGTTTCCCCGGCTGGATTGCGTATGTTGTTTCCTCCGGAGGCCGTGGCGACGTCGTTAGGGCATCAACGTGACCACGAATGAGCTACTCTGCCCCTGAAACGCCCACGGTCACCTTCGCGTCCACATACTGGGGAGCCATGGTGATCGAGTATCCGTCTTGCCAGTTCTCGACCGTGGTCTTCCAGACAACTTTGCCATTGTCCTTGTTCAGCGCAACAATCGTGGCCTCGAGCCGCCCGAGAAACAACTGACCGCCTCCTTCAGCGACCCCACGGTTATTGTGACTACAGCATTAGTAACTTTCCTTCCAATCTGCCCGTTTTTCTGCCTTGGTTCTTGCTGGCCAAGCCTGTTCAATTAATGATCAAGAACTGCAGGAAAATAGTACTCAGGTGCTAGGCTAATGGGGTGAGTACCAACTCGTTCAGACATCTCCGCGATCTCCTCATCGTGATTGTTCTGCTTTCCAGCATTCATCCGAAGATTCAGGCCGCTACGTCCTGGAGCGTTCAAACGGAGCCGGCTCGGCTGGTCAACGGCGGACCTGTTCTGTTCCGAGTAAAGGCTCCGGCGCGATTGCAGTCGCTAACCGGATCATGGCTCGATCATCAACTGACTTTCAGCTTCGACCCTAAAACCGGGACGTGGTTTGTCCTGGCGGGCGTAAGCCTCGAAACAACACCAGGACCATATGCAATTGAACTTGCCGGCGAGCGGGCGGCAAGATCGGGCAGCGCGCGTCTCACTTTCACTCACAAATTGCTGGTGGGAAGGGCAAAGTACCCGAAGATCAAAGTTCCTCTGTCGGTTGATACAAAGTTTACTGCTCCGACTCCGGAACAACTGCAACAGATTGATGAGGCCAAGAAGATCAAGCAAGATTATCTCAACCGGGTCACGCCAGAACGCGAATGGGCAGGCTCATTCATCACGCCGGTGAAGGCACCGCTTTCCGACGTATTCGGATCGCAACGCATCTTCAACAACAAGACGTCGAGCCCTCACCTGGGTCTCGACTTTCGCGTGCCGTCGGGAACTCCAGTGGGCGCCATGAATGATGGCATCGTACTCCTCGCACGCCCCCTATTCTTCGAGGGAAATTTCGTTGTCATCGACCACGGACAAGGTCTCTTGAGCCTTTACCTGCATCTTTCTGATTTCAAGGTGAAGGAAGGAGAACAGGTAAAACGTGGGCAGGAAATCGGTCTGAGCGGTGGCACGGGCCGTGCCACGGGTCCACATTTGCATGTTGCGATTCGATGGCAAGGCACTTACCTTGATCCTGCACGGCTGCTGCAACTCCGGCTACCAACCAGTTAACTAAGCCCTGGAGCCTTCCCGTCCGGCTTGGCGGACCGCGTCCTTGATTTCCAGATTGCGAATCAGACGATGAAGATAGTTGGGATGAACACCGAGGAATTTCGCCGCCTCGTTGTGATTTCCGTGCGTCTGGGTGATTGCATTCAGAATGAGCTGCTTTTTAAAGTCTTTCACACTAGCGTGGTATTTCGCCAAACCTAATTCTGGCGACGACGCCCGCTCCAGCACGGAGTCGGGCAGATCCTCCGGTAATACCGTGTCCGACGCGCCCAGCACGAGCGCCCGTTCTGTCGCGTTTTCGAGTTCACGCACGTTCCCCGGCCAATCGTAATTAACCAGGCAAGCCATCGCCTCACGCGACACCGCCTTCGGCGTGACACGGCAACGCTGCGCATATTTCTGAACGAAGTGCCGCACGAGAATTGTGATGTCGTTCTTCCGATCGCGCAATGGCGGCATAGTGACCCTTACCACCGCTAAACGGTAATAAAGATCGCGCCGGAATTGCCCAGTGGCTACAGCTTCTTCAAGGTTGCGATTCGTCGCGGCCAGCAGGCGGACATTGATCTTAATCGGGCGTGTGCCCCCTAGGCGTTCGAATTCGCGCTCCTGCAACACGCGCAGCAATTTGACCTGTAATGCCGGTGCAAGTTCTCCGATTTCATCGAGAAATACCACTCCGCCATCGGCGATCTCCAGCCTGCCTTTTTTTTGGGCGACGGCTCCCGTAAAGGCTCCGCGCTCATGTCCAAATAAATCGGCTTCCAACAAAGCTTCCGGAATCGCGGCACAGTTAATCGCAACAAACGGCTTGTCGGCCCGACTGCTATTTGCGTGTAGAGCACGTGCCACCAATTCCTTACCCGTACCGCTTTCGCCTTCGATCAGTACGGTCGAGTCGCTCGGTGCAGCTTTGGCGATAAATTGATACACCTCTTTCATCGGCGCGCTTTCGCCGATGAGGTTGCGATCGCCAGCTATTTCCGTGATCAGGCGCTGGTTCTCTCCCTGAAGCCATTGCAGACGCAGGGCATTATCCAACGCAACAGCGGAAATACCCGCAACGCCCGCCATCAGTTGCAGATGTTCGTCCGTAAATCGATTGGTGCTGAGCGTGCTGTCGAGATAAATACATCCAATCACCCGCTCATAAACAAAGAGAGGGACGCAGAGAAGCGATCGCACCTGGGACTCCGCAAGGCTGTCCACGTCGCGCAGTGCGTCCGAACGAGGGACATCACTTCCCAGGATGGCGATGCCTTCCTGCATAACCCGCCGCGTAATCGTGCGGCTCACCCGCACTGACTGTGAACTCCGGCCCTGGCGGACGCTGGCGTGCACCGAACGGAACTCCTCGCCACCTGGGTCGCCCAGCAAAATGGCGCCTCGGCTGGCCGGGATCACTTCGAAGATCAGACTTAACAGCTGAGCTTGAAGTTCCTCCAGTGCTCGGACGGCATGCACGGCACGGCTGATTTTGAGCAACGCGTTGAGGTTGAGGGCAACCTGCGAGTTTCCGGGAAGTTCCTTCCCCAGCCGGTCTGGATGAAGGTAAATAACTTCTTTGGGCTGGATAACCTTAGTCTCGGAAGCAGACGATGCCTCGTCAAATTCGACGGCATTTTCTGGAGCGGGTTGCTCCTCGGCTTCATTAAGGAACAGAAATACCGAGTCGCCGACGGCAATCTCGTCCCCATGCTGCAGACAGCGCCCTGTTGCCGCGACGCCATTGACGAGCGTACCGTTCCGGCTTCCTAAGTCTTGTATCTGGTATCGGCCCTCAACCAAGCGGAAGAGGCAATGTTTCCGCGAAACTGACGGATCAATCACCGGCACACCATTCGAGGCATCCCGACCGAGCGTAACTTCGCCTTCAAGCAATAGAAACGTGGTTTCTTTCAAGGGGCCGGAAATCGCAAGAAGTTTCGGTCGCAAGAGGGTCGCCTACTCCGTAGCGCAACTTTTTATCACAGCGGCGCCTTAATTGCACCTCTGCGGATCGAAGACCGGTCTATCCGTTCGGCTAGGGAATACTATCCAATCGGATAGAGAGCACCAGGAAATACCTGCGATTCCCGTCGATCATGTCGGTTAGAACGATTCGATAACTGCTGAAAAATCAGTATTTCCGACAGTTCCTCGCCATTGGCTGTTCTTAGACTGGATTGGTACCAGGAATGCTCTGTATAGATTGCGCATCGGCAAAAGCGATGGGGGAAGCGCTTTTAGTTTTGGCCGAGTGTGCAGGCAGGGGCTCGAAGGGACCCCCTCGTCGGGTCCTTGCCTTTTTTAATTTGTTTGAGCAAAGTCAGTCTCCAGCCGCAGCAATTTCCGTATCGGCAACTGCCTTAGGACTTTGCGGAAGGACGGGAACTCCGTCCCGATAGCTTACGCTGCGTCCGGAGATTGCCGGCACTCGCTCTCCCGGCACTAGAATTCCAACCAGATTCAGTGGATCAGCCGCCGACACCATTACGGTTTCGTCAGCCAGCGGCAAATTGCGCATCCCCCGCACGGACTCGACTGCGACCGGCAACGCAAACTGCTCGCCCAGAAAGCCGTCGACGAAACGACCGCCACGAATCTCCCCCCGGTCTTCCAGGCGTCGGAAACCCATCAGCAACTCCCGCCAGGGGGGTAGGTTCGATTCACGAGCCAGCACGTCGCGAAGCACGATTCCATAGCGGCGCAGCAACATCCAGCAAGCCGCTTCCACCATGCGGGCGCGTTCCGCCGGTTCCTCCGTGTGCAGCAGCGCCCAGCGGCCTGCGCTGTGTCGCGGACGGTTGCTGCGTCCGCTGCCCTGCCCCGCCCTTCGCTTTGGATCGATTAGCGATCGCAGATTGTCGAATCCGTCGGCCGTCACCAGTCCCGCTGCAACCAGTTGCCACAGCGCGGTTTCAATCTCGGCTTTCAGCTTGCCCGTTCCCCGCACGATATCCGCAAAGAACGATGCTCCCCGCTGCTGCAAAAAACTGAGAACAAGTTGAGCACCGTGACTTAGCCCGGCGCTCTGCTCCATCCCCGGATGTCGCGGCGTCATCCAATCTGCCTCTTCCCGAACAAAGAACGTGATTGGCGCCACGCTGGTCGGAATCACTCGGCGCTGCCGCGGCGTGGCTTCCGCAGAACCGTCACCTTTGGACGCAGAAGAATCCAGTGTCGCGGGGTGCGGAGACAATCGGCCCCAGCCCACTGCTCCAGTCAGACAAAGCGTGTCGAGCCACTTGGGGTCGTAATCGGTAATGCGGCGTGCCAACACCTGCCGCTCCCATGCATTCGCCGGAATTTCCAATCCCTGCAACTGGTGGAGAACTTCCAGAGTTCCACGCTCGCCTACAACCTGTGTTCCGGGCGTGATGTGCTGCCACCTTAGCAGCCACCGCATAAATTGCGCCGCGGTCACAGGTTCGACCTGTTTACGCAGTTTTCCGACAGTCAGCCGATGGATGCGCGCCAGCAACCGCCGTTCACACCATTCATTCTGCGTAGCAGCATCGCCTGACCGTGTTTCTGCGGGCGCAATATGGAGCGATGCAAGCGTCGAATTGCCTCTAAAGCTTCCCCGAAGAATCGTCCCGCTCGCCTCCATTCGCAGGAGAGCGGATTCGACTTCCGATGCAGGCAGTCCAAGAATTTCTCCCAGTTCAACAGCCGTCGTTGGACCCAAGTGAGACATCCAGCCGGTCACTGCGGTCAGCAGAACTGCATCGCGTGTCGCTACTGCGGACTCGACATCGGGCGCCTTTCGCTCGAACCTGGCATCTGGAAATAGCGTCTGAAAACTCTTTGCGCGCTCCGCAGCGGCCCAGTAACGCCGCCCTTTATACCAAGCCTCGGTGGCGCGTTGCTCGCTCACAAGTCTTTCGAAATAAGGGTTCCAACGTGCGATATTTCTAAACAATGCCGCGCCGTATTCCAATGAAGAAGTTTGAGTCCTGTCGAACGAATCGGCCGGCAACGCGACCAACGTATGCAGTACATCATGTAATTCGTCAGGGTCGCGGACGTCCGGCCACGCCTCCTGTTGTACCTGCTCAATCGCCTCGGGATCGAGTCTTCCCACTTCCTGCAAAACCGATTCCGGCAGCACCCGCCGCATCTCGACCGCACGCGCCCTGCGCTCTTCAAGCGGTGCGTCGTCCAGATACGCATAAGGATTCGCATTGAGAATTTCATGCGAGAACTGCGATGGAACCGGCGTATCCACAGCAAGAATTCGAATTTCTCCCGACGCGATTGCGCGCAGTACAGACCTCAGACCTTCGATATCCATGGCTTCGGTCAGAACATCTTTCATGACCTCGTGAACGAGGGGATGGTCGGGAATCTTGCGTTCGCCTTCGATATTTTCAAAGCAAGCTGCCGCATCCGGGAATACCGAGGCCAGCAAGTCGTCCGAGCGTATGCGTTGGATCTGCGGCGGAACTTTCTTGCCATTTTGGAAGCGCAGCAAAGCGAGCGCGCGGTTCGCATCCCAGCGCCAGCGTGTCCCGAAGATGGGAGAATCCAGCACCGCCTGCTCCAGGATCGACTGCACCGTCTCCGCCTGCAAAAATCGAAAAACATCGGCCAGCGGGAAACTGTGCTGTTCGGCCAGCGCGATGTTTAATCCGTTGTCAGTGGCCGCCGCTTGCAACTCGAAATTGAAGCCTACGCAGAACCTTTTGCGCAGCGACAATCCCCAGGCTTTGTTGATTCGCCCGCCGAACGGGGCATGGATCACCAACTGCATGCCGCCGCCTTCATCGAAAAAGCGCTCGGCAATGACCGTCGTCTGTGTCGGGACAGCGCCAAGCACAGCGCGCCCTTGCAGAATGTATTCGATGGCTTGTTCAGCACCGGAATCATCCAGCCCGCTTTCCTGCTTTAGCCACGAAACTGCCGCGGACACCTCCGGCTGCGTCGCGGAAAATCCTACCGGCGATGTATGCGGCAGCATTTCACTGATCTTCTCCCGCAGTGCTCCGACGTGCTCCGACAATTCTTCGGTTCGCGATGGAGCTTCGCCGCGCCAGAACGGCACGCTCGGCGGTGCGCCATGCGCGTCGTGCACCAGCATGCGTCCGGAATTCGTCTCGATGCGGTGGATCATCCACGACGTGTTGCCCAGCAGCATGATGTCGCCGCGATTGCTCTCGACTGCAAAATCCTCATCCACCGTACCGACCATAGCGCCGTCCGGTTCGGCGACCACCGTATAAAGCGAATTGTCGGGGATTGCGCCTCCGCTGGTGATGGCTGCCAAACGCGCTCCGCGACGCCCCCGCAGCTTGCGATTCACGCGATCGCGATGCACATACGCGCCATATCGCCCGCGACGCGCGGCAATTCCTTCCGACAACATTTCCAGAACCGATTCGTAAACTTCACGGCTGAGATTCCGGTAGGGATAAGCGCGCTTCACCAACGCAAACAGCTCATCCTCGTCCCACTCTTCCGCCGAGCACGCAGCCACGATCTGCTGCGCCAGTACATCAACCGGGGATTCCGGAATAATGAGCTGATCCAGATCTCCGTGCTGAATCGCCCGGACCAGCGCCGCGCACTCCAGCAGGTCGTCGCGCGTCGTAGCGACGAAGCGTCCTTTGGGAATGGCGCCGCGCCAGTGTCCCGAGCGGCCGATTCGCTGCAAGCCCACAGCGATCGAGCGCGGAGAATTAATCTGCACCACCAGATCGACCGTTCCGACATCGATGCCCAATTCCAGTGAAGCCGTCGCGACCAGCACGCGAATCTGGCCTTCTTTCAATTTTTTCTCTGCAGCTAAGCGCAATTTGCGCGACAAACTGCCATGATGCGCGGCAACGTTCTCTTCGCCCATGCGTTCGCCGAGGTGATGCGCGATCCGTTCCGCAAATCTCCGCGTATTCACGAACACCAGCGTCGACCGGTGCTGCTCCACCAGCGCGACCAGCCGGTTGTAAATCTCGTCCCACATCTCGTTCGACGCCACCGGGCCCAGTGGCATGGGGGGAACTTCGATTGCCAGATCCATCTCGCGCTTATGCCCAACATTGACGATCACAGGATTCGGGCGCGAGTTCCCCGTCAGGAAATGCGCCACCTGCTCTATCGGCTTCTGCGTCGCCGAAAGCCCAATCCGCACCGGACGCCGGTGCGTCAACGCATCCAGCCGCTCCAGCGACAAGGTAAGATGTGCTCCGCGCTTGTCATCCGCCACGGCATGGATTTCGTCGACAATCACTGTCTCGACATCGCGCAGAACTGCCCGGCTCTTATCCGCGGTCAGCAGTATGTAAAGCGATTCGGGAGTGGTGACCAGAATATGCGGCGGCCGCTTCAGCATGGCCCGCCGCTCGTGCATGAGCGTGTCACCGGTGCGCACCGCCGTGCGAATCTCCGGCATCAGCAGGCCACGCTCGTTCGCCATCCCCAGAATTTCGCCCAGGGGAATTTCGAGATTCTTCTGGATGTCGTTGCCCAGCGCCTTCAGCGGAGAAACATAAAGAACTTCGGTCCGGTCAGATAGTTCTCCCGCCAACGACTTTCGAACCAGCCGGTCGATGCAGGCAAGAAACGCGGCCAAAGTCTTGCCGGATCCGGTGGGAGCCGAAATTAAGGTCGTGCGCCCTGCCAGAATGTGCGGCCATCCTTGCTCCTGTGGCTCAGTCGGAGTGCCGAACTTATGGACAAACCACTCCGCGACTAAAGGATGGGCCCAGGCCAAAGACGCAGGAGGGAACGGCATTGAGTTATTCTAGCCCGAAATTCAACCTTCGCCAACCGTTCGCCATCAGGGAACAATACTCGTCATACTTCCAAACGTCTAAAGCTGATACCGTAAATCAATGCACCCCATGCTGACCCGCTCAGACGACTACGTTGAATACTGTCGCGAGACAGCAAAGCACGCCCGCGATCCACATGACCTTTCCCTCCGCGGACGCCATTTGAAGAACGTAACTCGACTGGTTCATGAACAGATTGCCCAAGAGATTGGTCTTTCTACCGCTGACGATCTCGTCGACATCGGTTGCGGCAATGGCGCAATGCTCAAAATCGCGGAACTCGCTGGCGTCAGGAGCGCAACTGGTCTGCTCGCAACCGAAGAAGAAGTTACCGTCTTACGAGGTTTTGGGCTGAACGTCAGGCAGGGACTCGCCGACAGGTTGCCCGTCGCTGATGCCAGCGCCTCTGCGATCGTCTGCAATAATGTCCTTCTCGTTGTACCCCGGCAGAAAGTTCAGGCCAGCCTTTGCGAAATCCATCGTGTGGCGAAGCCTGGAGCCCGCATATTCCTAGGCGAAATCCCCCGCGCGGAACAGCACGATCCTACCCCCACCTTTGCCAGCCGCCGCGAACTTCTCAATTACCTTTACCGTAAACATGGCATGAGAGCCTGGTTGGGAATGGTACGTCGCCTTGCGTACCAACAACTTACAGGCAAACCGGCATTGGTCAACAGCGGAACCAAGATTTCGTTTTGGGCAGCCCCAGAAGAATTCATACCCATGCTTCAGGCAGCGGACCTGCGACTAGTTCGACATTGGGAGTGCTGGCAGTATCCGACTCGCAGCAATTATCTGGTGCAAAAACCTGAATAGTCCGCCAGCGAATTTCATCGGACCGCAAGTTGAGTGCGATTGCGAGGATTCCTGACGTCAGAAACATCACCTTATCACCGCTCTTACTTCACGAACTCCCCTTGTTGTCCTTTCGCCCAGGGATCGTAAGTCAGGGCAAACTGGATTCGCTCCGGAATGCTGGGATGATCGTAGAAAAGAAAGACCTGCACCGGATTCGGATCAGGGTCGGCCAGATCCACTTCTCCCAGAATCTGAAAAGCCTGCGCCGCCACCTGCGCGGAATCCGACGTAAGCCCGTGCGTGACTTCCAATCCGTATTGATCCGCCTGATGCTCATCATGGCGGCTGAAAGCACTCATAATCGGACTGGCCACAAAGGAAAACACTGATAGCAGCAGCAATAGCGCCGGCAGTGATGCCCAATCGTCCAGCTTACGCACTCCCCAATCCACGCCCCAGCGGCCAAGCACCCATCCGATCATGCGGTAGCCCAGGTAGAAGAACAGCAGCAGCAGCGCAGCGAAGAAAGCCAGCCCTTTGGGAACGTGCAGGAGCACATAGTGTCCCATCTCATGTCCCGCGACGAATACAATCTGCGGAATGTTCATCTTGGCAATCGTCGTATCCCAAACCACGATCCGCTTCGACGCTCCGATGCCGGTCACGTAAGCGTTCAGCCCCGTTGTCTTCTCCCCGGCGCCCATCCAGAACATGCGCTCCGGCGGAATATTCTCTCCGGCGCGCTGCACCATCTGTTCCAGGCTCGCCGTGAGCGCGGGATCTTTCTGCTGCAGCGGTTCGAATTTGTGGAACATGGGATCGATCACCCACGGCCCGATGAAGAACAGAAACACGCCAATCGGCAGCGTAACCAGCCAGAAGTAGAACCACCAACGCCGCGGGCTGCGGTGGATGACCACGTACAGCAACCAGATGAACAGGATTCCCAGCACGATCGAAATCAATTGGCCTTTCGTCCAATCCCAAGTCCAGGAACCCCATCCCTGCACAGAGATTCCAAACCTTTTTTCGATCCACTCGCTGTAGAGATCCAGGGGCAAAGTCAGAACAGCTATTGTGAGCAGCAGCAGCGGCGAAAACACCACGCTTTGCAGAAATCTCTTCGCGGAAAATGCTTCGGCCCAGTCGCGATAGCGCGCGGCAAGCTTCGTCCTCAAGACAAACCACAGCACAAGCAGCCCATAGACAAATCCGATCAACGCCAGACGAAAGTGAATGCGGCTGCGGTCGTGCGCCTTTGCATATAGGTCGGGCGGCAGCGTGTAAGCGGTCACTCTCTTCTGGGTTGAGGGAGCGGCCGTTGGCGCGGCCGGACTGGATGTCTGCACTTGCGCCGGCGCAGCGGCAGGCTGGTCCTGCGCCGAAGCTATGATCCAGGGAAGAACGACGAGTAAGAGGATGGGAATGCAATGAAATCTTTTCATGTTCAGTCCTATCTGTTGCACGCGATGAATTGGCAATCGTGTGGCGGAAATGCCGCTGGAATTCTAGGACTGCCGACAAGCAGAGTCAACGGAGAGAGGACAGGGTCCTGCTCTCGCTACTCGACCATCCGGGGCTGCTAGAATTCTTCCCGCATGGCTACTAAACTCTCCGCTCAAGCCCGCGCCAAGAAGATCAGGCTGCTGATGTTCGACGTCGATGGTGTTCTCACTGACGGCAAACTGTACATTTTCCCCGCTCCCGCCGGCCTGCAACAGAAGACTCAATCCCTGCCTGACGCGCCGCAGGGAGGATTCGCCTTCCCCAGCCAATCCATGATCGAGGCCAAGGGATTTCACGCGCACGACGGCATCGGCATTTCTCTGGCACGATTGGGTGGAATCAAGACGGGATTGATCACGAAGCGCGTCTCCGAAACGGTTGCGCTTCGTGCCCGCGATCTGAAACTGGAGCACGTGTACCAGGGAATTCAAGACAAGCGCAGTTGTCTGGAAGAGATTATTCGCAAAGAAGGCATCTCCGCGCAGGAGGCCGCTTTTGTGGGCGACGATATCGTCGATCTACCCGCCATGCGCATTGCGGGATTTGCGGTCGCCGTCCGCAATGCTCGTGGCGAACTGAAAAAAGAAGCGCACTATGTCACTCCGCATTCAGGCGGAGATGGCGCCGCGCGCGACGCCATCGAATTCATCTTGAAGGCACAGGGGAAGTGGAAAGGAGTACTGCAGGAATACATGAATCTGGCCACGCCCTCGGTACAGTAACCTCCAAGCTAATAACAATCTGCTTATAAAACAAAAAGCCCACCGGGTGCTTGCTTGGGGCGTGCTCGGGTCAGCATCCGATGGGCTACCGTTTCTCCTTACTCACCCTGTTGTTTTCAGGAGCAATTGAATTGATTAAACCCTAAGTTCCAAAAAAGTGGCGTCAAGTTTCGTAAAAGTTTGTAATTGTGTTCTTCTCTTTCACTCCGGCAGCACCGGAGTCTTCTCCGCCATCAGTTGCGCGAAGCGCGGATCCTTGCGAAGTTGGCTAAACTCCTGATCCTTATAGACATCCTTTACGTCCTTGTAGCCGTCTTCGATCGCCTTTCGCAAATATTCAAGCGAACGATCCGTAATGCCCATCTTGGCATACAGCTTTGCGACCGTATAGTCGTAACGCGCCCGATCCGCCGGGCTGGGCAACTGCGCCTCCACCCCGTCGCGTGAGGAACGCTCAAAAACGTCGGGATCGAGCTGCAGCGCGCGCTGGTAGGCAAGCAGCGCTGGATTATATTGCCTTTTCGCGAAGTACGCCGCCCCAAGATTGCTGAAAAAGGACGCCGAATTGGGATCCAGCGTGATCGCCTTCTTATATTGTTTGATCGCCGGCCGGTATTTGTACTGTTCGTAGAAAACCACGCCCAGGTTGTTATACGAATCCGCGAACCGGCGATCCGCTTTGATGCTGCGCTCGAACGATTTCCGCGCTTCCTTGTATCGCTGCATCATGAGCTCTGTAATGCCAATCTTGTTAAGCAGGCGTGCCGCATTGGGTTGTTTCGCTAGAGCGGCGTGATAATAATCGAGCGCGTCGAGATAAAGTTTCGATCCGCGCAGTTGATCGCCGCGGAACTCAAGCTGAGCGACCGTGGCGTCCGGCGCAGGCGGGTCGACGGACCGCATCAGCGGCGGCGTGACTTGCACTTGTTCAGTTGCGTGAGAAATTTGTGCGCTGGCCGGAGCCCATGCAAGGCAAACGGTAGCTACTAGGAAAACTGGAACAACTCTTGCGAATACCATAGGCACCCCCCCAGAAAGGGTTCCATTGGGCCAATTCTGACACAGTTTTGTCGTCCCGGCGAAGAAATCGGAAGAAATTCGGGTCATGCACTAAACAACACTGAAGCAGCCGCTTTCGGCCCGACTCGACCTGACATGTGGGGCTATTGAGGTGTAGGATTCGGGTCTTGACCGTTCTTTGCCGGTTTTCCCGTCTGATTTGACGACTTTTCGTCCTTGAAAATGCCAGCTAATTTCCCGAAGAATCCCTTTTTCTTCTTTGTATCCTGAGAGTTAGCGTCGTTTTGACTCGCCTGTTGTGGTGGCGGGAGTGCGCTCTCCCCACCTTTGAAGATGCGCTGGAAGAATCCAGCCACTCCCGAACTCTGATCGCAAGTATCCCGAGGCTCGGTTCCTGTGACGAAGGCAGAAACATAATCATCGGGACACATCGGAGTCGCCAGCCTATTGGTCGCCTTGTCCAGTTGCACGTCGACCACGCCGCTGGGCTGCGTAAACTCATGCATATCAGCGTATTGCGGCAGCGCCGCCGCCTTCTTCATAAACGCGGTCCAAATCGGCGCGGCCGTCTGAGCTCCGCTGAGACGCAGATCGCTGTAATCGTCAAATCCAACCCAGACGATACAGAGCAGATTCGAGGTATATCCGGCAAACCATCCGTCATGCGATGTACCAGTCTTCCCTGCGGCAGGCGGTGTAAATCCGCGCGCGCGCACGGCGGAAAATCCCAGGCCGTTGTTGATGACCCCTTCCATCATGTCGGTCATCACATACGCAATTCGCGGATCGAGCACTTGCCGCTGATCGGTGCTGTAGTTCGCCAGCACGTCGCCCTTCGCGTTGCGCACCGAGTTTACAAGTATTGGCGACAGTCGGATGCCATTGTTCGCAAATGTCGTGTACGCCCCGGCCATGTCAAGCGGCGTGGCGTCATAGGATCCCAGAGCCATCGCCGGAGTCGGTTTTACGGACGCAATGCCAGCTAGCTTTGCCAGACTTGCTACTTTGTCATAGCCCACTTCTTCGGCTACCTTCACCGTCGCATTATTCAGCGACATGGCCAACGCGTAGCGGAGCGTCACATCTCCGTGATACTCCTCTTTGTAGTTACGCGGCTCATAGATCTGGTCTCCATATGCGAAAGTCGTCGGAGCATCAGTGACAGTTGAAGCGGGTGTAATCACCGTTTGTGAACCGTCGACGGCCGTATTCATAGCTGCCGCATACACAAACGGCTTGAAAATGGATCCTGTTGGGCGGCGAGACAGGGCATGATTCAACTGGCTCCATCCATAGTCGCGTCCACCAACCAAAGCCACTACAGCGCCTGTGTGTGGATCGAGAGCCACTAACGCAACCTGCGCTTGGGGTCCAGGAGCAACTTTTGTTTCGTACTTTTTCCCGACCTTGACCCTCTTGGTGCGCAGTCTCTTCACCTCTTCATCGACGAGCCTGATTCCGTCGTCAACCGCCTGGGCTGCGGCCCTCTGCAGACTCGGATCCAGGGTGGTGTAGATTCGGTAGGATTGGTCATTCAGATCGTGTTCGCTGAATTTGTTGATCAGCGTATCGCGCACCATGTCCACGAAATAGGGAGCGTCGCTAGCCTCAACATTCGGCGGAGCGAGTTTCAGCGGAGTTGCCTTCGCCTTCTCAGCCTGCGCACGAGTAATCGCGTGCGTCTCCACCATGGCATCCAGCACCATATTCCGCCGCTCCAAGGCGCGCTCCGGATGGCGATACGGCGAAAGATAGCTGGGGCGCTGGATCAATCCTGCCAACAACGCAGCTTCCGGAAGCGTGATGTCTTTCAAATCTTTGTTGAAGTAGGCGTGACACGCTTCTGCGAATCCGCTGATCGCAAACGAACCGCGCTGCCCGAGATCCACCCAGTTAGCGTAAAAGTCAAAGATCTGCTGCTTGGAAAACTTCTGCTCCATCTCCTCGGCGATGAGCATTTCCGTGAGTTTGCGCCTGATTGACTTTTCTGGACTGAGAAAAAATCCTCGCGCCAGTTGTTGGGTAATCGTCGATCCGCCCTGCGCTTTCTTCTGCCGCAGCACATCCTCCCAGACTGCTTCTGCCGTTCGAAAAAAGTTCACTCCGCCATGCTCGAAAAAACGTCGATCCTCAATCGCGAGCACGGCCTCCATCATGACCGGCGGAATATCGTTGTACTTGACGAGTTCTCGTTTCGAACGCTGCTCGGCATCAAACAGCGCCGTCACCAATTGCGGCTCAAGTTCGTACGCAGAAAGCTCATTTCCCTTACTCGTGATACTGGTTACGCGTCCGTTTTCGATCTGGATGCGTGCTGGATCGGGGCTGTGGTAGGACTCCGGTCCTGGAGTAATCTCAATGCCATTGTTTAGCGGCTTGAACGTGCCAAGCTTCGAGTCGCCGTTTTCGGAGTATCCGGCATGCCGCAACTCCGATGCAATCTCCTTGGCGTCTATAGCTTCACCGCTATGGACAGTCTCTGGGATGGCATAGATCTTCGCCGCGTTGCCAAAAACAGGTGTCCGAAACCGATTCTCGATGATGCGATCGTATTTAACGTAGTAGTACGAAAAAAGGACGGTAAATGATGCGGCCACCAAGACGAAGATCAGAGCGGCTGCTCGCAATACAGGGTCATGAGACAGACCTTTGGCACCGGGATTAGAGCTCTTGTTCCGTGGAATTCTGAGTCTGATGGTCACAATGTGAAAGACGGACTGATTCTCCGCCGGTTAGACGCTGTGGCACAGGCTGATGTTTGTTGACAGGCCGTATTCCTACCCCGCGGAAACTGCACGCTTCCACAAGCATCGCGATGACCATATTGTAGCGCGTCGCCCCACACTTGTAATTTCGGGCTTAGCCTATTCGTACGATGACGTCGAGAGTCCCTCAATCGGTGACGATGTAGGGGAAATTATTTGTCACAGTCAATGTTCCATTGGACACAGGTGCCAGCGCCCCAGTAGCTGAATTCACTGTGAATGTTTGGAACGTCTGGCCGAACAATGTATTGGTGCATACGGCGACGCTGCCGCCCTGATCGGTCTCGCAGTCGTAGACAGGGGGTAAGGAGGTGAAGGGCGAACCCGACATCGGCGCCATCTGCCCGCTCGAGTTCAACGAGAATCCTTCGATCGCGCCCACCACACCTGTGGATGAATCCAGTCCAAAACTGTAGATGAATTTTCCATTTGGCAAGATCAGAAAGTCATAGGGATCGTACGTTGTCGCGACAGGCGAATTCGCGACCTGCGTCAAGTTTCCATTGTTCGCGATCGAGAAGACATAGATGTGATTATCAGCCGCAGCGGGCGCGCTCTGATTCTGGACCTGCGCGGTTCCCAGCAGCAATTCGCTGCTCGGATGTGCATGCAATTGTGCTACTCCCAGGTAAAAGGGACTTCCAGACACCTGGGTCAGCGTTCCTCCTGTAGTGGTCGTTTGATCGATCGAAAACACCATCACTCCCAGAGTGGGATTGCCCTGTCCAACAAACAGAAATTGCCCGCTGGCGTCGACCGCTAGATCGCTCGCTGACGTAAAGCCAAAGACCCCAGAAAACGGTGATCCGGCCACGGGCGTCAGTGTTCCGTTACTGGCATTTATCTGGTAAACCCATATTGCCGGCAGCCCCTGAGCACCGATGAATAGGAAACGACCTTGCGGATCGCTGGTTGCTGTCACTTGGGTTCCGGCGCCCGTGAACGTATACGGGCTCCCAGCGATCGGCGTTAGCGCTCCGGTGGACGCAGTGATCGTGTATGCGACAATGCTGGCATCCCCGATCGGAACGTACAGAAAAGCCTTGTTCACCACCACCATCGCATTCGATGGACTTAACGCTGGGAATGTCGGCGGAACAAACGAACTCAGGCTAGTTGGTACTCCAGATGCGTTCAAGCTTGCGGCGTCAAGCTGCTGATAACTGCCGTCCATGTAATAGAGAAAGGCAGAAGAAGTCGTACCGCCACCTCCGCCGCCACCAGTGCTCGGGCAACTACCACCTCCCGACAGAGACCCCTGACTGGATCCGCTCGAACCTGCGCTGGTGCTTCCTGGAGTCACGGGAGGGCAACCTGAGTTGGAGCATCCCACCGCTCCCAATGCGAGAATCAATCCGAATGCTGCAATTGCAACTGTCGCCAGCCTCATTCCCGACCTCCACGTACCCCAGTCATGCCGTAAAAGATTCGCCACACACGAATTCTAAAGATGTTTATCTCGTCGCGATCTTAGGCCGAGAGTAACCTCATGACAACATTACGAATGTCATTGGACTATCTGATAAGTTGACGCCTCAGTTAGAGGGGCTTATTCCCACTGGAGGGGGTGAAATGCAAAGTCAGGGAGTACCCGGGCAGAGTGACTGGTACGGTATAGTCAGCAGCAAAGTACATGCCAAGCATGCCCGGCGTTCCGATATGTTGCACAATAATTTGATTGTCTTGCAACTGGATGTCGTGCGACTGCGCCTTGCTGAGCACAGCATTGCGCAAATCGTCGTCAGTGCGGTTCTGCTGCGATCCCACCTGCATCGCTAGATCGTGCAAATCCTGCTGGAATTCGTAATTCGCCAGTTCCGGTGGAATGACCTGCCAACAGCTGTACAGAATCAACCCAACAATCGCTAGCCCGAGGATCAGCTTGAGAGTGCTCATGAATGCGCTCAGACAGAGCCCGAATCGGCTCTCCCGAGCAGCTCCTTGACAAGTTCGACGACCCCGGAAATCGTAACATCCCGCACCTCGCGGGTCGAGCGCAGAACCACTTCCACAGTACCTTCGGTAACTTTCTTGCCGACGGTTATCCGGAATGGAATCCCAACCAGATCGGCATCCTTGAACTTAACCCCGGGCCGCTCATCACGGTCATCCAGCAGGACATCCAATCCAGTCGCTTCCAACCGCTTGGCAATGTCCTCCGCCGCACTCTTCACGCTTTCATCTTTCACGTTTACCGGGGCAACGACGACTTGAAACGGTGCGATCGATGCCGGCAGCCAGAATCCGTTCTCATCATTGCTTTGCTCTACCGCCGCGGTCAGGATGCGCTCGATACCAATGCCGTAACAGCCCATTATTGGCATGGCTTCCTTGCCATTCTTATCGAGAACTCGCGCACCCATGGTTTCGGAGTAGCGATATCCCAGCTTGAAAATGTGCCCGATCTCGACGGCGGTGTCGATGCGCAAAGGCTTGCCACAACTCGGACACCCTTCCCCCGCTGTTACCGCACGCAGATCAGCATACGCGGTCGGCTGGAAGTGCTTCCCCGGAGTGAGATTTTTCAGGTGGTAATCTTTCTGATTCGCACCTGCAATGAGATTCACCCGGCCTTCCAGTGCTTTATCGACAAGGAGCACAGGATGATCATGATCAGTGAGTTGTTTCGCCCACTCGATGCCAAGGGGTCCGAGATATCCCGCCGGAGATTTAAAAAGCGATTCAATGTCTGCTTCTTCCATGGGACGCGTCTGCGTCGCAACCGCCCCATTCAGCTTGGCTTCATTCAATTGATGATCGCCGCGCATCAACACGACAATGGCTCGCGATTTCTTTTTGCCCGAGGCATCCGTCTGGTCAGCCATCAGCGCCAGCGTCTTGATCTTGTTTTTGGGCGAAACGCCCAGAAACTTCGCGACATCTTCAATCGTTTTCTGTCCGGGCGTGTGCACCAGGAGCGGATTTCCATCCCCTTCGGATGGAAGATCTACCACAGACTCCAGCCTGGAGGCGGCTTTTTCCAGATTCGCCGCGTACGCACATCCGTCACAGCTGACGATCTGGTCCTCGCCGGCCGGCGTGCGCACCATGAATTCATGCGACTCCTTGCCGCCCATCGCGCCTGAGTCGGCCTCGACGACCATGTACTTCAGACCGCAGCGGTCGAAGATCCGGCAATATGCGTCGTAGTGCTTGCGATAGGAAACATCAAGGCCGGCCGCGTCGATGTCGAACGAATAGGAATCCTTCATCATAAATTGCCGGACGCGCAGCAAGCCCGATCGCGGACGTGGCTCATCGCGAAACTTTGGCGCAATCTGATACCAGATCTGCGGCAGTTGCTTGTAGCTGCGCAGTTCTTTGCGCGCGATCTCGGTCATCACCTCTTCCTCAGTCATACCCAGGCACAACTCCGCGCCTTTGCGGTCTTTCAACCGAAACAGCGTTTCGCCCATCACGGAAAAGCGTCCGCTGATTTCCCACAGCTCACGCGGGTGGAGCGCCGGTAGATAAAATTCCTGGCCAATACGGTCCATCTCTTCGCGAACGATGCGCATGATCTTCTGGAAGGACCGGTTTCCCAGAAAAAGGTACGAGTAGATGCCCGCCGCGAGTTGCCGGATGTAGCCAGCCCGGACGAGAAACTTGTGGCTGGCCACTTCAGCATCGGCTGGCGCCTCGCGCAATGTAGGGATAAACAGTTCTGACCAACGGTGCATAGTAAATTAACTCAATCAATAATCTATCAATTTGAATTGATTCGTGGCTTACCCTCGCGGGGCCGCCTACATCATCTCTGTTCCCCACAGATCATGAAGATGCACGATGCCTTCCAACCTTCCCGCCCGATCCACCACCATGAGAGAGGTGATTTTCTTCTCTTCCATCACCGCCAGAGCGGTCGCGGCAAAATCAGTCGCCGAAATCGTCCTTGGATTTCTCGTCATCGCCTCAGCCGCCGACAGATCCAGTGCGTCCTTGCCGCGCTTCTCCAATAGCCGCCGCAGATCGCCGTCGCTGATCACTCCGACCAGTTTGCGGCCATCCACTACTGCCGTGACTCCCAACTTTTTTCGGGACATTTCGTAAATTACGTCGGGCATTTTCGTTTTCGGAGAGACGCATGGCAGCGCTTCCCCCGCATGCATCAATGATTCCACCCGCGCCAGACGCTTACCAAGCTTTCCTCCCGGATGTAGATTGGCAAAGTCCTCTTCCTTGAAGCCGCGCCGCTCGCTGAGCGCAACCGCCAATGCATCCCCCAAAGCGAGCATGGTGGTCGTAGAGGCGGTTGGAGCCAGCCCCAAAGAGCACGCTTCGCGCGCCACCGAACAATCAAGCGCAACATCGGCCGCCGCAGCCAGCGTCGACATGGAGAGGGTGAATTGTGCGTTCGCTAATTGAGTCTTACTCCTGCCAGAGCTCTTCTTGCCAGAATTGCGCGCTCTCGCAATGCCTCGGTCTCCTGAAACTTCAATCTCATCGCCCGTCATCGTGATTAGCGGTACCTGTAGCCGCTTGATCGTTGCCAGTAATTGCAGAATCTCTTCTGTTTCTCCGCTCGAGGAAAGAGCCAGCACAACGTCTCCTCGCACCACCATTCCCAAATCCCCATGCAACGCCTCAACCGGATGCAAATACAGTGCAGGAGTGCCAGTCGAACTGAGCGTGGCTGCAATCTTGCGAGCTATCAGGCCGCTCTTGCCCATCCCGGTAACAACCACACGGCCGGCACAGCAAGCCAGTAATTCCACCGAACGCTGAAACGGCACCGCCATCGGACCGGCAAGGCGATCCGCTAGCGCCCGCAATGCTTCCGCTTCAATGCGTACGACATTTTCGCCAATCTGTTTCATGCGAAAAAAACGAAAAAGGATGTTAGCACGCTCCGGATATGAATCGTCGGCCACCGGTTTAGAAGTGTTCGTCGTCGGCACGTCCCTTCTGCAACGCTCGACCCAGAGCCCTTGCTTGGATGGCCGCATCCCACGGAGCGCCTTGCCAGTTATCATGCACCCGCTCATCCTGCCACCACAGCGGCAGAGGCAACATTAGGTTCCGCGCGGTCGAAAAAATATACGGCTCATACATGCGGCGCAATTTCCCGAGCTTTTCCAATCCGTGTTCATCGCTTCGCAATCTTAAGCCCGATTCCAAAAGTTTTGCCCTGAGCCTCCCCAGATCCACCTCGGGCAGCCGATCCGGCGTGTCGGGATCGTATTTTGCATTCACCACCTGCGCCAGATCCACCGCTGCATGACGCGCCATGGCAAAGGTCAGCTTCGCCTGTGCGGGATCGATACCGTCAACTCCCACGAGAATGAGTGCCGTCACATCCAGCATCGTCGTCAACGCCCCAAGCCAAGACTGATTGCTGTGTTGCGAACGGAAAAAGCTCAGCGCCGGATACGAAATATGACTCTCCAGCAACTCCGCCGACCACCGCTCCCAATCCCGAAGCACATCGTCGAGCACCGATTGGTCTACCACCGAGCGATCCGTGGCTCCAGCAAGTCTGACCAGCAATTCCGCAGCGCTAGGAGGTGAACCGGCACGAGCATCCAGCATAGAAATTTGGATCTCGCGACGAGAGAACGACGAGTACACCACCGGCAAATATCCAATCACAGTCCCCAGAAATCCAAAACCCATGCCCGCTTCAATGACAGAAAAGAAGCGCGCCAAGCCGCTCGTGGGAACAATGTCCCCATAGCCAAGCGTGAAAAATGTTTCGCCGCTTTGATAGAGAATATTGGCAAAAGTCAAGCGCTCGTTGCCGAGCTGCTCGTGTCCTCCGATGCCGAACTGCAGCAGTGCGAAACCGAAAATCAGCCCAACCGCCCAGAAACCCAGCAACAAAATGAGCGACAACGGACCAAAGTATCCCAGAAAGTTCTGCCGTCGCGAACTCGTCCGGATTCGCCCGGCAATTTTTCTCCACGGAATCCACGTCCGCCGATAAAACCAGGCCGTCAGCCGGAATTGTCGTGTGACGCGCCGCGGCAGCACCATCGTCTCAAACGCGTCCAGAAGCACGAGGACGATGATGACCAATGCCGCCGGAATCGCCAGCCAGCTTGCATGAGAGTGCATAAGCAATGTTGATGCGGTGGGAAGATTATCAGATTCGGCCTCGCGCCGGTTGGGCGCGAGCCGCTTCCGACGGCAGTCAGCCTATTGTTGCGGAGTGGCAGACTGCTGGGGCGCAGGGGTTGGTGTCTTTGTCGTCTCGCTGCTCGGCTTCTTTGTGGGTTTCTTTTTCTTGACTGTCTTCTTTGCCGGAGTCGGCTCGGTATCATCTACAACTACCTTCTTGGGAGGAGCCGCGGCCAGCGCCGCTTGCGCGGTTTTCAATTCCGTGCGCAGGTTCGTGATCTCGGTTTCCTTCGTTGATGCAAGGTTCTGGATGCGATCTCCGAATTGTCGTCGCGCGCTATCGATTGCGCTCAGGTCATTTGACAGCGACTGGTAGCCATCCTTCGAACCGAATGCTCCCGCCGATTCCGTGACCCCGCTCAGCACGTCATAAAGCGCATCCAAGTTGCGGTAGAGCTTGAATGTTGCACCGACATCCTCGGGTGCAGATCGCACTTGGCCAATCATCTCCGGCAGGGCATTCTGCAGATTGCGCTGGATCGAATCCACATCGGTCAGCGACTGTTTTTTGAAGTCGGCGCCTGCTTTCCACTTTTCGATCCGCAGCCTCCCCAGATCCGATTGCGTCATCTTCGACGTATTCTCCAGCTGCGAAAGCAGGCCGTTCACTTCCGAAACCGACGCATAGGAAACAGGATTCCCCTGAGCCGTCGCCGAACCGGCGGGTGCAGGTTGAGCCGCCGCACTGGCCGCCCACGCGACCACAAAGGAACCGATGAATCTACGAAGGAGTTTTGCGTTCATTTCCGTGGAGTCGGTGGCTGCAGGTCTACAGAATACTATAAGGACTTGGTAATTGTGCATCGGGCAACTCTCAGCTGTCGAGGTATGCCCAAACTCCTCCTAAACATACGATAATGGAACAGCATCACCATCCTGTGCGAGCCATCGTCAAAATCCCGCTCACCCAGTGCAGCCTTCTCCTCCTCCTGCTGATCGCGTTCTTGTGTGTTACACACCGCACGGCGCTCGCGCAGCAGAAGAATGAGGAACGTCTGATTCTGAAGGATGGGTCTTATCAGATCGTCAAGACATACGAAGTCAAAGGAGATCGCGTCCGCTACCTGAGCGCCGAACGCAATGAATGGGAGGAACTCCCCTATTCGCTCGTGGATTGGCCCGCCACAGAAAAATATGAGAAAGACCGTGCCGCCGCGGCTTCCTCGCCGGGTGCTGTTCAGCTAGACAAAGAAGCTGCCAGTGAGCGGGACCTCGATGACCTGCAGTTGCCCGAAGTAGCCCCTGGCCTTCGCCTGCCAGAAGACGAGGGAGTATTCCTGCTGGAAACCTATAGAAACCAGCCGCAGCTCGTCGAACTTCAACAGTCCGAGGGTGATGTAAACCGCAATGTGAAGGCCAACATCCTGCGCGGCGCTCTGAATCCCCTTGCCAGCGCCAAACAAACGATTGAACTTGAAGGCGAACACGCGGCCGTGCAATCGCACGTCGATGTGCCATCCTTTTATCTGAACGTCGAGGACGACTCATCCTCGTCTCCCAGTGTCGTCCCAGATACAGTTCGCGCCGCACCGGACACTCCACAGCAACAGCAGCCTCAACAGCCGCAGAAAGCGACTGTCCCCTTCGACCGCTACCGCATCTTGAAAGTAGAGACCAAGGGAAATAAGCGAATCGTTGGTGCCATCAAGCGCACGGTCACCGGCAAAGTGAGCCAGGATGAGCACGTGGTAAAAATCACCATCAACCAGGTCAAGGGAGGCTGGCTGAAGGTCACGCCCACCCAACCCCTTGCGCCGGGAGAATACGCCCTTATTGAGACCGCGCCCGATCAAAGCTTCAACTTGATGGTTTGGGATTTCGGTGTGAATCCGAATGCGCCGCAGAACGCACATCCCTGGATGCCAGACCAGAAATCAGCTCAACCGCCCAATTCCAGTCCACCAACCAATAACCCTTAAGACAAAGAGCGCAACAGGCTTCTACTTCAGAATCCCCCGCTGCGCGATTCCGATATTGTCGCGCGTAGAGTTTTTCACAACATACATCATCTCGTCCGCCTGGCGAATCACATCATGTGCCGTGCGCGCATCGTGCGGGAATGTTGCCAGTCCGATCGAAGCCCGCACGTTCAGGTTCAATCCTTCTTCCCGGCAAAAACTGCTTTCTCGCAGGGCGTCGCGGAGACGCTTCGCCACCACCAGTGCGGAATCTTTTCCTGTTTGCGGAAGCAGCACGACAAATTCATCTCCACCGTAGCGATATGCGAAATCGATCAATCGAAGCTGCGCCTTGATCAGATATCCAATCTCTGCCAGCAGCTTGCTTCCCACCAGGTGGCCATAGGTGTCGTTGACCATCTTGAAATGATCAAGGTCGATGAATAGTACGCTGAATTCATATCCAAAGCGGGAAGAACGGTAAACCTCCGCCTCCAACGTCTTATAGAGATGACGAGCGTTGAACAGCCCTGTGCAATCATCGGTGATGGTCAGTTCCTGAATTCGTTCGACCCAGCGCGCGTTTTCAATGGCTATTGCGGCGTAATCGCATAGTGACTGCAGGAAGAAGATCTCCTGCTCGCCGAACCGGGTCATGTCCACATTCACCAGTTGAATCACTCCCAACACTCTCAGCTTCGACCGTAGCGGAACACAGATGATCGACCGGGTTTCCCACTTCGTGGTCTGATCGATTCGTTTGGCAAATCGCGGATCCGCTTCCACATCCGGCACAATCAATTGCTCGCCGTGCTTCGCTACCCAGCCCGCAATACCTTCGCCCACTTTCAGGCGCACGGCTTTCAGAGCCTCCGCCGCTTCGCCTACCGCAATTGCAAAATACAACTCATTCCGCTCTTCATCCACCATGAGCAACGACCACGTGTCCGGCCGGAAATATTCGGCCATTTTTTCCATGATGGTCTGCAGGATGGAGTCGAGGTCCAGCGACGACGTGAGCGCTTTGGCCACATCGTGAAATATGGTCAGTTCCTGGTTCTGGCGTGTCAATTGAGTGCCGGTGGCCTCAGGCATGCCGAATTATTCCTTCACTGGAACTGGTGGCGGTGAAAAAATTATATGCGGCGTTTCGTAACCGGGGCAATGAACGTTGGTAACCGGAATCCAGATGCCAACGTTCAGCAAGGACAGCCCGCAAAATCTGCTCATAAAAGCAAAAAAGGAGGCGGCTGCTGAGCCGCCTCCTGCCTCTAAGTCGTTGCTATTGTTGATAAACGATGTGGCCGACCCGGTTCTTCTGCCAGCACTGATCATTTTCTTCTGTACAGAATGGCCGTTCCTTCCCGTAGCTGATCGTCTTAATCCTATCAGCCGAAATTCCGTGCTGAATCAGCGAGCTCTTCACAGCCTCGGCACGGCTCGTTCCAAGCGCCAGGTTGTATTCCTCCGATCCTCGGTCATCGCAATGTCCCTCAATGAGGAACTTCACATTGGAATGCTCCTGGAAAAACGCCACGTTGCCTTCTGTCGTTGACGCGTCGCTGGGACGAAGATCCGCCTTATCGAAATCGAAGTAAACATCCTTCACGTCCCGGGCAAACAGCTCTGCATCCGATGGTCCCGGCGCTGGCGCTTTCGCCACCGGCACATTTACTGTGACTTCAGTGGATGCGTTGGCCGTTCCGCCTGGCCCTTTGGCGATGAGCGTGTACGTCGTAGACCCGTTTGGCGTAACCCTTTGTGAACCGGAATTCGACAACGTTCCGAGCCCTTCAATGCTGACATCATTGGCGTTGCTGGTCTGCCAAGTCAGGGTCGTTGATTGTCCTTGCTGCACCACGGCGGGATTTGCCGCCAATGTCGCAGTTGGGGTCGGCGGTGCTGGCGGAGCTGGTGGCTGTGCTTTCGCAGCTTTCTTCGCACAACCGGTGGATAACAACGTTGCTATGACCACTACTCCCAGTGAAATGCTGAATTCCTGATGTCTCACAGATTCCTCCTCAATGCTTATCAGATTTTCGAATCGGGACGAAGCCTCTCCAGCAACCTCACCGCACTGACAGGAACCCACGGCCCGCGCATGGGCCGATACATTGCGAACGGTATATCGCTGAAAGGCAACGATTGGAGATGAGAACTAGGAGGAAAATTAGCAACGAAGAACGGTACTAAGGTTCTCCATGAGATCGGACGAGAACTGGGACATCGCCCGTCCGCTACACCACGCCTGAGCTCCCGCTGGCCGCGCTAAATTGGTTCCGGTAAGGAGCGCGGCAAGAATCGCGAGGCGCAATCGAACGGCCGCGCGCAATCCTTCCAAAGCTGTCACCGGACCGTGCACAACCGGATATGGCCCTTGCACAGACGGGAACAAAAAAATCGAAATGACACACAGCAGAGCGATTACTGCCAGCTCACATGCAGTTCGGCCAGAGAACATTACGCACCCATTATAGTTCAGGTTCTTCCTTGTATAGATGCAGGCAAGCACATTGTCCTCTTGTGAGAATTTCGGCGAAAAATCCTTCCTGTCCGCTCGCGGTTCGCACACCAGAACCTGTCTTTTGCACACCCCACAACCTTCATCTCGCGGGATCCTACAAACATAGGGAAACTATATGAACCGTCTTCGGCTCGTGGTGCTCACCGTTCTCTTAGCTTTCGCCCCATTCACCCGTGCCCAGAGCACCAAACCGCCTGAGCACCGGAAAACAAACTATCAATTCCGGGTTTCCGCTAGCCACTGGACCGATACCGGGCTTGTTCTCGAGCCCGGCGACCGCATCCACATCTACGGTGGTGTTCTTGCCTGTGGAGGCCCTTCGCCCGAAGAAAAGTGGCACCTCCCTGTCAGCTCCGCCCCTCCTGGGGCACTCTTGGCCAAATTGCAACCGGAAGAAGCTCCCATTGTGGCTACCCCCGATGCCGACATGCCGATCGTGGACCCGAGCCATCTTTTTCTGGGAGCGAATTGCGCGTATATGACTGGTACAACTCCAGTTAGAGTGCATGTAAGCTGGCATAAGCCCAAACCCCAGCACTAACCGTTACGCACGACCCGCATTCTCCCTAAGATTTTCCGCGAAGCACAATTTGAGCACCCGGGGTGCAAAAACTGGCATCTACAAGGGATATAATGCGAAGAGTGCCTCCGGAAGACATTCCCTTCCAGATCACGACAATTTGATGTCCATGAAAACCAAAGCAGCGATTCTTGTCTCGTCCTTTGCCGTCCTTCTGTTTGTAGTAGTGGGTTCTCTGGGTGGCGTCCACGCCTCCTCGGATGACGGCGCTTACCGGCAACTGCAAGTCTACAGCGAGGTTCTCTCGCGCGTTCGCAGCGAATACGTCGAGGAACCGAATATCCCGAAAGTGACGGACGGGGCCTTGCACGGGTTGCTCGAATCGCTGGATCCAAACTCCGCCTACCTGACGCCGGAGGCATACAAGACACTCAAGGCACACAAGATGGAAGGCAAGGCTGACATCGGCGCGACCATCTCCAAACGATTTGGCTACGCCGACGTCGTATCGGTACTGCCCGGTTCTCCGGCCGAAAAAGCCGGAATTCAGCCCACCGATATTTTCGAATCCATCGAAGGCATCAGCACGCGCGACCTCTCACTTCCGCAAATTCGTGACATGCTGTCGGGAACTCAGGGATCGCAAGTAGAAGTGTCTGTCGTCCGCGCACAGCGCGCCGAACCGCAGAAGGTCGTCATCACGCGCGAGGTCGTCAGCATCCCTCCGGTCACCGATAAGATGATGCAGGATGGCATCGGCTACATCAAAGTCGAAGCTCTGACCAAAGGAAAAACTCAGGAAATCGCTTCCAAGGTCAAGTCGCTTGAAAAAGAAGGCGCGAAAAAGCTGATCCTCGATTTGCGCAACGATTCCGAAGGAGAGGAATCGGAAGGCATCTCGACTGCCAACCTCTTCCTGAATCACGGCACGATCACGTATCTGCAGGGACAAAAATATCCCCGGCAGTCTTTCAATGCCGATCCCTCAAAAGCAATCACTCAGCTTCCTCTGGTTGTATTGGTCAATAACGGGACATCCGGGGCGGCCGAAATTGTGGCGTCCGCCATACTTGAGAACGCCCGCGGAGATGTGGTCGGCGAGAAAACCTTCGGCGACGGCACATTGCAGAAGACCATTGAGCTGCGCGATGGCGGCGCTTTGATCCTCTCCGTGGCCAAGTATTATTCGCCCAGCGGCAAAGTCATTCAGGACGCGGCTGTCACTCCTAACATCATCGTGGCCGACCAGGACAATTCAGCGTTCGTCCCCGTTGATGAATCCGCTCCCACTGCCGATCAGCAGACCAAGCCGAAAAATACGGTCGATGATCAATTGAATAAGGCAGTGGAAGTCCTGAAAAACCACGCCTGATTCCACTTAATTTTAGGAATCGCGCGCCTTCGTGCGCGCGATTTCTTTTTGCAGGATAATCAAAACAGTTGATCGTTCTGGAACCAGCCGGCACTGGGACCACGGCCTCCAGTGCTATCCTGAGCTTTTTCACGCCATGAAGTCTCTTTATCAGGATCTCCCGCAGGTTGAGATTGCCGGACGTAAACTGGTCGGCCGCGTCTTGTTCGGCCTTCTAGTCCTCATCTCCGCCTTGCTGGGCGCGACCGCGGGTCTCTTACTGGTTTACACGACCGATCTCCCACAGGTCGATGCTCTTGAGACCTACCGGCCCAGTTCGATCACCGACATCTATGACGACCACGGTCAGGTGATTGGATCCTTCGCCCTCCAGCGCCGCGTTGTGGCCAGTTACGACGATTTCCCGCCAGTGCTTCGCGAGGCCTTGGTTTCCACCGAGGACAAAGACTTCTACACCCACTCCGGCATCAACTTCTTCCGTATCGTGGGTGCCGCTTACCGCGATATCGAGTCAGGTGGAAAGGTCCAGGGTGCATCGACTTTGACGATGCAACTCGCGCGCAATCTCTTTCTCTCTCCCGACCGCTCCTTTCACCGCAAGATCGAAGAAGCCATCCTCGCCATCCAGATTGAGCGCCATTTCACAAAACCCCAAATATTCGCGCTCTATGCCAATCAGATTTTCCTTGGTCACGGCGTTTACGGATTTGAAGCCGCCTCCGAGTTCTATTTCAGCAAGCCGGCAAAGCTGTTGACTCTCGACGAAGCCGCACTTCTCGCCGGCCTGCCCAAAGGTCCCGGAGTCTATTCTCCGATCAATCATCCGGATCGCGCTTTGAAACGCCGGAATCTTGTCATCGATGCCCTGCTCGAAGACGGCAAGATCACCGCCGCCCAAGCCGACCGCGCCCGCAAAGCGCCCGTGGTCTTGCATCTCGCGCACGATCCCAACTCCCTGGCTCCCTACTTCGTAGAAGAAATCCGCCGCTACCTCGAAAGCAAGTACGGAACCGATCAGGTACACGAGGGCGGGCTGAAGGTCTACACATCTCTCGATGCCGGCATGCAAAAGGCGGCAAATCAGTCCGTGCTCGACGGCCTCGCTGCTTATGAACGCCGTCACGGCTGGAAGGGGCATTTGGAAAACATTCTGGACGAAGGTCAAACCATCCAGAAATATTCCCATCCCGATTGGGACGACGATCTCTCCCCCGACGGCTATGTGCATGCTCTCGTCACTTCTGCCGGCGCAGGAACAGCCACTGTGAAATTCGGCCGCTACATCGCCGAACTCGGACCGTCACAAGCCGCATGGACCGCCCGCAAACTCGGCGATATCTTGAAAGCCGGCGACATCTGCTACGTGAAAGTTCTTTCCCTTTCTCCTGCAGGCACGGCGAAAGTCAGTCTTGAGCAGGATTCCGGAGCGCAGGGTGCTTTGCTGGCTATCGATAACGCAACTGGCGGCATCAAGGCTCTGGTCGGCGGCCGAGACTTCAATGATTCCAAGTTCAACCGCGCCACCCAGGCTCTGCGGCAGGTAGGTTCCTCTTTCAAGCCGTATGTCTACACCACCGCCATCGATCAGGGCGCCAATCCCGAGGACACGATACTCGATGAGCCGGTGACGTTTGAAACGCCCTCCGGCCCCTATTCTCCGCATAATTACGACGAAAAATTCGAAGGAATCATTACGCTCCGCCGCGCCTTGGCCCAATCCCGCAATATTCCCGCTCTGCGGCTCGCCAGCAAAATCGGCATCGCGAGTGTCATCAACTACACGGAGCGCTTCGGCATCACTTCGAGACTTCCTCCTTACCTGCCCCTCGCGCTGGGATCGGCCGAAATCACGCTGCTCGAACAAACCTCCGCATACAGCGTCTTCCCCAACGACGGAGTACGTGTCACACCCCGCTACCTTACACGCGTCACCGACTACGAAGGCCGCGTCCTGGAGGAAGACTTTCCCGAGGTAAAAGATGTGGTTTCCGCTCGCACCGCCCGCATCATGACCTCGATGCTGCGCGACGTGGTATTGCATGGAACCGGAATCGCCGCCGCAAAACTCCCCTTCCCCGTTGGAGGCAAAACCGGAACCACCAACGATTTCACCGACGCGTGGTTCGTCGGATTCTCGCCCACCATCAGTTGCGGGGTTTGGGTCGGCTATGACGAAAAAAAATCCTTGGGCGCAAAAGAAACCGGCGCCCGCGCCGCGCTTCCCATCTGGATCAACTTTATGACCGCCGCGATGGCGGGAAAAGACCCCGGAGAATTTCAGCCGCCACCAAATTTGCCGTCTACCGCACAGAAATTGGATACACCAGATAGTGCCCCCGCCAGCGACGAATCGCATTAGAATGGAAGGGCGTTATGAAGGTCGGGGTCCGGGTTAAACCCAAAAACATCCCGATCTACGCCCTAAATTTCATGCTGTATTTACTTATAGTCGGTAGAATTGCTAAACCAACGAATTGCTCCCACACACGTCTTTATGAGAGGTGCTTATGAGTGAAGGAACATCGTTTGACCACGTGGTCGCCATCCTGGGCATTACTCCGGAACAATACAAAACTTCCGCGGCGTTGAAGGAGTGGGTGCGGCAAAACAAGGACGAAAAATATGTTCCTCCCGATCTGCTCAAGTTCTGGGGTTTCGCTGTCGACGAAGCTGCCTAGCCGCGTGCCGCCTGCGCCAGCGCCAGCAAATTCCAGAGGGCATAAGCCCCCAGCAATCCCACGATACAAGCTGTGACGATCACCCGATATTGCGTTTCCATCAGGTCCGCAAGAATCCCTGCTACGAAGAGGTATAAAAATACCGTCGCAGCCAGCAGAAATTCGCCCGCAGCTCCCTGGGCATGAGCGATGCCCAGCGCAAAGAACAGTGCCGCAACCAGCAACGGCGCTGTGTTCCCGAAATACCGCGTGCGGCGCCACCCAGCGTATGTAATCAGCGCAATCGGAACCGCGACCGCCAGCAACGGACAGTTCCTCACCAGTTGCAAAGCTGCCACCTTGTAAACCCCAAACACGCGCAGCCCTTCGCCGGATCCTGTCCAGAATGCGGCATGATGCATTCCCGCGATGAAGGCTTTCCAGCCAAAAAAGTATTGCGTAAAAAGAAGCACGAACCCCGCCCCGCACGCCGCCAGCCAGATCACCAGGCCAGCTCGCTTCCGTATCGGAGCGACGTACAAAAGAAATGCGAGCGCGATCGGCACAACGACAATCATCCCGAACAGCGCCCCTATTGCTATCGCAAGCGAAACGCCCAGCAGAAGAATTCGCCGCCAGTTCCAGAGCACTACTTCGCGCGGAGCATATAGCGTGTGGGCTACAGCAATTGCCGTAAAAATTGTCCCGAACGCTCCCCACGCCGCAATGATCTCCGGCCGCGCATGCGAAATCGCACTCGCCTCCAGAATCCCCGGCGAGAAGCAATACAGTATCAGCGCAATCAATCCGCCTTCATTTCCGCAAAGCCGCCGCGCCACGTACCACAGAGACGCACCCAGGAATAATCCGCAGGCGATAAACGGAATAGAGGGAAGCCAGCGCCAGGAGATTCCGCTTTGCCAATGCAGGACTCGCTCCGGCAGCAACATCAATGGCCCGGACGATACCAGATAAGTCAGCGGCCCATGTTCCGTATCGAATCCTGCGCTGTCGGTTCCCGGAATGCCCACCGCTTGCATTGTGGGCGCCGTGTCTCCGCTGAAAGCGACATTGGGGTGCAAGTCTGTGAAGGGCGCGCCCGCAATGCCGTAACCATGCCATTGCTTCCAGCCTTCGGTAATCCGGAGCACCTCCATCTCATTCGACAGGTTCGTCCGGCTCATGTTGATTTTCATCAGCCAGACCGCTTGCCCCAAAAATGCCAGCAACAACAAACCGGCGTAACACTGGGGACGATGGAAGAATTGCCGTGCTAATTTTTCGAACATAGGGCGACCGAGTGTTTTACCATGACGCAGAACCTTCATGTCGGCGGTATAAGCCCGCCTGCGGCATTTTGAGAACTACAGAAGAGATTAGCTCGCATACCTCTGATGCCTGAGCCAAACAAAATCAGCCCCCCGCAAAGCGATTGGGCGCCGCCCAGCCTCACCGCCCCGCCACAGCCCTCTTACGCGCACACCCTCTTCATCGGACCGGACGGCTTGCGCTGGGGCTGGGGATTCGCCTTCTACATCGCTGGATACTACGTCCTGCAGATGCTCGCCGTTGATCTCACAGGAAAATTGGATCTCGGGACACTCCGTTCATCAGCGCTCGACGAATTCGCGGCCTTGCTCGCTGCTCTCATCCCCGCGTTCCTTCTCGCCCGAGTCGAACGCCGCCCCTGGGCCGATTACGGTCTGCCGCCGCGCCGTGCTTTCGGCAAGCTTTTTTGGATCGGCTCGCTCTGGGGATTCGCCGGCATCTCTCTGCTGATCGTCCTGCTCTACAGCTTTCACGCCTTCAGCTACGGACACCTCCACATCCACGGATTCCGTATCGCCCGTTTCGCTTTCTTTTGGGGAGTGATGTTCCTTTTCGTGGGATTCTTCGAAGAATTTCTGCTGCGAGGCTACACGCAATTCACGCTCGCCCGCGGCATCGGATTCTGGCCTGCGGCAATTCTTCTCTCGTCCGCATTTGGCATGATCCATCTGTTCAACGCGGGCGAATCCTGGCCCGGCGTTCTCGCTGCCGCCGCCATCGGCTTCTTCTTTTGCTTGACCCTGCGCCGCACCGGCAATCTCTGGTTCGCCGTGGGATTTCACGCCGCCTGGGATTGGGGTGAAAGCTTCTTCTACTCCGTCCCCGATAGCGGCATGCTCTCGCCCGGACATCTCCTCACTTCTTCTTTTCATGGACCAGTGTGGCTGACCGGAGGAACCGTCGGCCCGGAAGGCAGCGTGCTGTGCTTTGTGGTGATCGCGATCGTCTGGACTGCTTTTGCGCAGGTCTACAAGGGAGCGCTGAGTCTTGGTGTAGCAACTTAAGTAAGGATGCGCCCTCACGTCGCATCTAACCCTAGCCTTCCTCCTGATCACTGCAAGTTTCAGCCGGACCCACAGCTCAAGCTTTTCTAAGCCGCTCCAGGTGTTCTTTCGCGGCCTCCCGCCCCGAGCGCACGCAATCCGGAACACCGATCCCGCGATATCCATTGCCCGCCAGCGCCAACCCTGGCAGCTTTCTCCGCAAAGCTTCAATCCGCTCCAGCCGTTCGAGATGTCCCACGCCATATTGCGCCATTGCCAATTTCCATCGATACACGCGAGCAAACAGCGGCTCGCCGCGCACTCCGGCAATCTGTTGCAATTCGTGCCGCACTATGGCGATCAACTCGGCGTCGGAAGATTCCCACACCGCCTCGGCATTCGCTCCAGCAAAAAAACAGCGCAGCAAGGCGCGATCCGGCGGCGCGCGATGCGGAAACTTGTTATGCACAAATGTTGCCGCCAGCATCCGCTTGCCTTCGCTCCGCGGAACCAGGAACCCAAATCCTGGTGGGAGCGATTGCCTGACTCGATTGTCGTACCCTAGTGCCACCGTAATCGACGAACTGTACTGGATTGCGCCGAGTTCTCCTGCAAGCTCCGGACCACACTCCCGCAGCACCATCGATGCCGCTCGCGCAGGCAGCGCGATGATCACCGCATCAAATCGTTCTGCACCCGATTCATTGACAACATTCCAGCCACTAGCCTCCGGCTGGACCGTCCCCACCGAACTATTCGTCCGCAGGGATTCCGGCGTCAGCCGCGCAATCACGCTTTCCGCCAGATGCTGCATTCCGTCGTGCAGCGAAGTAAACAGCGGACGTGCCACTTGCGCTTTCGCCGCAGGAATCTTCTTGCGCGCTGCCAGCATGGCCTTCCCCAGGCTCCCGTACTTTCGTTCCATCTCCGCAAAGCGCGGCAGCACTGCGCGCACACTCAAACTCTCCGCCTCCCCTCCATATACCCCCGAAAGCAGCGGATCCGCCAGCCGGTCCACCATCTCCGCCCCATAATGCCGCTCTACCATCGACGCCACACTTTCATCGCCATCCGCCGAGCGCGGGGGATGCAACAACTCCTGCGCCATGCGCAACTTCGTCTTCCATGAAAATAATGGGGAGAATCCTGTAGGAAGAATTTTCGTCGGCACCATGAACATCAGACCATCCGGCATCGGGATCAGGCGCCCGCGCACCAAAATATACGTTTTGCGATCGGCGTCATTCGACCCAATCAACTGATCGCCGAGTCCTAATTCCCGGCACAGATCCGCTGCCCAAGGTTTTTCGCTGATGAATGAATCGGGACCGGCTTCTACCACGCAGCCATCGATCTTCTCGGTGCGTAGCACTCCCCCAAGCCGCGCAGAAGACTCGTATAAAACGTAATCCACGGCCGAGCCGCTGTTTCGGCGATATTCTTCGATTTCAAATGCGGCAGATAGGCCTGAGATGCCGCCGCCGACGATGGCGATCCGCTTCATGACTTCCGGCGGCTCGGAGCCTTTTGAATCGACGGATCGGGACGCCGGACACTGGATTCCGGAAGCCGGAATTCCTGCACCAACTTTGCGAGATTCTTTACGTTTTCGACCGGAGTCTCCGGCAGAATCCCGTGCCCAAGATTGAAGATGTGTCCCGGACGCCCGCCAGCCAGCCGCAGTATCTCTTCCGCGCGCTCCTTCAGTTCCTTCCAACTCGCGAAAAGAAGCACCGGGTCCAGGTTCCCCTGCACTGCGTGGTCCCCGACGCTCTTCCATCCCAGATCAAGTGGAATACGCCAATCCAAGCCGATCACATCCGCTTTCGTTTCCGCCATCGCCGACAGCAGAGTCGCACTGTCTGTTCCGAAATAAATGATCGGAACCCCGGTCTTGCGCAGCTTCGCCACCATGCTCGTGACATGCGCCAAGACATAGCGGCGGTAATCTTCCACGCTGAGGCACCCCACCCAGCTATCGAAAATCTGGATCGCGTCCGCGCCGGCGCGTACCTGCTCGGCCGAATATTGCGACGTGACCGCGACCAACTTCTTCATCAACTCGTCCCACTGCTCCGGCGAGTTGTACATCATCTTCTTCGCGTGCACATAATTGCGCGACCCGCCGCCCTCGATCATGTAGCTGGCCAGCGTGAATGGCGCGCCGCAAAAACCGATCACCGGCAACTTCTCGCCGAAATGCTTCGCGACCAGCCCGACCGCTTCCGATACATATCCCAGTTCCCCTGCGCCGTCGGTCCGCAGCCGCGCAACGTCTTCCGCCGTACGTACCGGCTTTTCGATCACCGGGCCTTCGCCCGCCGAAAAATGAAAAGGCAGCCCCATCACTTCCAGCGGCAAAAGCAGGTCGGCAAAGATGATCGCCGCATCCACGCCGAGCGCTTCCGCCGCAGTAATCGTGACCTCCGCCGCCAACGCTGGCCTCTTGCAGATCTCCAGCAGCGAATGCTCTTTCCGCACGGCACGGTACTGAGCCATGTAACGGCCGGCCTGTCGCATGAACCACACCGGCGTTCGCTCGGTCGGCTGCGCTTTGCACGCTTTCACAAATATGGAATTAGGAGCAGACATGAACTGCTTAATGTAGCATTTTGCGCAATTTTACGGACCACAAAACGCCAGTTCCCCCCACGCCCTGTAAAATTTCAGAACATGCGTTTTTCGTTTATTGGAATCGTGGCCCTCGCTGGTTTGGGAGTCTATTTCCACCAGCAAGCTCCCGTCCCCACGCCGAGTCGGCCGACGTTCTACCGCGACGTTCTTCCCATCCTGCAGAACCACTGCCAGAACTGCCACCGCGAAGGCGAGATTGCGCCCATGTCATTCGTCACCTACGAGCAGACTCGGCCCTGGGCACCGAGCATCGCCAGCGCTACCGCTTCGCGAATGATGCCGCCCTGGTTCGCCGATCCCCGCTTCGGCAAATTTTCCGACGATCCGTCACTTTCGGATCAGCAAGTCGCCATGCTGAAAGCATGGTCTGATCAAGGCGCTCCTGCCGGAAATCCCCACGATGCTCCGCCTCCCTGCCACTGGGCTCAGGGATGGAATATCCCGAAACCCGACCTTGTCCTGCAAATGCCCGTGCCGGTCAAAATTCCAGCCCGTGGCGAAGTCGAATATACCTACGAGATCGTCCCCACTCATTTCGCCAAAGACACCTGGGTTCAGATGTCGGAGATGCGCCCTTCCAGCCGCGACCACGTTCACCATGCCGTGGTCTACATCCGACCGCCAGATTCCCGCTGGCTGCGTCACGCGCCCATCGGCCAGCCATTCACCGCTTCAACTCTCTCCGATCCCGAAGAAAAGCGGCAGGCTCACGAGACCACCAGTGACCTGATGCTCGTCTACGCCCCCGGCAGTTCCCCCGACCAGTGGCCCGACGGCATGGCAAAATTCGTTCCCGCCGGCTCCGACCTCGTCTTCCAGATGCACTACACAACCAACGGAAAAGCCACCGCGGATCAGACTGCCATCGGGCTCGTCTTCGCCGCGAAGCGGCCTCAAAAGCGCGTCATCACTTTGCAATTGAACGATCACGCCTTCATGATTCCTCCCGGGGCCGACAACTTCCGTGTGGAAGTCCAGGGCACTTTGCCGAATGACGCACTGCTGCTCAGTCTTTTCCCGCACATGCATCTTCGCGGCAAGCGCTTCGAATACGACATCGTTCATGATGACGGCAGCATCGAAACCTTGCTGCGCGTCAACTATCACTTCCACTGGCAGTTGAGCTACAAACTCGCCCAGCCTCGTTTCTTAAAAGCCGGCACAAAGCTGCGAGCCATCGCCTGGTACGACAACTCCCGGAACAATCCGCATAATCCCGACCCCGACAAGACCGTATATTGGGGAGATCAGACCTCCGACGAAATGATGGTAGGGTTCTTCGACGTAGCCATCCCCGCCGCTATCGACAAAGAGCAGTTCTTCATCCGTCATCCGGCCAGATAGCTTGGGACACCTGCGCTTGCGAGTTCGTCCGGTGTTTGTCACACTGAATCCAGGTCCTTCGCATTGAGCTCGGTCTCCACACCTCCTGCAGCCCGCATAAACGGCACCTCCGCAAGTCGAAAGCATCTCTTCGCCTGCGTGGGACTGATCCTGGTGTTTCTCGCCGTTTACTTCGCATCTATCTTCTCGCCCGGCCTGCTCGACGATGCCGACAGCACCCATGCCGAAGCCGCCCGCGAGATGTTCGTCACCGGAGACTACGTCACTCTGCACGTGAATGGCGTGCGCTATCTCGAGAAGCCGCCACTTCCGTACTGGATGGTCGCCACCTGCTACCACATCTTCGGCGTGAATGAGGTTGCCACTCGCCTGCCCATGCTCCTCTCTATTTTTCTGCTGGGCCTTCTCGCTTTTAGTTGGGCGACGCAAGCCTTCGGAGACCGCACCGGCATCTACTCCGCACTATTCACTTACACCTCGGCCGGCATCTTTCTGTTTACCCGTGTCCTCATTCCCGACGTTCTCCTGAGCCTCCTCATCGCCGCCTCGCTTTATTTCTTTATGACCGCGCTCGAACCCCGCCGCAAACCATGGCGATGGTATGCCGGATACGCCTGCATTGCTCTCGGCGTCCTTACCAAAGGCTTGATTGCTCTAGTCTTCCCCGGAGCCGCGGCGTTCTTCTACCTGATCATCACCCGCGACTGGCGCCGTTGGCAAGAATTCCGCCTGCTCTCCGGATTTGCCTTACTCCTCGCCATCGCTGCCCCCTGGCACATCCTTGCCGGACTCCGCAATCCCGGTGGCCCCGGTCATCGCGGATTCTTTTGGTTCTACTTCGTCAACGAGCACTTCCTGCGTTTCTTAGGAAAGCGCTATCCGCGCGATTACAACAAGCTGCCCGCCGCCTTGTACTGGGGATTGCATCTGGTCTGGCTCTTCCCCTGGAGCTTCTACTTTCCCGCGGTTCTCCGCACCACCCTGCAAGATCGCAAGGCCCGCCGCTTAAGTCAGAAGGGCGCGGAACTCGGCTTCGCCGATCGCACCCGCCTGATGTGCTGGATCCTCGCCGGAGTCATCCTGATCTTCTTCGCCATCTCCACCAATCAGGAGTACTACACATTCCCGGCCTACTTGCCGCTGCTGATTCTCCTGGCCGATGGCGTTGTCCGCAGCGAACGCACAGAATGCTCCACCAAATCTCGCTTCGGATTTCTTCGCACTTCCGCCGCGATCCTCGCCGTAATCGGAATTGCCGCCAGTATCACTCTGATTCTCGGACTCTGGCAGTCGCGGCACTTGCCCTTCGAACCCGACATCGGAACCGTGTTGGCGAAGCACGACATGTCGAAAGACACACTCTCGACCTCGCACATGCTGGACCTCAGCTACGCTTCGTTCGCCGCGCTGCGTCTCCCGGCTGCTCTCGCTGCTTCCGTTTTGCTGATCGCGCCCTTGGGCTCTTTCCTCCTGCGCCTATGGCGCCGCCACTACGCCGCCACCTGGACTCTCGGCCTCGGCATGGCAGTTTTCCTCGTCGCCGCCCACATTGCCTTTGGACGCTTCGGCCCCTACCTGTCTTCCAGGGAGCTTGCTCTCGATATTCAGAAAATGGCTCGTCCTAATGACCGGGTAATGATTTACGGAGATCAGGCTTTTGGCTCTTCCCTGCTCTTTTATCTATGTCGCCCCATTGAGTTAGTCGACGGCCGTACGACCTCGATGTGGTTTGGATCGACTTTTCCTGATGCGCCTCGCATCTACCTGACCAGCGCCGACCTGCTGCGTGACTGGAATGGCAACCGCCGCATTTTCCTTTTCGTCCCCGAGTATCAGATCGACTCGGCCGAAGCGCTTCTTCCCCCCGACCGATTCGTTGTCGCCGAACTTTCCGGCAAGCGCATTTACAGCAATCAGCCTTAACGCTCTCGTTCTGCTACACTCCTCCAGACTCAACGAACGCCCAGGACGGACGAATGCGAACCAACCCAGTTCTCCCCATCATCGCTTTCCTTGCAATCATCTTTTCCATCGGAATTTTCAAAACGCAAACTGCGCTCGCAAGTCACCCCGTCGCAGATTCAGAACAAGCGAAAACGGCAGCGCAGGAATTCAAGAATATCCAGGTCCTGAAAGATATCCCTGCCGATCAACTCATCCCTACCATGCAATTTATCGCCGCTTCGCTCGGCGTCGAGTGCGACTTCTGCCACGTCCAAGGCGCCTTCGACAAAGACGACAAGAAGCCCAAGCTAAGAGCGCGCCAGATGATGGATATGATGTTCGCCATCAACAAAGACACCTTCCACGGCCACCGCGTCGTCACTTGTTACTCCTGTCATCGCGGCAACATGCATCCCGTGGGAACTCCCATGGTTGCTTCTGCTGAAATGAGTGAATCAACTCAGCAGGAATCACAACTCGTCAAAGCCCCTTCTGCCCCCTCCGCTGACAGCCTGATCGACAAGTATGTGCAGTCGCTCGGTGGTGCCGCGGCCATCGAGAAGGTAAAAAGTTTCGCTGCCAGGGGAACCATCGAAATGGGTCCGGGCCGCTCCGTTCCAATCGACATTTACGACAAAGATCCCAGCATGCGCATCTCCTACATGCACATGCCTCAAGGCGACAGCATCACGGCGTTCAATGGACATGAGGGATGGCTCGCGTTTCCGCATGGCCCGGTTCGCGACATGCATGGTCCCGATATCGATGCCGCTTCCATGGACGCCGATCTGCACTTCGCCACTCACCTCCAGCAGATGTTCAGCTCCGCCAAAGTGGAAGGCACAGAGAAGGTAGATGATCACGACACCTACGTCGTGATTGGCCAGCGCGAAGGCAAGACGCCCCTGACCCTCTACTTCGATCAGCAATCTGGATTGCTCGTTCGCCTCTACCGGCTCGGCGAGACTGCGCTGGGACAACTCCCCACGCAGATCGACTACGCCGACTACCGCGAAGTAAACGGCGTCAAAGTGCCTTATCAGTGGACGCTGGCGCGTCCTAACGGACGCTTCACCATCAAACTGAACGAACTGCAGCAGAACGTTCCCATCGACGACGCAAAATTCGTAAAGCCGGCTCGTCCTCAGGAAGCCGAACGAATGCCCGATCACCACTGAGATAACAAAAGCTGATCGTTCTGATAAATAGTTTCAATTTCCGCCAAGCCCTCGATAACGGTACATTGAGCGCATCCTGAGTTCTGCTCAGGACGCTCAATCCGCTCAGGGGAGCACCGATCAGTGTCCAATAGAAAACGGCGGATCAGCCTGGCGCTGATCGTCCTGTTCGTTCTGGCGTTTGCCCAGTCGCTTTGTGCGCAAGCGGCATCAGTAGCAAGCGCTCCAACTCCAGCCAACGATACCAGCGCCCGTCTCGCCAAGCTCGAGCAGCAAGCCGCCGACGCAAAGAGCTCCGCCGATAACGCCTGGATGCTGACCAGTTCCGCACTTGTCCTGATGATGACCGGCCCCGGCCTCGCCCTCTTCTACGGCGGACTCGTCCGCAAGAAAAACGTCCTCGGCACCATGATGCAGAGCTTTGCCCTGATGGCCATCGTCACCGTCCTCTGGGCCTTGTGCAGCTTCAGTTTCTCTTTCAGTTCCGGCACTGGCTTCATCGGCGGCTTTCATCACCTCTTCCTGCACGCTGTCGGCGCCGCCCCCGATCCCGATTACGCGGCAACCATCCCACTGCAAACCTTCATGGTGTACCAACTGATGTTCGCCATCATCACGCCCGGCCTCATCGCCGGAGCCTTTGCCGAGCGCATGAAGTTCAGCGCCATGGTCGTATTCATGATCATCTGGTCATTTATCGTTTATGACCCAATGGCCCATATGGTCTGGGGCAAAGGCGGTCTCCTGAATGCCGCGCTTGGTGGGCGCTTCCCAACTTTAGATTTCGCCGGCGGCACCGTTGTTCATATCACCTCCGGGGTTTCCGCCCTGGTTTGCGCCCTCTATCTCGGCAAGCGTCTCGGCTATCCCAAAGAACCCATGCCTCCGCATAGTGTCGTCCTCAGCTTCATCGGAGCTTGCCTGCTCTGGGTCGGCTGGTTCGGATTCAATGCCGGGAGTGCGCTAGCCGCTGGCAGCCTGGCCACCAGCGCCTTTGTCGCTACTCACTTTGCAGCCGCCTCCGCCGCCATCGGCTGGGCCGCCGCGGAATGGATTCGCAACGGCAAGCCCAGCGTGCTCGGCGGAATTTCCGGAGCCGTGGCCGGCTTGGTCGCCATCACTCCCGCTGCCGGATTCGTCGACCCGATGTCTGCTCTGCTGATCGGCCTGATCGCCGGCGTCTTCTGCTACTGGATGGTGGCCACGGTCAAGGCTCGCTTCGGTTACGATGACTCCCTCGACGCTTTCGGTGTTCACGGCGCGGGCGGAACCCTGGGCGCGATCCTGACTGGCGTATTCGCCTCCAGTACTGTCAATCCCATCTTCAAGGACGCCGCCGGCAACACGTTGCCCTCAGGCCTCATCCAAGGCAACGCCCATCAGCTTTTGAATCAGCTTGTCGGAGTAGCCATCGCCTGGGGACTCGCGATTGTCGGCACCTTGCTCATTTTGAAGCTGGTCGATTTGACCATCGGCCTGCGCGTTTCCGACGAAGAAGAAATCCAGGGACTCGATCTCTCGCAACATGGAGAAGAGGGATACTATTGGGAAGCATCAGCTTAAACATCGCCTTTGCTTTCTAATAAACGCGATAACCCCTCACCGGACAAAAGACAATTCTGAGAAGAAATTTATGACCAAGGTGGAAGCGATCATACAGAACTCCAGGCTTGAGGCCGTCAAGAGCGCGCTTCAGGAAGTCGGAGTCGAAGGCATGACGGTCATCGAAGTACGGGGCCACGGCCGCCAGAAGGGTCATACCGAGGTCTACCGCGGCCGCGAATACAGCATCGACCTCATTCCCAAGACTAAGCTCGAACTCGTGCTCGCCGATTCCCTGGTCGACAAAGCCGTGCAGGCCATTTTGAGCGCGGCACGCACCGGTAAAATCGGCGACGGAAAAATCTTCCTCTCGCGCATCGACGAGGCCATTCGTATTCGCAATGACGAGCGCGGCGAAGGTGCTTTGTAAGCTTGCAGCACGGAGTGGACTCGATTTGATGGCGACGTCTTCACTGAGCAGCGGCCTGCGCGACGTCTACCTCAGCGAATCATCCCGCATCCAGCAGCAATTCGCCGCCGCCGGCTCCGGACGCTCCTCCATCCGCGCCCGCACTCTCCTGATTGAAAACATCCTGCAAACGCTCTGGCGCGAGTTCGTTACCGGCGCCAATTCCAATTCCGAGAATTTCGCCCTCGTCGCCACTGGCGGCTTTGGCCGCGGCTGGCTGTTCCCCTATTCCGATATTGACCTGTTGTTCCTCTTCGCCGATCGTGAATCCGAGCAGCAATACGCGGAACCCGTTCGCCGGCTCTCTCGGGAACTGTGGGACCTCAAGCTTAAACTCAGCCCCGCAACTCGAATGCTTGCCGAGTGTGATCGCTTCGACCCTAATAACACTGAGTTCACGATCTCTCTGCTCGACTCGCGCTATCTGGCCGGCGACCGCAATCTCTTCGACCGCTTGCACCAGAAACTCATTCCCAGGCTGATCCGCCTTGAGGCCGAACCGCTCTTGCAGGGATTGGCCGAAGTCACGCGCGCTCGCCATGCCAAATTCGGCAATACCCTGTTTCACCTCGAACCCAACATCAAGGAAGCTCCCGGCGGCTTGCGCGATTACAACGTCGCCGGCTGGCTGGCTCTGATTTCCGCCATGGAAAAGCTGCACGACTGGCCCGAAAGCAGCTCTTTGCGTCCTCCGCTCCGCAGGCAGATGGAAGCCGCACTCGATTTCCTGATCTCGGTACGCTGCTTTCTTCATTTTCGCCATGGCCGCGACGACAACACCCTGACGTGGGAAGCCCAGGACGCCGCCGCCGAAGCCGGAATCGGCGCCGAAGACGCCTCCCCACTCACCCCCGCGGACTGGATGCGTGTCTACTACGGGCACGCCCGCGTCGTACAGCGCACCGTCGCCCAACTGCTCGAAGAAATTCCCGCCGCCTGGTCATCCGTGTACCGCCAGTTGCAAAGCTGGCGCTCGCGTCTCTCCAACAGCGATTTCTCTGTCGTCGATGGCCTTGTCTTCCTGCAACAGCCCTCCGCTCTGCAGGATCCCGAAATCCTGCTTCGCCTTTTCCACTTCATTGCCGTCCATGGCGTAAGGCTAGGCACCACGACCGAATACCGCATCGAGCAGGCCCTCCCGGCCTTGGCCGCTACGCCTCCGAAGGGTGCGGAGCTCTGGCTTTACCTGCAGGAAGCTTTATTGCAGCCTCATGCCGCCGACGCCCTGCGCGCCATGCATTCTCTGCGCCTGTTGACGCTGCTCTTGCCTGAGCTGAAACCCATCGACTCCCTCGTGATCCGCGATTTCTATCACCGCTTCACGGTCGACGAGCATTCCTTCCTCGCCATCGAAAGCCTCCATCGGTTGCAGCAGTCGCAATCTGAATGGGACCGGCGCTATGCCGAAATCCTCAGCGAACTCGAATATCCCGAACTGCTTTACCTCGCCCTCTTGCTTCACGACACCGGCAAGGCCGTTCCCCAAGCCAATCATGTCGACGCCAGCCTCGACATCGCCAGCCGTTGCATGGACCGCCTTGATGTTGATCCCGCCGAGCGCGCCACCGTGCTTTTCCTCATCGGAAACCATCTGGAGATGTCAGCTGCCCTCCGCCGTGACATTTTCAGTCCTGATACCGTGGCTGCTTTCGCCGAAAAAGTCGGCACCCCGGAGCGCCTGAAGATGCTTTGCCTGTTGACCTATGCCGACATCAAGGCCGTCAATCCCGAGGCCCTCACCCCCTGGAAAGCGGAAAACGTCTGGCAGCTCTATATCGCCGCCGCAAACTACCTCAACCGCAGCGCCGACCAGCGTGTTCACGCCGGGGACGAAAAGCTTGCCCGCCTTCGCTCTCTTGCCCCGGTTGCCGGCAATAAGTTCAAAGCCTTTGTCGAGGGATTCCCCCGGCGCTATCTGCGCGTGCATTCCGCCGAAGAAGTCATGCAGCACATGGGAATGGCGGCTCTCTTAGGTGCCGATCCCGTGCAGCTCGACCTTAAGCGCGGACGCCACTGGTACGAATTGACCCTCGTCACCGCCGACCGCCCTTCGCTCTTCGCCATCCTCGCCGGAGTTCTCGCGGCCTGGGGCATGAACATCGTCAAGGCGAACGCCTTCTCCAATCAAGCCAACATCGTCGTTGACTCCATCTTCTTCACCGACCGCTTTCGCACCCTCGAGCTCAATTTTTCCGAGTGGAACCGCTTCAAGCGCAGCGTCCGCGATGTTCTTCTCGGCGAGACCGACCTTACCCGCATGCTTCAGGACCGGCAGCGCTCAGAGAAAAATGCAGCCACGAAAGTAAAAATCGAAACCCGCATCGACTTCGATCAAACCAGCTCTTCCGCTACGACCCTCCTGCAAGTGATTTCTCAAGACCGTCCACGGCTTTTGCATCGCATCGCCTCCGCTCTCTCGCGTCACGATTGCAATATCGAAATCGCCCTGATTGACACCGAAGGCCAGATGGCAATCGACACGTTCTACCTCACATCAGCCGGCCAAAAACTCGCCTCCGATCATTGCCGCCAAATCGAACGCGCCCTGCTCGAAGAACTTAAAAGGGAATAGCCCCCCTCTCCCACGAAATGCCGCTCGCCCTGTGTTAAATTCGCTGTGGATCGATGCCTTTTTCTGACTTTCACGGCAACGCCGAAACCGTTCATCGTCTGCGCGAGATGCTCGCGCGCGACCGATTCCCCCACGCGGTCGTGCTCTCCGGTTCTCCCGGAGCCGGCAAGTACACGCTCGCCCTCATGCTCGCTCGCGCCATGAACTGCCTCCATCCACCCGCAACCGACGGTCTCCCTGACTTCTGCGGAGAATGTTCCAACTGCACGCGCATCGCGCAATCCGCCGATCTTGGATCCCGCTGCACCGAGGCCGTCGAAGCCCGGGAAAATCTGCGCGATGCCGACAAAAGAGAAACGCGCCTTTTCATTCAAACCCATCCCGACGTCCTGATCATCCCGCCCGACCCGCCGCAATGGATGATCAAGGTCGATCAGGTCCGCCGCGTCATCGAATCCATCTATTACCGTCCCGCCGAAGGCAACGAGCGCGTCTATATCTTTACCGACTCGGCGTTCATGAAGGAATCCGCCAACTCACTGCTCAAGATCCTGGAAGAGCCGCCCCAGTTCGCCACCATTTTCCTGCTCACCGAAAACCCCGGAGAGCTTCTCCCCACCATCCGTTCCCGTTCCATGATCTTCGCGCTCTCCGCGCTGCCTCCGGACGAAATCGACCGCTATCTCGCCAGGCACCGTCCCGACTGGAAGCCTGCCCAGCGCGCTCTCGTCTCCCGCCTCTGCGATGGAGCCGTCGGCAAGGCCCGCAGCTTCGACTTCGACTCCTACGTCGCTTCCCGCGGCGACGCCTTGAAAATTCTGAAGTCTGCGCTCCAATCCGGCGATCACAGCGAACTCTTTAAAACCACCGAGTCCTACCGTCCCGGCGCTGAAGGACGCGAGAAGACCGAGCGCCTTCTGCACTCTCTCTACTCACTCCTTCGCGATCTGATGTTCGTGCAATCCGGCACCCCCGAACTCGTCCGCAACACCGACATTCAGACCGAACTCCAGCGACTCTCGGATTCCGTCGATTTCGACTGGATCTCATTCGCCGCCGACCGCATCTCCGATGTCGACCGCGGCATGCGCCGCAACCTCTTGCGTTCCCTCTCCCTCGACGCCTTCGCCGCCTCCCTCGAAAAAGCATGAAATCCGCCGACTTGCCCACTGTTCCCACGTTCTGTGCGGCAGAGGGCGACCAATTGGAACGCCTTCCCTAGCTGACGTCCCCCCTTCCCATCCTTTACAATCACTGATTATCTTCAAAACCGAACGCGCAGTGACTCCAGCCAGCTCCAATCCGTTGACGTTTCAGGAACTTATCCTGCGTTTACAGACCTTCTGGGCCCAGCGCGGATGCGTTCTCCAGCAACCCTACGACGTCGAGGTCGGCGCTGGCACCATGGCGCCCGAAACTTTTTTGCGCGTCCTCGGACCGCGCCCCTACAAGGTCGCCTACGTCCAGCCCTCGCGCCGCCCCGCCGACGGACGCTACGGCGAAAATCCCAACCGCCTCTTCAAGCACTTGCAGTTGCAGGTCATCCTCAAACCGCCGCCGGAAAATGTTCAGGAACTCTACCTCGAATCGCTCGGCGCAATCGGCATTGACCTGCGCCAGCACGACCTCAAGTTCGAGGAAGACAACTGGGAAGCTCCCACCCTCAGCGCCTGGGGTGTCGGCTGGCAAGTCATGCTCGACGGCCTCGAGATCACCCAGTTCACCTACTTTCAGCAATGTGGCGGCGTCGATCTGAATCCCATCTCCGCCGAACTGACCTACGGCCTCGAGCGCATCGCCGCGTTCCTGCAGGATGTCGATTCGATCTACGACATCGTATGGGCGCGCGATCCCGAAACCGGACACCCCGTGAAATACGGCGACGTGCGCCTCGCCGACGAATTGCAATTCTCCGTTTACAACTTCGAATCGGCCGACGTCGAAAAGACGTGGAGGCACTTCGAACTCTGCGAGGCCGAGTGCAGGACTTTGCTGGAAGAGTACGCAGCCCGGGCGAAAGATCGGCATCCACCCGCAACAGATGGTCACACAGGATCGGAGCCGTTCAACAAAGCGCGCTTTCCGCTTCTCGCTGCCTACGATCTTTGTCTGAAGTGTTCGCATTACTTCAACATCCTCGATGCGCGAGGAGCTATTTCCGTCACCGAGCGCGTCGGAGTCATCGCGCGCGTGCGCGCCTTGGCCGTGGGAATCGCAAAAGCCTGGGTTGATCAGCAGACGAGCGAATCCGGCACGCCGGATGAACCAGCACTGCCGCGGGAGCAGAAACAAAAGAAGAAATCGGCCAAGCCGGAACTGACTCCGGCCGCCACTTAACGCTGTCATCCTGAGCGGAGTGAAAATCTCACTGCGTGAGGTTTTCACGGAATCGAAGGACCTGCTGTTTGTGGGGACTGGCACAGACCCGAAAAGGGATTCTCTGCAGCCAAAAAGAATCACCGTGATGGACGTCACATTAGCAAGCATTCTGCATTTGCGACACTTGATGGTTTAAGCCATGCCAGATTTTTTGCTTGAGGTCGGTTGCGAAGAAATTCCGGCACGCATGATCGATTCCGCTTCGCAGGAACTGCGCCAGCGCGTCGCCGCCTTACTCGATCGCGAGCGGCTGCCCGTTTCCGGAACCATCACGCAATTCGACACTCCCCGCCGTCTGGCTCTTCTGGCACAAGGTATCCCGCCTGCGCAGCCCGACGTCACCGAGCAAGTGACCGGACCTTCGGTGCAAGTGGCATACAAAGACGGACAGCCCACACCCGCCGCCCACGCTTTCGCCAAAAAAGCCGGAGTTGATGTCTCGCAACTCGAGCGCGTCACCACCCCCAAGGGCGAATACCTGTCCGCGAAAGTCACGAAAAAAGGACGCTCCGCTTCCGAGATTCTCGCCGAGAATCTTCCCAAAGAAATTTCCGGCATCTACTGGCCGAAGAACATGTATTGGCGCAAGCCGAACGAGCGCTTCGTTCGTCCCCTGCGCTGGCTCGTCGCCATGCTCGACGATGAAGCCATCCCCCTGGAATTCGATGGCGTTCGCGCAGGAACGGCTTCCCGCGGACACCGCATTCTTTCCTCGAGCGACATCCCCGTCCCTCGCGCCGGCACCCCCTACATCGACGCCCTGCGATCCGCCCACGTCCTCTCCCGCGCCGAGCGCGAGCACCAGATCCGCAAAGCCCTCGACGCCGCCACTCGCACCATCCCCGGAGCTCGCTGGCGCGAAGATAATCCCTTGCTCGACACCGTCGTCAATCTCACAGAGTTTCCCTCGGCTATTCTCGGCAGCTTCGATCCGCAGTTCCTTATCCTGCCCGAAGAAGTCCTCGTCACCGTGATGCGCGATCACCAGAAGTATTTCGCCCTCGAGGACGCTCAGGGAAAGCTGCTCCCCAACTTCCTCGCCGTGCTCAATACCGCCGATGATCCCCAGGGACTGATTCGTCATGGCAACGAGCGTGTGCTGCGTGCCCGCTTCAACGACGCCCGCTTCTTCTGGGAAACCGATCAGAAGAAATCATTGCTCGATCGCCTCGATTCTCTCCGTCATGTCACTTTCCAGAAGGATCTTGGCAGTTATTACGACAAGACGCAGCGCGTCCAGCGCCTCTGCAGTTGGTTGAGCGAACAACTGAAGCAGAACGGGCTCACCGTTCGTCCCGGCGTCATTCACAAAGCGGCCTGCCTCGCCAAGGCTGACCTCACCACCGAACTGGTTAAAGAATTCACCGAACTTCAGGGCATCGTCGGTGGCCTCTACGCCCGCGTGCAGCAACTCGACGCCAGCCTTCCCGAAGCTACGCGCATGTCGATCGCCGATGCTGTCTATGATCACTACAAACCCGAATCCACTGAAGACGCTGTGCCTCGCTCCCTCGAAGGCGCCGTACTTTCCATCGGAGATAAAGCCGATACCATCGCCGGAATGTTTGCCCTTGGCATGGTTCCCAGCGGATCCAAAGATCCTTTCGCGCTCCGCCGGCAGGCCAATGCCATCGTCAAAGTAATTGCCGAAAAGAAACTTCCCCTGCGCCTGACCGAGATGATGCGCGACGCCCGCTCCGGATACCGTAACTCCGAAACCGAAAAGAAGTTCGTCAATGACTCCGATTTCACCGCTTCAATCACTACTTTCTTCCGCGAGCGGCTCGCCTTCTATCTCCGTGATGTCTGCCGGCACGCCTACGATGTCGCCAATGCCGTGCTCGCCGCCGATTCCGACGACGTCGTGGATGCCCTCGCACGCGCCGGGGCTCTGGCCAAGGTCCGCCCCTCCGCCGATTTCGAGGCCATCTCGATTTCCTTTAAGCGCATGAAGAACATCCTCCGCCAGGCTTCCGAAGCCGGCAAGAAACCGGCCGAAGCCGTCGATGCAGCCGCGCTAGCCGAGCCGGCCGAGAAAACGCTCGCCGCTCAGATTCCGCAAGCCGCGGCCGCCGTCGAGCGTTTCCGCCAGGCCCGGAACTACGAAGCCGCGCTGCTCGAAATCGCGAAACTGCGTCCCTTGATCGATGCATTCTTTGATAAGGTCATGGTAATGGTCGATGACGAGCGCGTCCGCGCCAACCGTCTCGCGCTGCTCCAGACGCTTTTGAAAGAGTTCTCCACGATCGCCGATTTTTCGGAGATCGTGACCGAAGGAAAAGCATAGGAATTGAAGAATTGGGTAATTTCGTACGTGAAAGGTGTTTCAGGCTTTTGTTTTCCAATTGCCCGATTTCCAGAATGCCCGATTACTCAATTCCTCGATCTCTCGATCTGAAATTCTGACCACAAAGGACTGATATGGCGACGACAACTCTCCCCGAAGCAGAAGTAGAAACCAGAAAACCGGAAGCAAAGAAATCCACGGCCAAGTACGTTTATTTCTTCGGCGGCGGTGCGGCCGACGGGAACGGCAAGATGAAAGATGTCCTCGGCGGCAAAGGCGCAGGCCTCGCCGAAATGACCAACGCCGGACTCCCCGTTCCCCCCGGATTCACCATCCAGACCGAAGCCTGCCGCGAATATATGCGCGGCGGCCTTTCCCCCGCAATCGACGGCCAGATGGAAGAAGCTCTGGCCCGTCTCGAGAAGCTTCAGGGACAGCGCCTCGGCATTGGCGAAAATCCTCTACTGGTCAGCGTTCGTTCTGGCGCGAAATTCTCCATGCCCGGCATGATGGATACCATCCTCAATCTCGGCCTCAACGACCAGAGCGTCGACGCCCTCGCGCGCCGCAGCAACAATCCGCGCTTCGCCGCCGACTCCTACCGTCGCCTGATCCAGATGTTCGGCAACGTGGTGCTCGAAATTCCGAAATCTGCCTTCGATGAAGTCTTCGACGCCAAGAAAAAGCAGAAAAAAGCCAAGCTCGATACCGACCTCGACGCCAAAGCTCTGAAAGAAGTCATTGAGGAATACAAGAAGGTCGTCAAAAAGCACGCCAAGCGCGAATTCCCTCAGGACCCCCACGAGCAGCTCGTGATGGCTCGCGATGCCGTTTTCCGTTCCTGGCAGAATGAGCGCGCTAAGCACTACCGCCGCATCAACAATATCGACGACATGCTCGGCACCGCCGTCAACGTCCAGGCCATGGTCTTCGGCAATCTCGGCGAAACCAGCGGCACCGGCGTCGGATTCACCCGCAACCCCGCCACCGGAACCAAAGAGTTCTACGGCGAGTTCCTCATGAACGCCCAGGGCGAAGACGTCGTCGCCGGCATCCGCACTCCCGTGCACATCTCCGAACTCGAAAAGATCATGCCCGACGTCTACAACCAGCTGCGCGACATCACCTCGCGCCTGGAAAAGCACTACAAAGACATGCAGGACTTCGAGTTCACCATTCAGGACGGCAAGCTCTATATGCTTCAGACCCGCAACGGCAAGCGCACCGGGCTCGCTGCCGTTCGCGTCGCCATCCAGATGGTTGACGAAGGTCTGATCACTAAGGAAGAAGCCATCTTCCGGGTTGAGCCCAACCAGCTTTACGACTTCCTCGTTCCGCGTCTCGACGAAAAGAGCTCCAAGGTGGAGGTCCTCGCCACCGGCCTGCCCGCATCTCCCGGCGCCGCTGTCGGCCAGATCGTCTTCACCGCCGACGAAGCCGTGAAGAAAGCCGGGCATGGCGCCAGGAAAAACCCTGTCATCCTCGTCCGCGCCGAAACCACTCCCGAAGACATTCAGGGCATGGAAGTCGCTGCCGGCATTCTCACCTCGCGCGGTGGCATGACCAGCCACGCCGCCGTTGTCACTCGCGGCATGGGTAAGTGCTGCGTCGCCGGCGCCGGCGATATTACCGTCGATGAAAAGAAGCGCGAAATGCGCGTCAAAGGCCAGACCTTCAAAGAAGGTGACTGGATCTCGCTCGACGGCACTACCGGCCGCGTCATCAAGGGCAAGCTGAACACCATCCCCCCGAAGGCCGACGACCCCGAACTCACCAAGCTGATGAGCTGGTCCGAGCCTTTCCGCACGCTGAAGGTCCGCGCCAATGCCGACATTCCCCGTGACGCCATCCAGGCTCGCGCCTTCGGTGCCGAAGGCATCGGCCTCTGCCGCACCGAGCACATGTTCTTCGCCGAAGATCGCATCCCGCACATGCGCGCCATGATTCTGGCCACCAACGAGAAGGATCGCCGAGCCGCTCTGAAGAAGCTACTTCCCATGCAGCGCGCCGACTTCATCGGCGTCTTCCGCGCCATGGACGGATTCTCGGTCACTATCCGCACCCTCGATCCGCCGCTGCATGAATTCCTGCCGCGTCGCGAAGATCTCATGGTCGAGATCGCCGTGCTCGAAGCCACCAAGCCAAAATCACCCAAACTCGCCGGACTCCGCAAGCTCCTGCATCGCGTCGAAGAACTGCATGAATTCAACCCCATGCTCGGACATCGCGGCTGCCGTCTCGGCATCACTTATCCCGAGATCACCGAAATGCAGGCCCGCGCCATCTTCGAGGCCGCAGTCGCCGTCGCCAAAGACGGCGTCAAAGTTCATCCCGAAGTCATGATTCCGCTGACCGCGACGCTCAAGGAAATGGCGAATCAGGCAGCTATCGTCCGCCGCGTCGCCGACGAAGTTTTCCGTGAAAAGGAAAGAAAAGTCGACTACATGGTGGGAACCATGATCGAACTCCCCCGTGCCGCCCTGGTCGCCGACGAGATCGCTAGGGAAGCCGAGTTCTTCTCCTTCGGCACCAACGATCTCACCCAGACCACCTTCGGCTTCTCGCGCGACGATGTGAACAAGGTCCTGCCAACCTATCTTGCCGAAGGCATCCTCAAGCAGGATCCCTTCGCCGTTCTCGATCGCGACGGCGTCGGCCAACTCGTTCGCATGGCTACTGAGCGCGGACGCAAGACCCGTCCCAACCTGAAGGTCGGAATCTGCGGCGAGCACGGCGGTGAGCCGTCCTCAGTGGAATTCTGCCACCAGGTCGGGCTCAACTATGTCTCCTGCTCCCCGTTCCGCGTGCTGACCGCTCGTCTGGCCGCAGCCCAGGCCGCCGCCACCGACAAGCTGAAAGTCGAGGCCGGACGAACCAAATAGCCCACGAGCAGACTGCTGGGGGCCCTGCTGAAGGGCCCCTGATTCCGCGTTCTAAGCCCGTTTCTCCCCTTCTGCTTCGTTCTGCCGTTCCGCTGCTTTCCCCAGCGGGGCCAGAAGTCTCGTGCGGCCTGCCCGGACTTTCCCAGTTCACACTTTGACCAAACAACGGAGTTTTGCACGCGCGATCCACCTTGATTTCCCACCGCGGATTTCACCCTCGCCGCAAAAGCGCGGCAAGCATGCGCCGCCCAAAAGCCGCGGAGCGGTGAAAGATTGCAGCCCACGACGCAAGTCGTGGGGCGGGCACGGAACATGATCCAGCTCCGAAGGAGCGAAAGAAACTCCCGCCGGCGTGGGTCGTCTCCCTCCTCCAACCCTCTGCGTCCTCGGCAGTTTTGGTTCTGCTTCATTGCACTTTCTGCAATCGCGCAATTAATTTCTGCGCCAGGTTCTCTTCCGATTCCGACCACAACAACCTCGCCGTCGCCCGCGTATTCATCTCCGCCTTCATCGTGAACTCCACCAACTTCCCGACATTCAGCCGCACTTTGTCCTGCACCTGTTCTGTCAGGGTCAAGTTCTCCTGCAGGAACGGCGCATCCAGCCCGAAGTCCACCTCGATGTGCCCCATCTGCTCGTACGCGCCATCATCGAACTCCTCGCCCTGCACGATGAACTTCACCGCCGAGGGTTTCAGTTCCCACTTCTCGCCCGTGTCGTCCGGAGTCCACAAGTCCCATGCCGCCTCAAACGTATACGCAAAGTCGTCGTGGATCATGTCCGCCGCCACCACCAGCGCCTCCTCCGCCGGAATCCCCGGCGAGAAGCGCCGTTCTACCACCGATGGCTCGTTCCACGAGACCGGCTGCACCGTGATGTAGCTGATCCCCGGTCGCTGCGCCGCTTGCGGAAACTGCTGAAAAACCGCCATGGCATGCGGCAACATCGCCGGCCCGGAAAAATCAGGAAACCACAAACTCAGATAAAGTGAATCTGCCATACACCTTCTGCCTTCCTGCCCTCATTCTAGCGAATGGCCCATCTTTCCCCACCTCTGGACCCCTATAGATTAGAATGGTATCCAGTCCGCCTTTATCCGAAGAATGCGGAATCCGAAATTGTCCTTTCTCCTTCTTTATGCGAAAATTCCGCCGGATTTCCGGAGGATACCTATGAAGCGTGCTATCGCGGTTTTGCTCTGCGCACTCACCCTGGCCCTCGCCGGCTTGGCGCAAACCAAAAAGCATGCCGAGAAGAAGTCCGCGGCAAGCCCCGCGCCCGATAAAGCCTACATGCAGAAAATTTGGGATGGCTGGTCCACGCTCGATCCCTCCAACGTCGCGGCTTTCTACGCCACCGGTCCGCACACCTTTTACGACATCGCCCCGCTCAAATACAACAGCTGGGACGAATATGACGCCGGCGTCAAAAATCTGGTCGCAACCTACAAGAGCGCCCGATTCACCGTCAACAACGACGCCGACATTCATCCCCACGGAGATCTCGCCTGGGCCACCGCCACCGTCAAATATGAGATGACCCAGAAATCCGGCAAGGTCGATATGGGCAACATGCGCTGGACTGTGGTCTGGCAGAATCAGGACGGAAAGTGGCTCATCATCCACGAGCACGTCTCCGAGCCAGTCCAATAACAACACTTCACTTGGAGGGATTTTGTTTTTAGACCCGTCGATAGGTCGCAACTCAGTCGCACCGACAGCCGCAATGAAAAGGATCACGTTCCGTCTTTGGCGACCTGCTCGCGGGCAAGGAGAGTTAGAGAACACCAATATTGTGGAGAGAACTCGCGCCATTCCTCTCGTGGGGCACTCTTGACTTCTGCCACCCAAGGTCCGGGTTTTTCAATCCAGCAGCGGACGTTGGGTCGCTATCCATCTCTTCCAGTCTTGATCCCATTATTCTGGCTGCAAACTCCCTAGTTCTCTGGGGAAGCAGGCTGCCCACTTAAGCGGTCGATCTAACTAGCAACCAAAGAATGACTCGGGCTTACCTGTACCATGGCCTTACGTAGTTGCGGATACCTCAATCTCCTGCAACACCAGATTCAACCTCACCGGCCAGTAGGCGCCACGCCGTTTCGCCAGACAGCATTGCTTCCGCATTCACAGTGCGCGGATAAACAATCAGTGTGTTGCCGGAAGCTTTTCCATGAACTTACCGACTAGAGTGGCGCAGGCTTCCACAAATTCTTGTTCGGCCCTGGTGAATGTATCGGCAAAGTAGCTTTCCACGTCGATTTCGGCGGCTAGCTGCCCTTTGCTGAGAATGGGCACCACGATCTCGCTGTTTACCATTGACGAACCCGCCAAATACCGCGGGTCGTTTGCCACATTGTTTACAATGACCGTTTGTTTGCTCGTTGCGGCCGCGCCGCACAGCCCTGTATCCAGAGGAATGCGCACATTGGGAGTGAAGCTGCCAGCATAAGGCCCAACCACCAGAAAGCTGGGGTTGGAGAGATCCACAACATAAAATCCCACCCAGTTGTATCGCGTCATTTTCTGATGAAGCTTCTCGCAAATATGCTCCATGACTCCATCAGCGCTGTTTGCATTAGAAATGAAGGTCTGAAAATCGCGGAGAAGTTCGGCTTGCATCGGGGTCATGTGGGAACCCTCCCGTCCGGACTGGATCGCACTCCCCTGCGCCCGTCGGTTCTTACTTCAGTTTACGCGCAGAAACTTCCCCATGGATTGATCAGGATGGAACCGCACTGTCGATCACAATTGATTCAGCTTAACGGAAACGGCGGATAAACAGCGTGTGCCGCTCGGAGCGGTAGTAGCCCACAGCGTAGATGGTGGCTTTCCCCTTCGTGGAGTAGATGACCTGCCGGATCCGCATCACCGGGGCACTCTTGTGGACACCCAGCAGTTCCGCTACTTCCGTATCGGCGGCCGTGGCATCTACCTCTTCGTCGGCGTACGCCAGTTCAATCCCAAAATCGTGCTCCAGAATGGAAAACAAAGATGCTCGGCTGAGCGGGAAACTCATCAGTGCCGAAAATTCCGAGGCGGGCAGATAACACGTTTCCAGCGCGAACGGCTCTTCGCCGGTCAGGCGCAGCCTTTCAATCTTTACCAGGGAACTGCTGGCAGGCAGGCCTAACCTTGCCGCCACTTCGTGTCCGTGCTCAACAATTTTTGCGAACAGTACGCGCGAACGCGGAGCCAGCCCGCGGCTCGCCATGTGCTCGGTGTAACTCATCAGCTTGTTGAAGTGAATTTTTGGAGCGGAGACGAACGTCCCCGAGCCGCGCCGCCGTTCCACAACGCCTTCATGCTCCAGGCCGGCCAATGCGTGCCGCGCTGTCATCAGGCTGACATTGTGAAGCTTGGCCAATTCCCGTTCCGAAGGCACAACATCGCCTGGACGTAGTTCCGAGGACTCAATTCTCTTGCGAATTGAACTCTGGATCTTCTTGTAAACGGGGGTCCCGTTCCGATGATTGCCCGGCATAAGAGCGCTGGTCCTTAGCCTAAATGCACTATGAAACTTAATGCAATCGTAATCAGAACTTGTTTACTGAACTGTTACTGCATTCGCCGATTCTGCGTTCTCGACGTTCACGCAAAAGCAAGCAGATGTCGCGTGGGACGCAGGTGAAAGCGAACTCTAGGGTAGTACCACCCGAATTCCCGTGAGTTCGCAGAAATCCACCAGCGCTGGATACAGTTCTTCTCCGTATCCCAGGCACGCGTATTCATTCGTCCAGGCATCGAGCATCTTCTCGATATCGCAATGTGCGGTGACGAAACCATGTGGCCAGAAGGGAATGCCGCATTCGTCCAGCCGTTTCCTGATCCTGTCCTTTGGTGGCTCGAAGATGCTGGCCCGAGTGATGACCATCTGAAACTCGCCATTTACACGTCCCAGTCGCGCTAGAACGCCTTCGCCCACTTTGCAAATCAACTTTACCGATAATCCGCCGGCTTCGCCTTCGGTCGGAATTCCATGCTCCGAGAATCCCGCCGGCCCCAGCTTACTCGCCAGCGACGGCGGACATGCTCCATCGCCGATAATCTTGATCTCGCGCTTCTTTTTGTCGATGTGCTGCAAATCGCCGTAATAGACCCGTTCCTTGCTCAGTCTGGTCAGCAGCCACACCGTCAGGGCGGTGTTGAAATCTCCCAGCGTAGACGTTCCATATCCATCCTCCAGCATCATGCTCTGCGCAAAGCACGTTGCCGAATAGTCGTCCCCGAGTCCGGGAAATGACTGGATCGTATAGAAATCGAATTTCTCTTTTTCCACCAGTTTCTTGATCGCCAGATACATGCGCATCGATCGCTCATTCACCACGCTCCTCTCCGGAGCTTTGCCGAACAATTTGGCGAGCCGTGGTTGCAGCGCCGAGATTTCCTGTGGAGAAATCTTTTCCGCTGTGCGGATCAATTCAGTCGTGTCGCGCGAATCGATGTCGATGCCGAACATCCGCATCCATTGCGAAGGATCGGCGACGCCGCATGTCTGTCCCATGCCACGCCCGCCAAAGGTTCCAAGCGTCGCCATGTTCAGGCTCGACCGCAGGTGAGCGGCGCGCGCGTAACTGACGACCTTCAGGACAGTCTCCTGGTCGTCCGCTTCTCCGTAGACAAACTTGTGCGGCACTCCGATTTCAAGCAGGCCGCCATGCATTACCAGGCCGCCCACCGGACGCCAGCCCTGCGATCCCGGATGCGTCCACAGCAGCACCGCCTTCCCGCTTGCAACGTAATCGCGGATCGCTGCCACCAGATGTGCCGCCCATACCCATGTCCCCGAAAACAGGACGACCATGTCGACCTGGTCGTTCGCTTTCATCGCCTTCATCGCGTTACGGGCTTCGTCTTTGGTGGCGATTACCAGCGGATGCTCCACGATCTTCAATCCCGCTTGGACCAATGCCTCCTTGGACCGCTTCACGATTGCATTGTCGATGAACGGCGTGCCCATCGGATCCTTCAATCCATCTTTATGAACTCCGTATGTAATGAAGCCGATTGTCGGTTGAATCACGGTTCCTCCTCTTGCTCCAAATCTCTTTGCTGACAGATTCCTGATGCGTGCGAATTGCCGCTGTGGATACTCAAGCCTGCTGCACCATCATCGACCGTAATTGCCGGTACCGCTGAGCCTGCGCTTTGTATTCTTGGCTGACCTGCGGATCCGCCGCAATCATCGTGCTCTCCTTCACCAATGCCGCGACGGCTTGCGGAATGTTGGCGTACTCTCCAATCGCCGTCCCTGCCAATATTGCCGCCCCAAGGCAGACGGCTTCCTGTTGTGCCATCAAGTGAAGATTGCATCCGGTCAGCGCCGCCCGCAATCGCAGTCCCAGCGTGGATCGCGTGCCTCCGCCGGTAACATAGATGTCGCTGAACTTGCCTGCGGCACCGGCCACCGCTTCTGTCATCATCGACAGCTCGCACGCCACTCCTTCCAGGATCGCTTTGTGAATCTCCGCACGCCCAGTGCCGGGGCCGAGTCCCGCGATCACGCCACGCGCGTTCGGATTGAACTCCGGATTGCACGTGCCGATTAAATGCGGCAATACATAGAGCCCGGTGGGACCTTTCGGCGCATCGCGCTCGAGTTGCGCGTAAATCTCGAACTCCTGAGCGTTCGTCGAATGCCGCTCCGAGCCATCGGCAAACAGCAGGTCGTGAAACCACTTCACCATCACTCCGGAAGGGAAGTACGCCAGCGTTACAAACCGATCGCGGACAACGTGACAATAGGTATTCAATGATGCTGCCATCGCCTTTTCATTGGTCGCCGGGGACTGTGAAGCCGCCACAACGCACTCATAGGTTCCTATCGAATCGGACACGCGGCCGTCATCGATTACTCCCAAGCCAAGTGCACCGCATGGCTGGTCGTGTCCGCCCAGCACGACAGGAATTCCTGACGGAAGTCCCAGGCTGCCTGCTTCCTCACAGCTAAGCTTCCCTACAAAAGCTTCTGACGGAGCCGTGTTGGGCAGCAGCTTCTTCTCGATCGCGACCGCGGCCAGAATTTCCTCCGACCACGACTGCTGATGGATATCGAATGCCAAAAATCGCGACGCCAGCGAATAGTCGGCGTACGGCGGCAGCCTCATTTTCTGCAGCAGGTATCCGATCAGCGTGAGAAACGATTTGGTCTGCGAGAAAACCTCCGGTTGATGTTTGCGCAGCCACAAGATCTTTGGAATCGGATACATGGCATGCGTGAAATGTCCGCTGATCTGAAACAGCTTCTCCCGCCCGATAACGTCTTCACACCACCTCGCTTCTTCAACCGCCCGCACATCCTGGTTCAGAATTGCATTCCATACTGGCCGCCCGCGTGCGTCGACAGGAACAAAGGTTTCGCCGTGCGAACTCAAACACAGCGCGCGCACCGGATCGCTCAGGCTCTTCGCCACCATTCGGCACGACGCGCAAACGGCGTCCCAGAAAACCTCAGGATTGATTTCTGCGAAACCGGGCTGCGGAAATTCCGGCGAGTATGAAGATGTATGATGTCCCAGAACTTTGCCATCGCTCGCGAACGCTACCGCTTTGCATGAACTCGATCCGATATCGACTGCGAGCAGGCTCATATATTTCGGGGTTGCATTTCGCAGGGCACGGCGCTCTTCATGCCGATTTCAAGAACTTCTTCACAGGAACCGCCAACTCCCGTTTGCGTTCCCCGTGCTCGTGCACGGTCGCAAGCTTGTCATTCAAGACCACGGCCGCGGTTCCAGCAAAATCCTCCGGCGCCTCAAACAGCAGGATCAGATATCGAAGTGTCGCTTCCGACTTTGCCGGTAGCCAGCGGTAAGTCTTTTCGCCGAACACTCGTCCTTGATCGATCGTTTCCCGGCGGGGAATCGCAAATGGGGTCGTACTGAATTCCATGCCCCGGCAAAACGTTCTGCCGTTCCACGGCGCATTCGTCCGGTTGTTTCGCTCCTCCCAATTTCCCACCCAGGGAAAATCGCAGCGCCGGAAGACATATACCACCAGTAGCCGTTGCCTTGGATTGCACGCGCTGATGAATGCGATGTCCAGTTTCGGATCCAGAAGCTGCGCCGTGTAAAGCCCGAATGTTTCCTGCGGCGTGATCCGCAGATTGCTCCGGCCGCCGTCCTTTCTCGGAGCTTCCGGCCAGTCGAACTCGGCATTGGGCTGCAGAAAATTTCTTTCGCTGTATCCCGGTGGACACACGATTCCCCGAGTCGCCGGCATATCGAACAATGTCACGTTCGGTTCGAGAAACGGTGGCCCAAACGTTACGTGCTCATTCCACGAAATCGGCCGGTCGTATCCGCTCAGGTTCCGTGCCTGCTCTTCGCAATAGATCACTGGATTTCGCGGGTCAAGCGTTATCGTCCGCGCAAAAGAAATCCGCGCTTCTTCCAGCTTGCACCCGTAGTGCAAAGTAAGCGCGTCCGCATGTTTCAGTCGCTTCCACTTCGCCGACGGAGCCTCGCCATGCGTGGAAAGTCCCGCGGCTGTCTCTTCCCCCGACGGAGGGCCGAAGTGATCAAAGCTTAGATTGTGCCCGGCAATTCCCGCCAGCAACCGTCCATCGGGCGGCGGACCGTAGACTCGCGCGTGCCGTCCCGCCGAATACCGGCTCGGGTCCATCGTCTTCCATTGCGGACGCCAAAGCGGATTCACTCCCGAAACCCGATTCAGCCCGAGTTCACATAAATGCCCGCCGCCTTCCAGCACCGCCGCATGTCCCCACGGAGCGGCAATGTGAAATCCCGGGCGCTGGTCCAGCACGTTGCTGACTCGCCGCACTCCCATTGTCTTTTGAGCTGGCATTATTTTTTGGTGGTAAGCACTTCCGTTTCGTCGAGCGCCGCGCGGGCGCGCTGCAGGAAAGACTCCATATCTGCCGACTGGAAAACGTTCCTGCCGAAGAACATGCCGGCCGCTCCCGCCGATGCCGCTCCACGAACCACGTCGAGCGCATCTTCGTCCGACGCTTGCCGGCTGCCGCCCAGAACAAGAATGGGAATCGGGCATTCCTGCACTACCGATCTCATCGATTTCGGATCGCCCGCATAGTCGGTCTTGATCGCGTCCGCGCCAAGCTCAGTTGCCATGCGAGTGTGCAGCTTCAACCATTTCGGATCGCCCGGGTTCTGTACTTCTTTTCCTCGCGCCAGGGTTTCAATGATCAGCGGCATACCAATTCGTTCGCACTCCCGGGCCACTTCCGCATTGCGCGCGATTTCCTTCTTCTCAAATTCGGCATCGCCGGTGCCCACTACCAGGTAAGTGACGACCGCGTCCGCGCCATGGCGCAACGCATCTTCGGGGCTCGCAATCATCGAACTGTGCAACTCTCCGCGCCCGTTGTTGGCCAGATTCGCCCACACCGTCGTCCAGTCGATGCGCGCAATCAGCGCGGGCATTCGGGTCGGAAATCCAACCTCGCTGAATTGCCGGATCAGCCCGAGATTCAACAGGATAGCGTCAACCTTCGCTTCCGCAAACCGCCGGATCTTCCCCATCGGATCATCCGTTCCCGCAATCGGTCCCAGCACCAGCGCATGATCGAAGGCCACCACCAGCGCGCGATGCGCCGCTCCCCCGCGCACCCGCCTCAGTCGGATCTTCTTTCCGCAATCGCTCAAGATTCCTCCCGTACCCAGCAGGCCAACTTAGTCCGTATCTGAGCGATTGTCAATTCTTTTTGTTTGAATGTGCGTGAATTCGCGCCTTTGCCGGAGTTGAGGATGGCTCTGCGACGACCACCTGGATTCCAAGATCCTTCAGTTCTTTCAAGTGCTTGGGAGTGGTTCCGGTATCGGTGATCAGGATATTCAGGTCCGTTGCGGGGCCGACATACGCGAACGATTGTTTGCCGAATTTGCCGTGATCAGCCAGCGCGATCCGTGTCCGCGCCGCCTTCATGACCATTTTTTTGATTTGTGCTTCTGCATGGCTGGCGGTCGATACGCCGTATTCCGGATCGATTGCACTCACGCCCAGAATGGCCTTATCCAGCCGAATCTCCGAAAGCGCCCTCTGCGCCCACTCCCCCGAAAGATAGAAAGTGTCTTTTTGCAGGTCGCCTCCGGTGCACAATACGGTTACGCCAGGAGAGCGCTGCAGTTCGCATACGATGGTCGGGGAATTCGTCACCACCGTCAGCCGCTGACGGTGAGCCAAGCGCCGCGCCAGCTCGAAAACTGTCGTACTGCCTTCCAGGAAAATCGTGTCGCCATCCAGCACAAAGGACTCGGCTGCCCGCGCAATATCGCGCTTTTCCTCGTTGTTGCTGCGCAGCAGGGCATCGTACGAAGGCTGAAAATTCGTGCTCGACATGCGCGACACGGCGCCGCCGTGCGAACGCACCAGCACCCCTTCCTGCTCCAGCACTGCCAGATCGCGGCGGATCGTGGCCGGCGTCACTTTCAGCCTTTCACACAGGTCAATGGCAGTAACGGTCCGCTGCGCGGCTAGGATCTCCCGAATCTGAAAACGGCGTTCTTCAGCCAGCATTTGTGGATATCTCGAAAGGCTCTTATTGTACTTGATATTTCCCTGAACCAAACAATGAAGCGGAATAAATCAATAATGTACAAACAAAAAAGATTGACAAACGTTCACAAAATGATTACAGTCGCGCGTCGTATAGCTCGCGCAGTTCTCCTGCGCTGCTATTCGGAGGCGAGAGGTCGATGCCCTTGAAGTTGTCTGGTTGTAGCCGCCAATGGCCGGCACCAATTTTCTGCTTGACTTCAGCCCTATCCGTAACGAATAGTATTGAACCGAAATAATTCGAAATAAATCCGAAGCAGCTAGCCACCAGGGAGGCCTTCGATGAGCCACTTCATTTCCTACCGTTCTCTCCGATGCAAAGCGAACATTTTTCCCTTATTTTTTCTGATTGCCTCCTTCGTGTTGTATACCCCGCCCGCAGCGGCTCAGAAGGATACCGGTGGTATTGCCGGTACGGTAACTGATGCCAGTGGTGCCGTTATCAGCGACGCCAAGGTGATCGTCACCGACGTCGACCGCGGAACCACCGTGACCATGAAGACTAATGCCCAGGGTGAATATATCGCCAGTCCCCTCAAGATTGGCCGCTATACCGTTACTGTCGAAAAGCAGGGCTTTCAGCGTATCGTCCTCGGCCCCGTCACGGTCAACGTCCAGGAACAGCCTGCCGTGAACGCAAAGCTTCGCGTAGGCAGCATCTCCGAAACGATGACAGTTACCACCCAAGGTCCTCAGCTTCAGACCGAAACCTCTGAACTCGGACAAGTCGAAGATAGCCATACCATCGAAACTCTCCCGCTCAATGGCCGCAATTATGCGCAGCTCGCGTTGCTCGGTGCTGGTGTCGGACCCAGCGAACCCGGCTCACGCGTCGAAACTTCCTTCGGTTTCAGTTCCAACGGATCCCGTTCTCTGCAGAACAACTTTCAGCTCGACGGTATCGATAACAACTCGGACTTGGGAGACATTCTTAACGGTACCTCGTACGTGATTCAGCCCTCCGTCGACGCAATTGGCGAGTTCAAGGTCGAAACTAACTCCTACAGCGCCGAGTTTGGACGCGGCAATGGTGCTGTGATGAATGCCGTCATCAAGTCCGGAACCAACAAGTTCCATGGCGACGCTTACGAATTTCTTCGCAATGACGTCCTCGACGCTAAGAACGCCTTCGATGCCTTTGGACGACAGGAGTACCGGCAGAACCAGTTCGGAGCCACGCTTGGCGGCCCCATCATCAAAAATAAGACCTTCTTCTTTGTCGATTACGAAGGGCTGCGGATTCGCCAGGCTCTTCCTCAACTTTCACTGGTCCCGACAGCAACCGAGATCGGCGGTAACTTCTCCTCGTTCCTGACAACCACCCCGGCAATGGCGGTGGATGTCAACGGGAATCCCACTAATCAGGTCGCGGTCGACTGTAGCGGACACCCTACCTACATGGGCGAGATCTTTAACACGCGCCTGACGCAGGCCTCCAACCTGAATCCAAGCGGATATTGCGGCGTACCCATCGGCGTTGATGGAGCGGGTAATCCTACCAACATCTTTCCCACGGGGATGGTTGACCCCTTGGCCGCGCGTCTTTCCGCTCTGTTTCCTGCGCCCAACGTCAACATCAATGGCTCGAATTTTCTTTCCGAACCAAAGCGCAGCCTGACCCAGAACAACGCCGATATTCGCATCGACGAAACGATTAGCGATCGCGACTCCCTGTTTGGGCGGTTCAGTTACGAAGATCAGCCCAGCTTCATGCCTTCGCCCTTCAACAATGCCCTGGATGGCGGAGCGTTCCAGGATGGCTACCAGGACAACTCCTACCGCAGCATTGCTCTCAGCGAAACCCATACCTTCTCGACCAGCATGATTAACGAGTTCCGCCTGGGATACAACCGCATCAACTCCCACCGTTTCCAGTTGAACTACAACACCAATGTGGCCGCTCAGTTGGGTTTCCCTGGAGTTCCGTTCTCCCCGGACAATGGCGGACTACCTAGCATCACTATCAATGACGGAACCGCCGCTATCGGCAGCTTTGGGTTCCTGCCCTCCATCGAAAAGCAGAACGCCTACGTGCTCGATGAAAACATCACCAAGGTCCACGGCCGCCACACTCTCAAGTTTGGCACCGAGTTGCGCTACATCCAGTTCACCATGCTTCAACCTGCTTCTTCGCGTGGCTCCTTGAGCTACGGCAGCGACTTTACCGACAATCCCGGCGCCCCGACTACGGGGGGCGAGGCCTATGCCACTTTCCTGCTGGGAATCTCTGATGGCGCTAATATCACCAACATCCACAATGTGGCGTACCATCGCGGGGATTATTCCTGGTTCGTGCAAGACGACTTCCGCATGACCCCCAAGTTGACTCTGAATCTCGGACTGCGTTACGAACTCTTTACCACCGTCAAGGCCTACCAGAATCAGGAAGCAAATTTCAATTTTGCCAATGATAGCTTGGTCGTCCCCAAAGGACAGCAGGCACAATTGACTCCGACCATCGCTTCTTATATCCCCATCTTGCGGAACGGCAGTCCGGGCCTCATTAATCCCAACCTTACAAATTTCGCACCTCGATTTGGTCTCGCTTATCAGCTTACCGACAAACTCGTCCTGCGCGGCGGTTATGGAATCTTCTACGGCGGCGAGGAAAGCGGCCCGTTCTCCAACCCGAGCCCCGGTTTCAATCCCCCGTTCTTCGTGACTGAACAATTCACCCAGCCCTGCTTCCTCTCGGCCGCCAATCCTGCTGGACCCGATTGCACCCTTCAGGGTCCCAACAACGTCCGGCTTGCCCATCTGTCACAAGGATTTCCGGCGAATTCGCTGATCGATCCCAACACGCCTACTTTGTTTTCCGAAAACCAGAACCTGGCGACACCCTACACGCAACAGTGGCATTTGGGACTCGAATATCAACTACCCAGCCAGATGCTGCTCGAAGTCTCTTACGCCGGCTCCCATGGTTCGGCTCTCTATGGCATGTATAACGGCAACCAGGCGCAGCCCAATGCCGCTCTTTGCGCCGCCAACGGATATACCTACCAGGATTGCCCCACCGCCTTCCGTCGCCCGTTTCCCGCGGTTGACGCCAGCATCGACACCCTGCGCGCCAACGACATTTCCAACTACAACGCTCTGCAGGTGCATCTGCAAAAGCGCGTTTCCCACGGATTGCAGTTCGGCGCTTCCTACACTTATGCCCATGCACTCGACGATGCTTCCAGCGCCAGCCTAGGCTCGCTCAACAACGGAGATTTTCGCAACCAGCTCTATCCCGGACTCGAGTACGCCAACGCTGATTTCGACCTGCGTCACCGTTTTGTCGTCAATTACGCCTACATGCTGCCCTTCGGTCACGGTCAGGCCTTCGGGGGAAACGCCACTGGCGTGTTGAATCAAGTGATTGGCGACTGGCAGGTCGCCGGAATCACCACGGTGCAGAGTGGGAATTGGTTCACCATCACAGACGCTTTAACCAATGTCTCCTCTGCCGACGGTGGCGGTGTCGTAGGATATTACGAAGTCCGGCCCAATTTGGTTGGCAATCCAAACGGAACACCGTGCTCCACCGGAACGCTGTTCAACACCTGCGCCTTCGTTGACAACACGATTCCTTACACCTTCGGCAATGCTGGCCGCAACATCGTTCGCGGCCCCGGCATGCAGGATTGGGATTTCTCCTTGTTTAAGATTTTCCCAGTTCACGAACAGATGCACTTCGAATTTCGCTCTGAGTTCTTCAACATCTTCAACCATGTGAATCCTTTGTTTGGTCTCCCCGGTTCCATCAGCCAGGAACCCCAACCGGTTGAGTTTGGCACCCCGCAGTTCGGCCACGCCGTGGCCGCCCGCGATCCTCGCTTTGTTCAGTTCGCCCTGAAGTTTTATTTCTGAGTTGAAAGGCAAAGACACCCCGGAGATGATCACCCGATGAAGGTTCGCCCACTCTCCGGCGTCTTTGCCCCATGACGACAAGCACAAACGCTATCGGTTCTCCGCTCAAGCTGCGCCGTACGCTCGGCCTCTGGGACCTCGTCCTCTACGGCATTGTGGTCATCCAGCCCACCGCCCCCATGCCCGTCTACGGCGTGGTCAGCGAGCGTGCTCACGGCCACGTCGTTACCGCCATCCTTATCGCGATGCTCGCCATGCTGTTTACCGCCATCAGTTATGGCCGCATGGCAAAAGCCTATCCCAGCGCCGGCTCCGCGTTCACCTACGTCGGGCAGGAAATCCATCCCGCTCTCGGCTACGTGACCGGCTGGGGCATGGTCATGGACTACCTCCTCAACCCCCTGATCTGCACGATTCTCTGCACCCAGTTGGCTCTGAATTTCGCTCCCGGCCTGCCCTATGTCCTCGGAGCCTTCTTCTTCGCGTTCCTGTTTACCGGCCTGAATTTGTTTGGAATTCAAACCTCCGCCCGTATCAATGACAGTCTCGCCATCGGCATGGGCGCCGTCATCGCCGTCTTCTTCGTCGTCGCCGCGCATTACATCTTCCGACACCCGCATGACTCTGCCGGATTCTTCTGGCAGCCCTTCTATAATTCAAGCACATTCCATTTGCGCTCGGTCCTCGGGGGAACCTCGCTGGCCGTCCTCACCTACATCGGCTTCGATGGAATTTCGACGCTATCGGAAGAAGCCAAGAATCCCAAGCGCGACATCCTGCTCGCCACCGTCTTGGTTTGTCTGATTACCGGAATCCTTGCCGGCTGCGAAGTTTATGCCGCGCAATTAGTCTGGCCCTTCGGTCGGCCGTTTCCCGATGTGACCACCGCGTTCGTCTACGTCAGCGGACTCGCGGGCGGACGCTGGCTGCTGCAACTGGTCAACGGAACCTTGCTCGTCGCCACCGTCGGCTCCGGCCTGGGATCGCAACTCGGCGCCGCTCGCCTTCTCTACGCTATGGGACGCAGCAATGCCATTCCGAAATCTTTCTTCGGTGCTCTCGATCCTCGCCGCCAGATTCCCCGTAACAACGTTTTATTTGCCGGAGCCCTCGCCCTGATTGGTGCGCTGACCATCAGCTTCGAGCGCGGCGTCGAATTGCTCAACTTCGGCGCTCTCATCGCTTTTATGGGAGTGAATGCCTCGTCTCTGGTTCACTACTATATCCGCGGGAGAGATCGCGGCCTGAAGGACTTGCTGCCGCCCATTTGCGGTTTCGTTATCTGCGGCTTGCTCTGGTGGAATTTAAATCCCTACGCGAAAACCGCCGGTGCCATCTGGATGGGTCTCGGCCTCGCTTATGGCGCCCTGCGCACCAACGGCTTCAAAGGCGACCTCATCCGCTTCGACCTTCCCACAGATTAGAAACAACTCGCTCAATCCTGCAGATTAGAGTTAAGACGCCTGCCATCCCCGAACGCAGGCAGACAATTCGCTTCCAAATTGTCTGCTGTAGTCGAGGGACCTGCTGTTCCGCTTCGAATAGCGAGAGCTCTCCGCGCCAAGCTGCTTCGCCCACTCCCTACTTCTCCTCGTACCTCAGCGGCGGCTGGATCGTCTCATTCCCGCTCACCGAGATCGTCACGCTCTTCTCCGCCGTGATTCCATCCATGCCTTCTACCACCAGCTTGACTGTGAACTGTCCCGCCATCGTGTAAGCATGCCGCACCTGACGCCCAGCCTGCGTCGTCCCATCGCCGAAGTTCCAGTGATACCCGAGCGCCGGTACTCCTGCCGCATCTACCGCGCACGCCAGAGTTATTTCCTCATTCATCTTCGCCGTATTCGGCGCGTGCAGCGTAATCGATGGCGCTTGCGCCTGCACTGCCGGGTCGATGATCTTCACCATCTTCACCGAATGCGCCGGCAGCTCCAGCGAGACCGCGCCAGTCTCCGCATACGCATGCACCGCCGGATCGAACACATTCGTGAACTGATAACCCGTCCCCGTGTTTAACCCCAACTCCCCCAGCGAAATCTGGCGCGATTGCGGGTTCTCAGTCCAGTTGAATACTGTCAGCACCGCCTGCCGTGCATCTTCCTTCAGCAGAAAAACGCTGGGCTGCTCGTCCTCGGCTCGATAGCTGAGCAGATCCACTGGAGTCGCCGCCCTTCCCAGCTTTGCCATTGCAATGATATCCGGATTCTTCACCAGCGCCACCCGGTCCGCATCTTTTCCCAGCGTCGGCAGATCGTCTCCGATTTCGAACATTCCCCCCGAAACTGCCGACAGTGCGATCGATGCCTCGCCTTCCGCCAACGTCAACGGCTGCTGGATCTCCCGTTCTTCCATCAATTGCCGCGAGACCGTGAACGCGTCCGGATCGTTAATAAAGAAATTCCGGTTCATGTAATACCGCGCCGCAATTCCCGGAGCCGCTTCCTTGCTGCGCTCAAACAGATGTCCAGTATCCTGCGAGACGCGGCCATCATCGACTATTCCCACCGGGCTCAACATCGGGCTGCCATCTTTATCCAGCAGCACATCGTTGCCCACCGCATCGCGGATTACCTTCAGCCCAATGCGCTGCGCCTCGAGCGCCGTCGTATTCGGACGATGGAAGTACCCCTCGATCGCCGTGTTATCCATGAAGTCCAGTTTGATGTACTTCACGCCCCACTCGCGCACCAGCGTCTGGTACGTCTGCCGCAAAAACCGCTGCACCTCGGGATGCGTCGGATCGATCACAAATACGCGCTCGTTCGGAATTTCTTCATCCGTCGTGACCTGGATCGGCTCGCCCTTCGCGTTGTGCACCAGCCAGTCTTTGTGCTGCTGATAGACGAAGCTGCGCTCGCCCACTTCAAACGGCGCGGTCCACACGCCGATATTGAATCCCAGCTGCTCGATCCGCTGCGTCAGCGTTCGCATCCCGCGCGGAAACTTCGACGCGTTCGGCACCGCATACTCACTGCGCGCAAAACTATACCCATAATCAAAATGGAAGTAGTCGTATCCCAGATTCTTAAGATGTTCTGCCAGCCAGAGAGCATTGGTGAACGTGTTGGCCTCGGTGATCTTCATGTAAAACGCCGTCCAGCTCCACCACCCCAGCATGTTTGCTTCGGGAATGCGGGCATGCCGCAGCACCCGGATCGCCGCCCCATAATTTTCCAGCTGCCCGTGATAATCCGCTCCCACCGCGAACATCAGCCGCTCCGACGAAATGCTCGCATTGTTCTCCAGCGGCAGATTCAGCTCGATAATGTTCTCCTTCGGACCCGGACGAAGCGCCGATTCTTCTTCTGTCGCCTGTATCTCGGTCGTTCCTGTGGACTCCGCCGTGAAGCCCGTAATCGCCGCGCCTGCCGGACCCGGTTTCGTGTCCAGGTGCAAAATCGTCAGCAGCCGGTCGGCGCTGAGCGCGCCGAAAAATACGCTCTCCTTGCTTTGCCGGTTATAGATGAGCTGGCTTCCCACCGCCCGATGCATGCCATTCGGCGCTTTTCCCAGATCATAAATTTGCAGCGGAGGCCAGTCTTCGCTGAAGCTGTCTGACAACACGCGATCCGCCGCCGCGCTCGCACCGAGATTCACAAGGTCATTACCAACCGCCTCGACTTCGCGAATGCTCTCTACTCGACACATCCGCCCACTGTGGTTCTGCACTTCCACAAGGATGTCTCCGTACGGCCGCTCATCGTATACCCGAATCGTATACGCCAGATCCGGACGCCCTGCCATTCCCGTGAACACCACGCGCGCCTGATGTCCATGCCCCAGCGCGTCCGCAAAATCCGAACTGTTGATTTCGCGCTTAGGATATTGCCCCGACTGTATCCACTGGTGGTCGACCTCCGCCGCGATACCGGCATGAATCACAGGGGACGCGCCAGCACTCGACGAAAGAAAATACGATCCGTCAACCCCGCTGACTCTGACCGTTAACCGCGCATTCCGCAGCTCCGTATCGGCGCCCTGCGCCAGGGGTGTGAGAAAGCTGATGAGGAGAAGAAGACCAACGAGGCGATAATTCGATTGCAAACGCTCAGGAGTGTTCATAAAACGTCATAAATCTATTGAGATCGATCCCTCTTGTCAACATCCATCTTTATTCAAGTTCGGAATTGGGAGGGTGGGCAGAAAGAGTCCACATGGGGTCTGCCGCTCTCCGTTTGAGCACGGCTCATTTGGAGACGTCCGTTTTCGGCCTGCTCCCGGAGCACGCATGGGATAGCAAAGGAAGGAACAACCGCGCCCCAGAGGGACGCCTGCACCCGTCTACCGCCGCAGCAGCCACATCACCCAACCGGCGACGAAGAGGCCGCCGATGAACATGGCGAAACAATACAAGCCGTAACGGACCATCTCGCGGGTCCCTTCGCGATGGGTGATGCCGAAAACGATCGAGGTGAAGATCGCGAATACCAGCGCTGCACTGAAATGATTGAGAGTGATTGTCATCCGAACGTTTACTTTTTCTTCCCGATCGCGATGTGATAGGCATCCGCAATCGAAATAAAATTCAGCAGTCCCGCCACAATCATGAATTTCGTTCCGTAATCGGCGGTGGCAAATGCCACTGCGCCCTGTCCGAGGTCGCGCGCCATGGTCACGATGTAAAGGCCGCCGGCTCCCAGATCGCCAATGAATCCCAGGATGTCGAGAATGTCGCCGCCATTCGCCTTATAGATGTGGCCTTGCATCATCAGGCCGAGCACAAACAGTGTGCTGATCGAAACCAGCAACAGCGCTCCGCGGACGAACCGCTTCTGGATCAGGTGTCCCGCTCCCGGAACAAGCCATCCCACCGCCGGAGCCACTACCGCCATCATGCTCGCCGGGGCAGTTTCCGCCATTTTCGCCTTGGTCGTGGTATTCGCCATTCAGATAGTCACAATCTCGCGTTGAATTTTTCCTGTCACTTCCGCCGACTTTGGCCGCACCAGCACATTCACTTCGCTGCGCACGCCAAACTCCGGCAAATAAATTCCCGGCTCGATCGAGAAGCAGGAATTCGGCAGGATCTGCCGCTCATCGTGGATCTCCAGGTCATCCATATTTGCACCGTTGGCATGTACATCGGTGCCAATCGAGTGTCCGGTGCGATGGATGAAGTACTCTCCGTATCCCGCCTTCTGGATATGCCCCCGGGTGGCGCGATCTACTTCATATCCCGCGATCGGGCGTCCCCCGGAAATCGCGTCCACCACGGTTTTCACGCCTGCATCGCGCGCATCACGCACAATTTCGAACACTTCGCGCATCCTGGTCGAAGGAGATTTCCCCACGAATCCCACCCACGTGATGTCGTAATATACCGCGCCGGGAGTGTTCTTCTTTCCCCACACATCGAGCAGCACGAAATCGCCCTCGCGAATCGGCACCGGATGCTCGGCCCGTGGTTCATAATGCGGATTCCCCGCATTCTTGTTTACTGCCACAATTGGCGGATCATCGGTCAGCAGGTTCTCCCGCTGGAACGCCTCCATGAACCACTGCTGGATCTCGTGCTCCCTGGTGCCGCCGTTGCGCACCCGACGGCCAATTTCCTTGAATGCCGCTTCAACGATCGTGTCTACGGAATCGCGCGCGGCGAAGTGAGATTTGATCTGATCGTCTGACCACGTGGCCTCAAACTGCGCCACCATATCGGCCGAACTCACGATATTCTTTCCCAGCCCGCGCAGCAGGTCGACCGTGCCGCCATCCACCAGTGAAATCGTGAAGACGAAATTGTTTGGCGAATACTGCATCGCCAGATCGCGATGGGGAGCGAGCATCGTCTTCAACTGCTCAAACAGTTCCTGCCATCCGGCATATTGCTGTTTTTTGCCGGGAAGTGAATCGAGATGCCCGGCCTCGATCTTGTGGACCAGTTTGACCGGCTCGCCTTCCGCCGGGACTAGGTAAAACCACCGCCGCGTGACCATCAGGGTCTCGGGCAATCCCAGAATGCGATAGGCAATCGGATCGCGATGATGATGGTCGTAGAACAGCCACGCGTCGATGTTCCGTTCCTTGAGAGTAGCTTGGATGGCTGAAAGATTCATGGCGCAAGGTTTATTGTAAACAAGGGAACGGAGTTTCGGCGAATAGGGCGGTTTCAATTCTGAGAAGCGCTCCCCTGCCTCAGCACGCGATCGTAGACCCATAACAAGACCGTCGTCGCCAATCCCACGCCCACGACGGCCCACCAGATCATCGCCGGACGGTGCTCCACTTCGCCAAATTGATGCATAAGCCATCCGCTGAATTTTCCGGCGATGAACGATCCAATGCCCAGCGGGAGAAACGCAAAGCCCATATAGGTACCTTGCTGGTCCGCCGGAGCCAGCCGCGAGATGTAATCGTAATAGCGCGGCTGCTGCACGATCTCTCCCATGGCTACGACGACCAGAGTTGCCACCGCCATCCACACCGAGGGGTGCAGGATGAGCAGAATCCACGCCAGGCTTGAAATCAGAGTTCCCAGGACAATCGCGTGGAACGCCGGGACGCGCTTGGTCAAGAACCCGATCAGCATGGTGAAACAGATCACCACAATGGGATCGGTCGCCAGGATTCTGGCTGTGTTCGCACGGGGATCGATGAACTGCGAAATGTACAGCGGCAGCGCGATGAACTCCTGCCAGAACACGACCCAGTATCCGGTAAAGATCAGCAGGAAAATCATGAAGCGCGGATTCGAAATCACCGTCAGAAAATTTCTGCCCACCTGTCCGAGGCTCGCCCTCTCGCTTCCTGCCGCCTGCCGCGGCTCTTTGAAAAAAAAGAGCACGAGAAAGAGCATCAGCAACACGCTCAGCGCCGCAATTCGAAATACCGACTGGTCACTGCCGTGCGCTTCGTACCAACCGGCCAGCAGCGGACCCACCGTGCTGCCGACATTCACCAGCGTGTAGTAAATCGAATATCCCACCGAGCGCACTTTTTCGTTCGATGCGCGCGCCGTCGTTCCCACCACGCTCGGCTTCACCAGCGCCACGCCCAGCGCCGGCAGCATCAGGATGATTGCTACCAGGGTCTCTAGCGGCATCGCGTTGCGCACTCCCGCGAGCCACGGCGCGGCGATCGATCCCAACAAAAAATATGCGATTGAGAGAATCAGATAAGCGATGGACAACGCCCGCCGGAATCCCAGCCGGTCGGCAACGGCTCCCCCGACCACGGCCAGAAACCACACCCAACCGCCAAACATTCCCGTGAGGCTGCTGGATTGTTCCAAGCTGAAGTGCAGCGAGTCGTGTAGATAGCGCGCCAGCACCGCAAACACTGAGTAATAGGACAGCCGCTCGAACAGCTCGCTGATATTGGCGACCCAGAAGGGCCGCTCAAACCCCGTGCGGATCTCTTGCAGTCGTTGCGAGAAAGTCAAGCCGGGCTCCTGGCCATCCAAGACTCGAGTCATTGCGGGTGATCTCCGGGGTACGGTAGGGATCTATCGATAGCCATTCAGCAATCCTGAAGCGACGCGTTTGCTGTCAACTCAATGCCAACCGCTCGCGCACTTGTTCGAGGGTCAGCCCTGCGACACGAACGACCTTGTTTCTGCTGCTTTGGCCCGCCGCAATCGTAACGGAAGAGCGGGGCACGTTCAAAGTTTCCGCAAGAAGCTCAATGCAGGCCTTATTGGCCCGGCCCTCAATCGGAGGGGTGGTCAGCGAGATCTTCAGCGCATCTCCCACTTCGCCTGCAATCGTGTTCTTCTTGGCCCGCGGATGCACTTTTACCGCAAAACTTACCGCACCCGCATTTTCACGAATGGGAATCATGTTCTGGTTACAACCCTGAATGCATCCCGTGGGTTACTCTTACCGCTTCTCTCGCTCTCCAAAGATCGCTGTCCCTACGCGTACGCACGTAGATCCCTCTTCGATGGCCACTTCGAAATCGTGCGACATTCCCATGGAAAGCACGCCCGTCCCGACATCAGCCAGCTTGCGCTTCACGATCGCATCCCGTAATTCCCGCAATCTGCGGAAATACGGTCGCACGCCCTCCGGATCCTCGATATACGGAGGCACGGTCATCAGACCGCGAAAATCCAGTGCCTCGAAGCGCGGCGCCGACCGCAAAAGATCCTCGAGTTCCTGCGAACCCGGAGCCACGCCGCTTTTCGCTGCTTCTCCACCCACATTGATCTCGATCAATATCGACATCTTCTTGTTCAAATTCCGGGCCGCTGCATCGAGTTTCTCGGCCAAGCGGAGCGAATCGACGGAGTCCGCCGAGGCAAACAGTTCCGCCGTCTTTCCTGCCTTATTCGTCTGCAGATGCCCGATCATATGCCATTCGGATTCGTGCAGATCGGCCAGCGCGAGCGCTTTCCCGGCAAATTCCTGCACCCGATTCTCACCAAATACCCGCAGCCCCGCCGCATAGGCTTCGCGAACCTTTTCCGGCCCATGCGTCTTCGTTACTGCCATCAACACGATCTCCTTCGGAGAACGCCCCGCACGCAGCGCGGCCGCCGCCACCCGCTCTTGAATTTTCAGGATGTGCTGAGAGATCGACACGACGGACCAGCATCTCAATTTTGGCAGGTGTTTGTCATCCCGTCCGCGGAGCAAATGTCATGCCACAATAGAAATGTCCCACGGCCAGTCCGTCATCGCTGCCAGGTGCTCGGTGGCCAGCGTCGGCCCGAAATCTTCGTAGCGCGCCTCGACCGGCTTCAGCACTGCTGCCCGAAACTCTGCGCGGTAGGCCCGGTTCGACATCCGTCCACAGTTGCCATGCTGCAGCGCCTTTGCTCCGCCCGCACGATACTGCGCCCAGATCCGCTTGCTCTGCCCGTAACTCAACTCCAGCAACTCCGCCGCCTCACACAAGCGCAGGCTGCCCGCCTTTACCCGCCCCATCACTTCCACCCGGCTCAACTCTTTCTTGCTCGAGCCCGTTCTCCCAATCGCGTCCCTCCTCCCCGGAGGAACTCTAAAAGGGGACACTTCTGATGTGGTCTCATGGGAACACTTTCAATGTGGTTCAACACCCGTCCGCGGAGCAAAACCAGGATTCATGCAAGTGGGCCGGGGAAAAATTCAGTAGAAAAGGTATTTGCGCCACTTATCGTCGCTGCGCCCCATGAGGCGCATGATGTGGCGGCTGGTGTGGAGATTGAAGGCGCGGGGCTCGCGCATCAGCTTCATGCCTGCTTCGGCGACGAACTGGTTTCCCTTGCGGCGATTGCAGGGATGGCAGCAGGCGACCAGGTTTTCCCAGGTGGATGCGCCTCCGCGGGAACGCGGGATGACGTGATCGAGCGTGAGTTCGCTCGAGGCGAGAACTTCTCCGCAATACTGGCACGTATTGCGATCGCGCAGCAGGATGTTCTTGCGCGAGAGTGCGCGGCTCTGGTGCGGAATGCGGCGGTATTCGAGCAATCGGATGACCGAAGGCAGGCGCATGGCCATACGGGCGGCGTGCAGAAAGTGTCCGTTTTCTTCTTCGGTCATGGCGACGCCCTTCAGGACGAGGACGAGGGCGCGGCGGGCGGCGCAGACATTGATCGGCTCGTAGGAGGCATTGAGGACGAGGACGGGCGCGAGCAGCGCATGTCCGTCGTCGGAGCGATGCGTGGCCGCCGCGGAAAAGGCGGCGGCGTGACGGCCTGGTGGTCCTGCTTCGTGATTCATGCGTCCCGACATATCGATAAAGCTCCTGCTCACTGGCTGCTCGCAAGTGGCGAGCGAAAACTATGGCGCTCAGGATGACCCGCTGATATTCGCCTGGTATTCGGCTCCATTTTCCGCGTCCGTGGTTTCAGACGCATGAATTTCAAGGTATTTAGATGCGATTTTGAGGGTCCGCGCTGCAGTGGCAACCCAGACCTGACGGGCTCCGCCACGGCGCAGCACGCGGGCGCACTCCGAAGCGGTCGTGCCGGTGGTGAGTACGTCGTCGATCAGGAGGACGTCGCGGCCGGCGATTTGTTCCGGATCGATGACCGTAAACGCTCCGCGAAGATTTTCACGGCGCTGATGGTGGGTTAATCCGATCTGCGAAACAGTTGAGCGTTGCCGCTTGAGGACACGCGGCGCAAGTTGCAGGCGTCCGTGAAACGAATTCAGTTTGAGTGCGGCGCGGGCGATCAGTTCGGACTGATTGAATCCGCGCTGGCGCAGCTTGGACTTGTGCAGCGGCACGGGAATCACGGCGACCGGAGCGTCGGAGGCGGCGAATTCGGGTTCGAGCAGAGTGAAACTTTGGGCCAGCATGCGTCCCAGGATGCGGGCCGCGGGACGAACTCCGCCGAACTTGAGCAAGTGGATCAGGTCGCGCAGGCGATCGTCGTAGCTGCCGAACGCGACGGCGCGCGCAAAGGTTGGAGCAGCGCGGCGGCATTTCGGACAGCGCAGTATTTCGTCGGAGTCGCGGAAAGCATAGGCGGCGAGCACGCGCTCTCCGCAGAGATGACAGAGATCGCCAGACAGAGGCTCGATGCGGCGCAGGCAATCCCCGCAGACGGGCAGCAGCGAGATGCGAAGGAGAGGAAGCCCGCAAAGGCGGCAATCGGAGGGAACGAGGACGGCAAAGAGGCTTTCAGCGGATTGAAGAGCCAGGGAGTGTAGACGATGCAGAACAACAGGGATGCGCGACTCTGCAACGTGGGTGGGACTAGCCGGGATTCGGTCCTCACTACTGCTGAAGACGGCCTCCTTGGCGCCTGGCCGCTGGTGCGCAGGCGTTAGCAACTGGCTTTGAGGCCCAGTATAAGACCTTATCGGGCTCTAAGCAACGTTATGAGTGTCACCGGCGGGCAATTTCACCGTGGTGAGCGGCCGGGTTTCAGAGAGCCGGTCGCGAACCTCGATGAAAATACTGCGGTAGTCGCGATGAAAGCATTCGCCGCAGCGCACGGGGTGGAGGAGCAAAAGGGGCAAGATGTAACGCTCGAGGAGGGTACGGCGGCGGGAGCGGAATCCGAGTTCACTGCCACAGTCACGGCACTGGAAATGCTTGAAGGAACGCCAAAAACCAGAGTCTCCGGATGAACCCATCAGTGCACCTCGTGAATTCGAAGGACAAGGACGAAGAGGCGAAAGGATTGACTTCCCTGATTTTAGTCCTTTGGGGCGAGATCGTCATTACACGGGAAGACACGGAGAATACGCCAACAAACGCCGGCGGGTGGCGGAGCTTCGCTCAGGGCGGGTGCGGCGGTCGCCATGTGAGTTCGTCGTTCGGAATTCAGGCGTCCCTCCGGGACGCGATTCGTCTTGCTTCCTTTCCCAGCGCCGAAACGCTGGGCGATTTTCAAATTTCCCTTCCGGGTGTTGGGATGGGGGCGCTGCGAGTGAGATAACAGCTGCAGCTTGTATTTGGGGCGGGTTGCGTGCTAACGTGCGCCGTTCCCGTGTTTGGAATAACTTAGTGAGTTCGACAAATCGGCCTCCAAAGGATATTTATGAGCACCGTCGCACCTCCTGCTGTCGGCAAGAAACACACGCCCTATGTTCCGGAAACGATGGAAATGAAGGAGTTCACCTTCCGGGCGCTGCTGATCGGATTGGTGATGACCGCCATCCTGGGATCGGCAAATGCCTACCTGGGATTGAAAGCAGGCATGACCATCGCGGCGACGTATCCCGCGGCAGTGATCGGAATGGCGCTGCTGCGATTGATGAAAGGATCGCTGCTGGAAGAAAACATTGCGCGAACTGTGGGCTCGATTGGCGAGTCGGTGGCGGCGGGCGCGGTGTTCACGATCCCGGCATTCGTGATGGCAGGCCTGTGGCCCGGGCTGACGGGAGATGAGTATTGGAAATCCGTCGCCCTGATGGTGATTGGCGGCACACTGGGGATTTTGTTCGTCACGCTGCTGCGGCGCGTGATGGTGGAAGATCCGGAACTTCCCTTCCCGGAATCGGTGGCGGCCTCGGAAATTCACAAAGCCGGACAGCAGGGTGCCAAGGCGGCAAAAATTCTGTTCGCCAACATGGGATTCGGCGCGTTCATGTTCTTGCTGGGCGCGGTGAATGTGTTTTCGCCCAGCAATACGTTTCCGGTAAAGATCAGTGCGCTGGGCAAGAAGCTGTTGCTGCGCACAGGGACGAATCCGAATGTGACGACCACCCTCACAGGGGGCACGACGCTGTTCACCGGACCTGACATCAGCCCCGCGTACCTGGGCGTGGGCTACATCATCGGGCCCCGCCTGGCGGCGCTGAACTTCGCCGGCGGCTTGCTGGCGTGGGGACTGCTGGTTCCCCTACTCACATTCACCATTGGCCCTTACATTCAGGCGGCGCAACCTGCGGGGCATGAGATTGCGTGGGCGCAGCTGGCGGGGGCCATTTATTACTCGATCGTACGTCCGATTGCGGTGGGCGGCATGCTGGTCGGCGCAACCTACACCCTATTCAAGATGCGCAGGCAACTGGCGGTCGGCATGGGACGCGCCGTTTCCGATTTGAAGAAATCCGCGGCAGCGCATGCTGCGACCAGCCGAGTGGAGCGCGATCTTCCCTCGAAAGCGATATTCGCCGGAGTGGCGGTGGTGTTTGTGGCGATGATCGCCTTGTATTACTACTTCATCCACGGAGCCGGTGCATTATCGGCCTCAACGGTCATCTCGGGATCGCTGGTCGCGGCGGGAATCATGATTGTCATCGGATTCTTTTTCGCCGCGGTATCGGGAAACCTGGTGGGAATGATCGGATCGTCGAACAATCCCGTGTCGGGATTGACCCTGTGCACGCTGGTGATCGCCGCGCTGCTCATGGTGGCGCTGGGAGTTTCGGGAACCGGCGGTGTGGCGGCGGTATTGGGAGTAGCAGCGGTGATTTGCGTCTCATCAGCGGTAGCCGGCGAGATGCTGCAGGATTTGAAGGTTGGGCATATTCTGGGCGGCACTCCATCGAAGATGCAGATAGGAGATCTGTTTGGCATCGTGGTGGCGTCGTTCGTGCTGTTCGTGCCCCTGCGTTATCTGGATCAGGCTTATCACTTCGGCAGCAATGCGCTGCCTGCGCCGCAAGCGGGATTGATGGCCATGCTATCCAAGGGAATCGTTAGCGGAGACATGGCTTGGCCGCTCGTGGTGGTCGGGGTGCTGCTGGGAATTTCGATGATCATGATCGAAGTCAAGAGCGTGATGCTGTTCTCGGTCGGCATGTATCTGCCGCTGGGAACGACATTCGCGATCTTCGTGGGCGGTGTCATTCGCTGGATCACCGACATGCTGCGCGACCGCCGTGGGTTCAATGATGCGCAGAAAGCTCGCGTGGATAACACCGGAGTGCTCACGGCTTCGGGCTTGATTGCGGGCGAAGCATTGTGCGGGTTGGTGATTGCCGGCTTGGTCGGTTCGGGAAAAGATGTGACGCTGGTGCATTGGACCCCGCCGATCTGGGCGGCATTGGTCGCGCTCGCCGTGCTGGTGATGGTCATGGTGCGCGTGCCGCTGGCAAACGCGGGACGTCCGGATGAACCAGCGCCGCCGACCGCGATCATGTGATCGCGCTTCACGGGGAGTCTGGGGGATGCGGCCCCGTACGAGGGGCATGCTCGTTTCATCCCTGAGCAAGGCGTGCGTCGCACCCTTGGCGCAGGTGCAGGACCTCGTGCACCTTTTTCAGAAGATCCATTCGCGAGACTGGCTTCTGCAGAAGAACCGCTCCTTCTGCGACCAGTTTCTGCGCGACGGGAACCTCTGCGTAGCCGGAAACGTAGAGGACCTGTGTTTCGGGGTGGGACTCTTTCAAGCTCGCCGCGGCAGAGGGTCCGCTCACTCCCGGCAACACCACATCGGTGACGAGCAATTGAATGTCATCCTTGCATTGCCGGGCGAGTTCAAGCGCAACATCCCCGCGTGCAGCTTGTAAAACCTTATAGCCGCTTTCAGTGAGAAATTCGCAGGTTATGTCTCGCAGGCATTCGTCGTCTTCCAGCACAAGAATGGTTTCGCTACCTCGGGGGTAGTCAGTCTGAGTTTCAAGGTTGGGGGATGCGGGCAACGGTTTCTCGTCCACGCGTGGCAAGTAGATGTCGAAGGTAGCGCCGGCACCGGGCGAACTCGAAACCCAGATATAACCGCCGCTTTGCTTGACGATTCCGTACACCGTAGACAACCCCAATCCCGTACCCCGTCCCTGTTCTTTGGTCGTGAAGAATGGCTCAAAGACACGGCTGCGGATCTCTTCGCTCATTCCCATCCCTGTGTCGCCCACCGACAATCGGACATAGCGGCCAGGCTTTACATAACAATATCGAGCCACATCCTCTGAGCCTAGCTCGGCATTCGCGGTGCGGATGCTGAAGGTACCACCGGAAGGCATCGCATCTCGAGCATTGGTCGCCAGGTTCATCAGAATCTGTTCGACCTGCCCGCGATCGGCTCGGACAGATCCCAGGCCGGCCTCAAGGTGCGTCGCTATATGCACATCTTCGCCGATCAGTCGCCGCAGAATCTTTCCGACATCGGTGATGATCGAGTTCAGATCCAGGACGGTCGGATAGAGCACCTGTTTACGGCTAAAAGCGAGAAGTTGGCGGACCAGTTGAGCGGCGCTGCCGCCCGCTTTCTTGATTGCCTGTAAGTGGCGCTGATCGGGGCCCGGTTGCATTTTTTGCAGGAGAAGGTCGGCATTTCCCATGATGACTCCGAGAAGATTATTGAAATCATGGGAGATCCCCCCTGCCAATAACCCCACCGCCTCCATTTTCTGGGCCTGGCGATACTGAGCTTCCAGGTTCCGACGTTCGGTAATGTCATCGACGATTACGTTGTAGCGGCTTACCTTGCCATCTTCTCCGAGGAATGCCGCCCCGTTAAGCCGAACGGTGAGAATTTTGCCGTCTTTCCGTCTCCATTGTGTTTCTGCATTCTCCACGCGCGCGACGTTTCGGAACTGACTCAGGATTGCAGTGCGATCGGTGGGGTCGTTATAGATGTCGCGATCCAAATTTCTCGACAGCAACTCCTCTTTCGAGTCGTAGCCCAGCATCGCTACCATGGCAGGGTTCACGTCCAACAGGGTTCCGTCCGGCTTGGAGAGAAATATGCCGTACGTGGCGTTCTCAAAGAGCTTTCGGTATTTCTCTTCCGACTGCCGGATGGCGTGCTCGGCTTGCTTGCGATCCGATCGGTCGAGAAATGTGACCACTGCACCGACCAACTGACCGTTCTTGTGAATTGGATAAGACCAATACTCCGCTGGGAAGCTGGTTCTGTCTGCCCGCCAAAGCACTTCATTGGCGACGTGAGTAGCCCGCCCTTGGCGGACGGCTACATAGATTTCACATTCGTCGTCCGGATACGGGGCGCCGTCAGCATGCGAGTGGTGGAGAAGCGCATGCATGTTCTTGCCCAGCAATTCTTCGGTGGAGTTGTAACCCAGCAGTTTCACCGTGGCGGGATTGCAGAACGTACAATTTCCGTTCAGGTCGATGCCATAAATTGCCTCGGCCGTCGAGTTCAACAGCAAGCGGTATTTCTCTTCACTTTCCTGCAGCGACTGCTCAGTTCTTTTGAGATCGGTAATGTCGACCCCTATCCCGATCATGTGTTTCGACCCATTCTGGACCATGACGCCATGAGCATCGATCCAACAAACAGTCCCGTCAGGCCGTACGAGCCGATATTGCGCGGCGTACTCCTCTGCCTTGCCGGACAGCACTTCCCGAATGATCTTCGCGACCCGCTCCCGGTCTTCCGGATGAATCCTGCTCGCCGCATCTTCCACATGGCCGGAGAACGACTCGGGCGTGAAGCCAAACTGACGGTAGCTCTCTTCGGACCACATCACAGTGTTGTCCACCAGATTCCAATCCCATAGCCCGATTTTTAGACCGGATTTCCGTGCCAGTTCCAGGCGCTTCTGCCATTCGTGAGCCTCTTGCTCCGCTTCCTTCCGCTTCTTGATGTCGCGCAAGACCACCTCGATTGCAGGCGCTCCGTTCCAGCAAATCGGTATGGCAACAGCTTCAACGGCAGCCGGAGAACCATCGCAGGCGATCACCACCATCTCCATTGGGATGGACGCCGTGCCGGTCGCATAGCATTGCTCGATTCGTCTCTCGATTTCGGCTAGATAGTCGGGCCGGATGAACTCGGAAATGTTTCGTCCCAGGAGCTTCTCCGGACTGTTCGCTTTGTGGAGCCGGACACAAAAAGGATTCACGAACACGATGCGGCCGTCGGTATGCACCAGGATCGCATCGGGTAAGGCCTCGACCAGCTTGCGGAATCGCTGCTCGCTTTCCACAAGTTCTTCCAACGTAGGCGCGCCATGCAACTGCGCACCTCCGGGTTGGGATAAGGCTTCGGCCATGACAACATTCCCCCTTTGAGGGTCCCAGATTAGGGCCGGGATTGCCCCTGAGATGTGATTGCAATCACATCTCCCATCTCATTTCCGGGTGACGTTAGTTTCTCAAGGCTGATCGAGGGGGTGGACGGCGAGACAAATTGCCGGGGCGGTTATTGAAGACAAACGACTTACACGATACAGACTGAGAATATCTCAGACAGCGCCGGGAAAGACGTTGAACCGAGTGGTTGGCGTTCGAAGGTGGGAACGCTCGGTGTCTATCTTTGGGCTGTCTGGTTAGATCTCGGAGTGTCCACATTCCAGAATATTTCCAGAATTCTTGAGCGGATTCAGGTTGCCGCTCGGAGCGCCGGGCGATCTGCTGAGCAGATCGGGCTGATGGCGGTAACGAAGACGCATCCTTCGGGGATTGTGAAGCTTGTGGGGCTTCTGCAACAAATAAAGCTGCCAAAGCAGCGAAATTGTTTTCTGCCATTGATTCTGTCGATTCCATCAAGCTGGCGGAAAAGCTCCACGCGGCAGCACAGAATTTGAAAAAAAAGATTCCCGTCCTGATCGAAAATTAATGTTGGGGCCGAGAAGGCGAAATCCGGCGTGGCAGTGGATTCGCCCGAGCTCGAGGATCTGCTGCGGTCTGCTGGATGAACCGCGCACCCCCATGTCTGGCTTGCCGGAACTGCGGAAGTTGACTTCCTCTGTGTACCTCTCGGGTGATCTCTGCTTGTAACAATTCACAGCAGATTCATTTTCGTTTAACAGACGCGAAACACTGACCCGCTTTAATCGCTATCACATTTTTTCACAAGCAAAAGCTGGGGTTTTGACCAAAGTACAAACGTGTCTTCGTGGAAAGGGTTACGCATGGATCGTTCCTGCTTCGTCTACATGTCTCTGCTTGACATAGCTAATTGTTCATCCTTCATTTCTCAGGTCCGGCACAGTTTCAGAAAGGCGCAGACATTTGTCCGGCGAATGCCCCTTCTGGCGGGCATTCTGGTTGCGGGCTGGATGCTGGCAATGAGTCCGCTGTGCAGCGCGCAAGGCGTAGCAGTAAAAGGTAAGGTCACGGACGCCGGTGGGTCCCCAATCTCCAAAGCAGCCGTGACTTTGACCGATTTGACGACCAATACTGCCGTGCACACGACAACGAACGAAGATGGGCAATTTACCTTCAAGGGTGTTTTTCCGAACCAACAACTCGTCACCGTCGAAAAGGCCGGATTCGAGTCATTCACGCAGCGCGTTTTGGTCGGGAAAAACACGGATGTCACCGTCAACCCCATATTAAAGGTGGCAACCCTGTATGAAAGCGTGGTTGTTCGCGGCACGGTCTCTCCCGACGCGAAGCCGGTTCCCACCCGCGAAGATGTGATGGCGATTCCGGAAACCATTCGCGTCATCGATCGCAAGCAGGTGGACGCCTCGGGCCCCGTCGCCGGTGGAGCGCAGATGATTCAGTCCACCCCGGGCGCCAACGTGGTTGGCTATGGAGAGACCGGCGCAACAAAATATACGGTCATCTTGAATGGAATTCAGCAGGGATGGGCGGGGGAGGCAACCAGCTTCACGGCGCCCGGTTCATTGGGCATCACATTTGATGGCGTCCCGGTTGCAGACCCGGCGACCGGTTTGTGGCAATCGGCGACGATGCCCCAGAACCTCATGATCCAGAATCTGGGAGTCACCTACGGCCCGGGCGATCCGGCCACGCGGTGGTATACGAACGTAGGCGGACAAGTGGAATTCACCCCGATCCAACCGACTGAGAGCATGCACTTCAGTCTGGCTCTTACCGCGGGATCTTTCGGTCAACAGAATCTGGCGTTTGTAATGAATACGGGTGCATTCCATGGGTGGTCCACCGTGTTTGGTGGCGGAGTGGGACAGGGCGACGACTTCCGTCAGGCTCCGGACGGATTTTCGAACCCGTCTTCAGATGGATCGTTGTTCGGCAAGACCCTGAAGTCGTTCTCGTCCGGTAGTTTCGCCTTCGGCGCCTATTACGCCAAGGCCGGAGGCTATCGCGCGACCGTAATTCCCATCAACGATGTGGGTTTGGTGGAACCCAACGGCACGCACTTCAGCCAGGCCACCAGCGGTTACTACAGCGCCCTGCCATACGACGCCTACAACAAGTACGACACCAACGAAATGTCCATGTTCTACGGCCGCCAGAACCTTTTCTTGGGCAGTATCACCACCCTGCAAAATATGACATGGTTCACGCACATTCGCCGCTTGCATCGGCGCAATGACGACCTTCTCAGCCAAGGCGCTCAAGTCGACGAATATAACAATCCCCATAGCAACATGTTCGGCGACCAAATCGACATGTCGGTGGCCTTGCCTCTCAACACGATCGGCTATGGAGGCTACTTGCTGCATGAGGTGTACAACACCCGCAACAATTTCTACAATCCTGCCTTTGGCGGCTCGGGTGCAGGCGAGGTGATCGGCGCCGGGGCTCGGTTCCGCTCCGGCTACTTCCAGCAGGATGACCTGGCCTTTTATGCGCAGGATGACTTCCATCCCATCCCGCAGATTCACATCACTCCCGGCCTGCGCGTGGTCGGTTTCTCCACCAGTTACAGCGATCAGGCACAGCGTGATTTCAGCTTTGCGCCGGGTGTGATTTATTCCACACACTGTGCGCTGTTCCCCGCGGGTCACGATCCTTTCAACAACATTCTGGGTACTCCTACCGTAGCTCCTGACGGCAGCACCACCAAGGATCAGGGCTCGCTATGCGGCGGCCATGAGAGCCGCTCATCGATTGAGCCCTCGATCAACGTCGGCATCATGCCATATTCGTGGCTCACGCTCTACGGCGGTTATGACGTAACCTTCCGTTCTCCCTCGCTCGGTGGCGGCGGCGGACAGTTTCAGGCCGTCGATCCGAACTATTACACCCTGGCCAAAGCCGCGTACAGTCAGTTCGGCGGCAAGGTTCACTTCCGGAATGCTCCCGGCTTCAAAGACTTCATCGCCGGCGTGAATTACTTCCATCTGGATTACACAAATCAGGAAATCGACTTTGAAACCGCTCTGGGATTGCAGATTTCCGGTGGCGGCAACTCCACCTATCACGGAGTGGACGCATTCTTTGACGACGATCCCTACCGCAACCTTCACATCTTCATGAATTTCGCGGGAGAGTCGGCCACCTTCACAAACTACATCCAGGGCGGTCCCAGCCTGGCGGAGTGTGCTGCGCAGGGACTGACGTGTACTTCCTACAATAACCTTCCCGTTTCCTATGTCCCGAATGTCACCCTGAATGCGGGAGTTTACTACGGCATCGAGCGCAAGGAACATGTGCTGATCGAGCCGCGTTTCTGGATGGAGTACGTCGGACAGCAGCATCTCTGGTCGAACAATACCGGTGGTCCCACCGATCAGACAATGTCCTCGTACGCCACCACCAACGTTTCTTTTGTCGCTCCAATCAGCCTCTTCCGACAGTCCTTCAATTTACGGCTTGATCTGATGAATCTGTTCAATACCCGCTACAACCAGTGGGAGTACATCTCCAGCGGCGGGTATTTTGCCTCGCTCGCTCCCACGGGAACCACTCCTCCGAGCAATTACATCAATGCGTATCCGGGAGCTCCGCGTTCCGTCTACGGGACGATCAGCTATCAGTTCTGACCGATTGCTTGAAGAGTGTCTGCTTGTGGAGTTCGGAATGACGGCCTGAAATCTCTCATTCCGGACTCCGCCCTTTTTGGGCGTTGAGGAATCTGCTGTCAGGTGGGATTGCGAAAGCAGACCTCGATTCAACTTTCGGCCGGAACACGAACAGGTCAGTTGGAAGATGAACCGCCGTCCGTTCGGTTGATCTCTCCCTGCAACTTGTCCAGTAGCTCCGTGCGCTGCTCGCCTTTCAGTTCGCGCTGCAGTTCTTCGAGCGCGAGCGCCACGATGTGATAGTGATGGGCTCCGGCATATTTCGGGTCGGAAGTGATGTTCAACCAGAGCTGGTGCATCAGTTCGACATCCTGCGGACGCAGCCGCGGATTGTGCGGTCCCAGCGAATATTCGCGGACTGTGCCGTCGGGCGCAAAGACTTCCAGCGACAGCCGCGGACGCGGCTCCGGTAATCGCTCCCATGCGTCCCCCGTAAGCTTGGCCTGTCCATCGGCACTCAATTGATTGGAAAGCCCGCAGATCACGCGGCTGGACTCCAGCCGCTGCGCCGTCACCATAATCGCCTCGAACACGTCGGTCGCTGGAACCACCAGCAGGTGGATCGGTTTGCCTTCCTTTTCCGCAACCGCCACGGCGGCGGTGAACAACTCCTGCTCGTAATGATCGAACACCTGGCTGGCGTCGAACACAGTACTGCCGCTGAAAGTGTGCTCGCGATGATAAAGGCGGGCGCTCATGACCACGACATCCTGCTTGGTGGTAATGGTATGAGCGAGCACCTGGCGCAGGTAATACAGGTTTCGCGGATCCCGCACCGCAACCAGGATATTGCCCGGCCGTACCCCCATCGCGCCGCTGCCCAGTTCCTGATTGCCATACACCCGGAACTGATCGAGTTGCTCCGGCTTGCCATGCCGCTCTCTCGCCACGTGGCGTTCCGAGAGCGTGAAGATCGTGAAGAAGGCCGCGCTGAAAATGATACCGGCGATGGTGGCTTCGTACTTCGTGAACAGGTTGACGATGGCGGTGATAAACAGAACCGCCGAAATTATCAGCAGGCCAATCGGAATTTCTTTGTTGCCGATGTGCAGGTTGCCCGGAACTCTCCACTCGCGGTTGCCGGGCTCGGTGAAGCGGAGCACCAGCACGGCCAGCGACTTCATGGCGAAGCTCCAGATCACCCCGAAGGCGTATAGCGCCGCCAGAACATAGACATCGCCCAGGCTGAGGAAAATCGTGGTCAGCTGCAGGATGACGATCAGATTGATGATGCGGTAACTGGTGCCATAGCGGTGGTGCGGCTTCTGGAACCAGCTGGTCAGTACGCCGTCTTCGGCAACGCGATTTAGAACCCCGTTCGCGCCCACGATGGAAGTGTTTTGCGCCCCGGCAAGAATCAGCACTCCCACTAGCACCACGAATCCGTGAAAGATCAGCCGGGCAACCAGGGGACCGGGGAGGTACATGGTGATTCCGCCAATCAGGTTCGCGAAAAAGCTGGGGCGAACCGAGTCCGGAATCAGCATGACCGCGAAGAACGATACCAGCGACGTGAACAGCAGGCTGTAGATGAAGATCACCAGCCCGGTCTTTTCCAGGTTCTTCAGCTTGGGATGCTCGATTTCGCGGTTGACTTGGGCCAGAGTCTCCTCGCCGCTCATTGCCAGCACCGAATGCCCGAATCCAACAAAAACGAGGATGAAGGTCAGATGGGCGAAGATGGTTCCGTGCAGCCATCCCACCGATTCTTTGGTAATGGGAATTCCTGCCTTGAATGGACTCGGCGGCAGAGGGGCGGAACTGCGCAGCACGGCGTATCCGGCCCAGACGATCAGGATGACCACCATCACCGTGGTGATGATCATGATCTGCATTGCTTTCTCGCTGGACTCGTGGATGCCTTGTGTGTTCTTCCACCAGAAGTAAATGACTACAACAATGGCCAGGGCGGCCGCAAAATAGTTGTCGCTGAAGTGCAGCGGCCGGTGCAGATAAATGGCGATGTCTTTGATGAATCCGGCGAGGTACTGCCCGGCCGAAACGGCACTGATCGGGCCGGTGAGGACATAATCAAACAGCAGCGCCGAGACCGAGAACTTGGCCAGCCCGCCCCCCATCGCCTCTTTCACCACACGGTACACGCCACCACGGACGAACATGGAACTGGACTCGATGTAGAGAGCCCGCACCGCGTAGCTGAAAAGCATTACAGCGAGGATGAACCAGGGGGCACTCTTGCCAATGACTTTTTCGGCGTCTCCACCGGCGTAGTAGGCTGAGGAAGCGAGGTCGGAGAGGACAATCGCCGATGCCCGCCAGAAAGAAATGAAGGTCAACATCACCGTGGTGGCGACGAAGACCTTAACCGCTGGTTTGGAACCCTCGACTGAAGCTGCCATTCTTTAATGATTACGTTGATAGTAAAGAGAGAAATATGAACACTTGAAGATAGCACAGGCGTAGCGCCTCCGGAATGGCTTCAAGCCTTTGAGAGAGCTAGGGAAATCAGTCTTCCGGTGCGGCCCCACGATTCCCCTGTCTCGGCCTCGGCTTGAGGAACGTGTGGGTAATGCGATCATGCCAGCACAGCGCGTCTTCATCCAGAAAAAGCCACAAATATCCCATCCCGAGTGAAATGGCTGAGAGATAGGAAGCCAGTACCCGGACACGGCGAAGGCGGCGTCGGGCGGCGCTCCCATCGAAGCGAGCCAGTTCGAGCCCGGCGACTTTCAGCCCCGGCGTGCTGCCTCGATAGGTCAACATCAGGTACTGGTACGCTCCCCAGAGTAGAAAGGGAACTCCGGCTGCCAGCCCGACCAACTGGATTCTCGGGGGCTGCACACCAGTTACTTTCCAGAATACGTACCCGAAAACGGCCGAAGCCAGCGCAACCACGATTCCATCGAAAGCTGCCGCCAGAACGCGCCGGCCCATGGCAGCGCTCTGCAAGGGAAAATCAATTCCTGGCCGCCGCTCGAGTTGTTTGACCTCTGCCGGTTCAATCGTGATACCGCCGAGCGCCGGCGGGGGCGGCTCAAATTCCGGAACCTCAAGAATGCGCGGACGATCGATCACCGGCTCGGCCAGTTCATCCGGTGAAGGCACGCGCGGGGTATAAGACGGAAATTGTATGATCCGGGCACTTCTGTTGTTCGTCTGCGCAGGCGCGCCGGAGCCGGAATTTTGTGCCGCAAGCGTATTTACCGCAACCGCAGGAGGCTCACTGACCTGTGGTTCGGTCACGCTTGCAGGAAAACCGTCGAGTGCCAAAGCGTTGTCTGATGCAGGTCCAAAACTGGGCTGCCCTCCGGCGGATCTTTCGGAAGCCGCAGGTAATACCGGAGCATCAAATTTCAGCCGCAATGATGGGTAGCGCGGCGGGCGAGCTTTCCGCCGGGCGCGGTAGCGGCTCAATCGCTCTGCGACTTCGCTGCGCCACACTTCGGACTCCCCCTTGCCGCTCGCATCATCCGAAGATTGAGTCGTTTTGCGACTTTCTTCCAGAGCCGCATTCTCTGAGGAGAAATTTTGGGTTTCGGGAGATGTCGCGGTCGGCTCGCTGTACTGATCAGAATTCATGGGCAGACAATCTTTGCAAAAATAAAAATATGAGGGCCAAGCGAAGCATACAACTTAACGTCGAGCCGCTCGAATCCTAGCCTTATTCACTACTTTTCCTGTGCGGCGGCGGCATGCTAACTTCACGAAGCCGCATAATTTGCGAGACCGTGTGCCTCGCTGGTTTGCAATGAAGATCGATCTGCGATGATTTGGGTCCGATGATCTCCCGCAACAGATTCCTTATCACGGCGACGTGCCTTTGTCATCTCATTCTGCTCACCCCACTAGTAACCAGCCAGTTGCAGCCGGAAATTGCGCTAGCCGCGACCCAAAAAAAATCTGAAAAACAGAAAGAGAAGACGAAAATTCCCGACAATACTCCTTGTGCGGAGCAGGCGAAACTCCGTCCCGACGAGCCGACCCTTTGCGCCATCCAGCAGGAGAAGGTTGGGGACATTTATAAGCTGCACGGTGCCGCGGAAGTCTACTATCACGATTACATCCTCAAAGCCGATGAGATGACGTACAACTCCGATACCGGCGACGCCACCGCCGAAGGACATCTCTCCCTCGATGGGGGGCCGAATGACGATCACATCCGCGCCAGTCGCGGCAGCTACAACCTGGAAACCGAGACTGGCAAATTCTATGACGCGACCGGTACCACAGGATTACAATTTCAGGCCAACCGTGTCCTGCTGACCTCGACCTCGCCATTTGCCTTCACCGGCAAGATCGTCATTAAAGACAAGCCCGAACACTACATGGTCTACGACGGAACCGTGACCAGTTGTTCGCTGCCGCATCCGAAGTGGCTCTTTGAGGCGCATAAGGTCAAAGTCGATGTGGGTGGCAATGCCGAACTCTACAACAGTATTTTCGTCCTGCACGGCGTCCCCATTTTCTATTTCCCCTTTGCGACCCATCCTGTGCAGCCGGAAGCCCGCAAGTCGGGATTCCTGATTCCGACCGTCAGCCGATCTTCGATTCGAGGAAATGTCATCGGCGACGCCTTCTACTGGGCGATGAATCGCAGCATGGATGGCAATATCGGCGCGCAGTATTTCTCGCTTCGTGGATGGGAGCAGCAAGGCCAGTTTCGCGCGCGTCCCAGCGATCATTCCTATATCGACCTGACCTATTTCGGCGTCATCGATCGCGGCATCGGCTCGCCACCGCAAAAACAGGGAGGCGAGGAGCCCATGCTGAAGGCAGTCGGCACTCTGGGCGGCTTCCGCAGCGTCGCCGACATCGATTATCTGAGCTCATACTTATTCCGCGAAGCCTTCAGCGACGCTTTCACCGAGGCGGTCAACTCTGAAGTCAAGTCGAGCGCGTTCATGACGCGCTCGCGCGACGGGTTCTTTCTCAGCGGATTCCTCGGCCGCTATCAGAACTTTCAGCTCACCAGTTGCCCCAATCCCAGCCCGTCGTCGTTGACCTGCCCCACGACCAGTACCGCGGTCACGCAACAGGCGGTCACCATCAATCACCTGCCCGCGTTCGAGTTCGACGGCATCAATCAGCGAATCGGAGACTCACATGTCTACTGGTCGCTCGATACAAATCTTGCCGATCTTTCCCGCAGCGGGCCGGGATATCCCACCGTGCATCCGACCGGCAGATTCGACCTCAATCCTCAGATCTACCTGCCCCTGCTTTATCACGGATGGTCGCTGCGCCCGGCGCTCACCTTGCATGAAACCTACTACACCAAGCGGCTGATCAGCGGTGGCACTCCGCTGGAAACCACGGCGGATACTCCCCTGAACCGGCAGGCCCTGCAAACGGATGTGGAACTGCGTCCACCAACCCTGGAGCGGGTCTTCCAAAAAGAGTTTCTCGGGCGCAAGTGGAAGCACGTCATCGAACCGCTGGTGAATTACCGCTACGTGAAGGGCGTCAACGGATTCCAGAACATTCTGCGCTTCGATGATCGCGACATTCTCAGCGATACTAACGAAGTCTTGTATGGATTCACGACCCGCCTGTTCGCCAAACGCTTGGGACCGCCCAAACCTTGCGAAACCCAGATGTCGGCGCTGCTGATCGGAAACGCGGCGCCGGAGCAGACCACTCCCTGGGGAGGCACGCCTCGCACCGAGCAGCAGAATTGCCTGGATCGTCCGGCGACCCGCGAAGTTGTAAACTGGCAGGTCTTCCAGAAATTTTTCGCCGATCCGAACTTCGGGGGAGCGCTGGTACCCGGGCAGCGCAATGTGTTTGCCACCACCATCGATCTGACCGGGATTGCCTTTGCCACCGAGCCACGCCACTTGTCTCCGCTGGTTTCGCGCCTGCGCGTGCAAACCAGCGAACGCACCGACGCCGAATGGGACGCCGACTACGATTTCCAACTTGGACGCCTGAATGCCAGCACCTTGCTGGTGAATTACCACATGGGACCATTCACCATCGGCGGAGGTGACGCCTTCCTGCAGGTTCCGCTGACGCCGCAGCCGCACCTGGTGAACTTTCCTTCCGGGACGATTTCGCCCACTTGCAGCGTTCCCACGCAAATCAAAGCCGGCACCTGCACCTTCCAGCAATTCCGCGTGGGCCTGGGATACGGTGACCTTAGCCGGCGCGGATTCAGCGCCGCCAGCAGCTTTGGCATCGATGGCGAAACCGGCATCCTGCAGTTCGCCAGCGCGCAAACCTCCTACAACTGGGACTGCTGCGGAGTGACGCTCGAGTATCGCCGCTACTATCTCGCCAATGTGCGCAACGAAAATCTCTACCGCTTCAATTTCACCCTCGCCAACATCGGCTCCTTTGGCAACCTGCGCCACCAGGACCGCCTCTACTGAAGACCTCACAGTAATCGCAATCCGCAGGCTTCCCGAGCCACTCCCTGCTACCATGTGGAGGGAAACGCCATGACTCTCCAGCAAAAACAGGCGCAACTGGAATCCGCCCTGCGCGCCGCCGGACGCCTGCTGATCGCCTACTCTGGCGGAGTCGATTCGGCGTTTCTGGCCTGGTCGGCGCATCGCGTGCTCGGCGACCATATGCTGGCGGTGCTGGCCGATTCTCCCAGCCTGGCCCGCACCCATCTCCGTGACGCCCTCGATTTCGCCGCCGAGCAGCATATCCCGGTGGAAGTGATCGCCACCGCCGAGATGGATCGCCCCGATTACGTCCGCAACGACGGGCAGCGCTGCTTTCATTGCAAAGACGAATTGTTCGCCGCCATGGAGAACGTCCGCGCCCAACGCGGCTTCGATGCCATCGCCTACGGCGTGAATCTTGACGATCAGGGAGACTTCCGCCCCGGTCAGCAGGCCGCCCGCCAGCACCGCGTACTTACCCCGCTCCTCCACGCCCAACTGACCAAGCAGGATATCCGCGAACTGGCCCGCGCCGCCGGATTGCGCGTCTGGGAGAAACCCGCCTCCGCCTGCCTTTCATCCCGCATCGAGTACGGGCGTCCCGTCACCCGCGAAGCCCTGGCCATGGTCGAGCAGGGAGAAGATGCGCTGCGCCGCCTCGGATTCCGCCAGTTCCGCGTCCGCCACCACGGAGAAATTGCTCGCATCGAGATCGCCCGCGAAGAAATGGTCCGCGCCTTCACTCCCGAGATGGCCGCCGAATTCACCCGCGTCTTCAAAGCTCTCGGATTCAAGTTCGTCACGCTCGACCTCGAAGGCTTCCGCTCGGGATCGATGAATTCGCTCTTGCCGGCCGAAGTGCTGGTCCGCCACGCCGGATAGCGACTTAACCCGCCGCCACCGCTTCTGTTTGCCGTACCTCTGCTTGTCGCGTCAGCTCGCCGCGCCGGCGCCAGAAATAAATCGCAAACACGATCGCGATGACTGGCAGCACACATCCAAATTCGTCGATATACCAGGCCGTCTTCCCGGTATTCTTCGTCAACGGCGTGAAGATCGCCTGGACATAAAGGTTGTGGCTGGCATGCAGTATCGCTCCCGTCCACAGGCTGCCCGATTTCAGCCGCATCCAGGCAAACACAAACGAGATCGCGATCACCATCACCGTGAAGCAGGTCAGCGCGTACCACGTCGCGGTGCCCGCGTTGTAATCGGCCCAGATCAATATCGGGTAGTGCCACAGCGACCACACCACGCCGCTGATCAGCGCCGTCCCCGTGAACCCTACGTTCTTGAACAGCTCCGGGACGAAGAATCCGCGCCACCCAATCTCCTCGCCCAGCGCGTGCGACATGCTCCCCACCATGCCGAAGCTGCCCACCAGCAGGATATAAATCACCGTGGAAACGCCCGGCGACATTCGCAGTCCCAGCCGGGCAGTGGCTTGCTGAATGAAATCACGATTGGGAAATCCGCCGAGCCCGGAGCTCCACACGATCAGATACGCAATCACGGCGTAGAGCAGCGGCACATACCAGCTCATCGCCGCATACTTGCGCGACGGCCAGCGCCATCCCAGGTCGGCCAGCGATCGCCCGTTCAACTTCAGCGTCAGCATCCCCGCCAGCCCCGGACACCACATGATCCCCAGCACATACAGGCCGCCGCCGCTGCCCAGAGAATGCGCCCGCAGAATCAAAAAGTAGAAGACGCTGCTGAACAGCGCCAACAAGAAAATGTACGTCGCAATCTGCCGCTTGGAGTTTCCTCGATCCGCCATGCGCCCCCCTGGAACGAACAGGGGAACTATACAACACGGACCATAAGGCCGACGCACCCACCCCCGCCCAGGCTCCGCTTGCGCCAGACTTCCCCCAATCTCACTCTTCCTCCCGCTCCCGGTGCCTCACCGAACTTCCCTCAAAGCAATTCCTGAGCCGCCCAAACGCGAACTGCATCCGTCCCGCCACTCCCGCCGGAGGCCCCACCGCACGCTTCGCTTCCTCGCGCGCTTCCGCCTCTTCTGCCTTGATCGCCTTCCGCAGCAGGTCCCATGCCTCCCGATACTCCTCATACAGCGCCTGCTTCGCGTCCGAGCACAGGATCATCGACCCTTTGCCGCTCAGCTTTGCCGCCGGCACGATGTACCACGCATCTTCCGGAATCACGTATGCCGCCACGAAATCAAACGATCCCGGCTCATAGAATTGATTGTTCTTTTTTACTGAGCAGCCGTATCCGCCGCCGCATTCGAATACCGTCGACTTCACCTGCACGCTCACAAAATTTCCCGGGCTCCCCACCACAAAATCGAAGCTCTTCGACTCTCCCCATGGCTTGCTCACCGGCAGCCCCTGTTCGTTCGCTCGCGCCACGAACACCGACTCCACCCACTCTCCCCGCAGCTTTGGATCTTCGATAATCTTCACTCGCCGCTTCTTCACTCGCTCACCTCGGTTCTGCACTCTTTGTGGTCGCTCTCATTCCGTCCTCCCCCGGCCCGCGCTTTAGCCTTCACGGCGAGGCATCTCCT
>DAIDGW010000250.1 GCA_027452245.1 Acidobacteriaceae bacterium
AGAGAAACTCCTCTCCCGTAATTACCCTCGTAATCGGGGAGGGGGGATTACCGTTGACCGTCTCAGAAGCCATCCTTAAATTTGCCTGCAGGGGGAAGTATGAAGGACATCCATGAGGTCCTGAGGCAAAAACAGGCCAAATACGCCCAGCTGGGCAAGCAGATCGAAATGCTGCAACAGGCAGCCGAAAAGCTGCGTGAAGTGGCGCCGCTGTTGGCGGAGAACGACGACGAGGACAATGCCGTCCTGGCCGAGGTTGACGAGGCGCAGGGCGCAACCGAAGCAATGTCGGCAAAGGCGGGAGCGGGGTCAAGCAGCGCAAGTTCTTCCAAAGGAAGTCGACCGGCAGCTCCTCGCTGGCCGTAATCGAGCAACTCTGAAAGATTCGCTCCATTTACCATGAACTTGCAGGCATTACTGGTATCAAGCGATAACGAAGCATCCGACGTTCTGGCCAGAGTTCTGCCCGGACTCGGAATTGCCATGGATCGCGCCAGCAATGCGGAGTCCGCGGTGGCTTCCATTGAGCGGCAGAGATTTGACGCTCTTTTGCTCGACTTCGATGATCCTGATATCCCAGCCCACGTGCTTCAGGAAGCGCGGCGGGTGAATTCAGGCAAACCACCTCTCACCGTAGCTCTCATCGCCGATCCAGCCAAAGTACGGCAGGTGCTCAGCGGTGGGGCGCATTTTGTTCTGCACAAGCCGCTCTCTGAAGAAAAGGCGGAAGCCGGACTGCGCGCGGTCGCCGCACTATTAAACCGGGAACGCCGGCGGGCTTGCCGGATTTCGGTCCAGGCGCCGGTCGACATCACCGGCTCAGAGGCGGAAAAAATCGAAGGCATCTTGCTCGACGTCAGCGAAACCGGATTAGATGTTCTGACCGCCGAACAGCAGGCCGAAGGCTGCGTTCTGAAGTTCCGTTTCAAATTGCCTGGCGGCGCGCTGGAAATCGAAACCGATGGGCGGGTGGCTTGGGCGAATGCCAACGGACAAACCGGCGTACAGTTCGTGGATCTTCCCGACGACGCAGCCGAGGAGTTGAGGCGCTGGGTAAAAGCGGCATCGACAGGCGACACCCCCGATAGCAATGAGATCGTTCCACACTGCAAGCTGAGCGACCTCAGTTTGGGTGGCTGCTATGTGGAAACTAACGCGCCCTTTCCTGAGCAATCGCTCGTAGACCTCTGCCTGAAGACCTCTGCCGTCGAAGTCCATACCGAGGGCATGGTGCGCGTTACGCATCCCGGTTATGGCATGGGCGTGGAATTCCCTTCCCGCACGGCGGAACAGCGCGCCCAGGTAGGAAACCTCATCGACGTGCTGCGGACATCGCCGGATGCCACGCCGGAGTTGAGCGTGTCCCCGCGTGCGCTGGTCGCGGATCCCAGGCAGTTTGAGCGCGAAGCATCATCCGACGACAATGGCGAAGATATGGAAGATCCTCTGCTGGAACTCTTGCGCCGCGGATCGTCTTTGCAGCAGGATGAATTTCTCTCGGAATTGCACCAGCAGCGCCATCCGCAAGACGTGGCCTCCGTCTAACCGCCCCCTTCATTCCTAGCGCTTTCCCTGAACATTTCCGCGGAAATCACCGCGAAACAAGCCTCTCCTTGCAGGTTTGAGGCAGGATGGTTGGTGTGAGTGAAGGAACCAGGCAGGTTTAGGAGACGAAGAGAGAGGCTTGGAGGTGATACCGAAACCTCGGGGAGCTTAACCCCGTCTTTAGTCAAGTCCCCGAGATATCGTGGTCTGTTCCACCCCAATGCGATTACGGTAGCGGGTGCCGATTGCAGCGCTGTTTCAGAAATATGAAAACTGGGTTAAATATAGAAAGTCGTCAAATTCGGCCGATGTCGAGCCTGCAACCAGGATTGCTCTCTGGGTAATCTCCACCCCAAAAACTCGGGATTCCGTTCCCTTTTGTGGATGCCAATCATCGTCATTGGGCTGGCGGCGTTCTCGGTGGAAATTCCTTTCTTCTTCGAAGGAACTCCCTCCGGGCACGACGTGGAATTCCATCTGTATTCGTGGCTGGACGTCGCAAACCAATGGACGCAAGGAACCTTTCTGACTCGCTGGGCTGAAATGGCCAACTTTGGGTACGGAGAGCCCAGGTTTATTTTTTACCCTCCCGCGTCATGGATGCTAGGAGCCTTCCTGAGCAAGATCTTTCCCTGGATATTGGTTTCAGACATATATCTGTGGGTCTGTCTTGTTTTGGCAGGCCTATCGATGTTCGTGCTGGCGCGAGAGTGGTTGCCGCGGCGCCATGCTATTTTCGCCGCGGCATTGTATGCGGTGAACCCGTATCATCTGCTGATCGTTTACTGGCGCAGCGCTTTCGCGGAACTTCTGGCAGCCGCATTGCTGCCTTGGTTGTTCTTATTGGTGCTGCGAACGCCGGACCAGCGCTGGCGGGTTCTTCCCTGGCTCTCTCTTTTGCTTGCCGCGGCGTGGCTGACGAATGCGCCCGCAGCCGTGATGATCCACTACTCGCTCGCTTTGCTGCTTCTAATCGTCGCCTGGCGGCGAAAGGCCTGGGCAATTCTTTTAGTTGGAGCGGTAGCCGTTTTGCTGGGCGCAGGCCTCGCCGGGTTTTATCTGCTACCCGCCATTTACGAGCAGCGCTGGGTTGAAATTGCGCAGGCACTCTCTCCTGGAGCGCGCCCGCAAGATAACTTTCTTTTTATCCACACAAAAGACGCCGATCACGATGCCTTCAATCACCTCGTGTCATGGCTGGCGGTTACAGAAATCGCCATCACCATCAGCGCAGCATGGGCAGTACGACAATATCAGCGGATTTCTTCTGACGCATGGGCAGGATTAGCGGCCTGGGCAACCGCTTGCGTCTTCGTGCTCCTTCCCGTAAGCGCGTTCCTCTGGCATTGGATGCCGAAGATGGAATTTATGCAGTTTCCATGGCGATGGCTGCTGTGCCTGAGCATGGTAATGGTGCTGGTTCTGGCGATCGGAGTCCACCGTTCATGGAAACGCGCAGCGGCCTGTGCGCTGATGCTGCTGGTCATCGTTTTGGGCTGGAATCGCATACAGGCGCCGTGGTGGGACAACAACGGCGATCTGCGTGAGATGCAAGACAACATGGATTCCGACATCGGGTACGAGGGCACCAACGAGTACACGCCGAACGGAGTGGATCCGTCGGCCATCGACAAAGATGCGCGAAAAGTGACCATTGATGGTCCGGCGCACGGAGCCATTCAGGTAACGGAATGGAATGCCGGGAACAAAGCCTTTACGGCCGATATGTCGAGTCCCGACAGATTGGCCCTGAAGTTGTTCGCCTATCCCGCGTGGCGGGTGGAAGTGAATGATCACACGGTTCAAACAGCAACCCGCAAAAATGGACAAATCCTTGTCCCGGTAATGGCGGGCATGAACCACGTACGCGTGACCTTTGTTCGCACCTGGGATCGCACGGCTGGAGGGTGGATCTCCCTGGTTGGGGCTGGGCTGATAGTCTGGTTGTTTCTTGGAAGTTTGCGGAAGCCGATTACAACCTCTCAAGCGCCCTGAGTATTAAGCAGAAACCGAACTGATGAGAAGAATCCTGATTGCCACATCGAATCCGGGCAAGCTGCGCGATTTTGCCGGCGCGGCGGCGAAACTTGGGGTCGAGGTTGCGGGAATCCCGAATTTCTCGTCGTTGCCGCTGGTCGTCGAGGATGGAGCCACCTTTGAGGCAAACGCCCGCAAGAAGGCGGAAGAATATAGCCTGGCTGTTCCCGGAGAGATCGTGATCGCGGACGATTCGGGGCTGGAGATCGATGCTCTGAATGGCGCGCCAGGCGTGCATTCGGCGCGATATGCCGCTCCGGAACTCCTGGGCCAGGAACCGCACGAAGCGGGATCGAATACCGATGACGAAGCCAATAACCAGCGCGTGTTGCGCGAATTGGAAAATGTAGCCGCAGGTCAGCGGACGGCTAGATTTGTCTGCGTACTGGCCGCCGCGCGGGACGGTCAGACAGTCGCGACATTCCGTGGGACCGCCGAGGGAGTGATTCTCCCCGCACCTCGGGGATCGAATGGCTTCGGCTATGATCCGCTGTTCTTTTTCCCGAAAATTCAAAAGACATTTGCCGAACTGACAGCGGAAGAGAAATCTCGCTACAGCCATCGGGGCGCCGCTTTTCGCAAATTGCAGGAGTGGATTTCAGAGCAGGGGTGATCCTGTAAAGTGTCTTCCGCAGGTTGATTCCTGGTCTGCAAACTGAGGTCACCTGCTTACCCCCTGTACGCTGTGCTACGATGACAAGCTCAGAACTTTCCGATTTTCTGATGGACCAATCCTTGGAGGAGATTTTTTATGCGTAAGAGTTGGCTGGTGTGTGTTTTATTGGGGAGCCTTGCATGGGCGCAAGCGCCGCAAGCAACACCACCTCCGGCAAGAAGCAATCCCATGGCTGGCGCAGAGGCTCCGGAAGCCGCGGATACCGCCGCATCCGTTCCGCCTGAAGCCGCCGTTTTGACCATCATTGGGGTCTGTCCGCAGAAGGCCGTGACCACCAAATCCACAGCTGCTAAAAGCACTGCCAAGGGAACGAAGACGGCGTCAACATCCGATTGCAAGACGGTCATCACCAAGGCGCAGTTCGAAAAACTGGCGAATGGCCTGGCTCCGAATATGACGCCGCAACTCAAGCGGCAACTCGTGGGCGTGTTGCCCCGTCTCATGGCCCTCTCTCAAGCGGCCCAGCAGCAAGGCCTGGAAGATAGCCCGCAATTCAAAGAGACCATGAAGTTTGCGCGCATGCAGATCCTCACCAACGAATTGCAAAGGAAGGTTCAGGCGGAAGCGGCAAATGTGCCGGACTCGCAGATCGAAGAGTATTACAAGCAGAATCCGGAAGCTTTCGAACAGTATGACGTGGATCGGCTATTCGTTCCCCGCATGAAGCAGATACAGGCGGAGAAACTGGATTCCAACGAGAAGGTCACGCCCGAGCAGGAACAGCAGAAGCAGAACGAACAGCGAGCCAAGGAAGAGCAAGCCGAGCAGGAAATGTCCAAGCTGGCTGACACTCTCCGCGCGCGGGCCGCTGCAGGGGAAGACTTCATGAAGCTGCAAAAAGAAGCCTTCGATGCGGCCGGCATGAAGATTGAATCTCCTACCGTGAACCTGCCGAAGGTACGCCGCACCGGGCTACCCCCGGGACACGCGGCGGTCTTTGATCTGAAGGTTGGCGAGGTGTCGCAGGTCATCAACGACGCCGGCGGACACTACGTTTACAAGCTCGTCAGCAAAGAACAATTGCCGCTGGATCAGGTGAAGAACGAGATTCACAACACACTGCAGAGCCAGGCCATGCGCGATGCCATGGATAAGTACCAGAATTCGTACAAAGTGGAGACGAACGAACTGTACTTTGGTCCGGCCGGTCCGGGGGGCGGGCCAATGATGCCGCCACGGCCGGGATCGACACCGCGTCCCCATCTGGCGCCGCCGCCAACCGCTTCGTCTGCACCGAGTCAGCCTGCTCCCAAATCGAACTGATGAAACCTGTCGTGGTAGTCACCGGAGTCGCCGGGAACCTCGGTTCCCGGCTGCTGCCGTTATTGAAGAATTTTTCCGTCATCGGCGTGGATATGCGTCCGCCCACCACCGATGCCCCGCTGCAATTCGAGCAACTCGATCTCGCCCAGGAATCCTCCACCCGCGCTCTTTACGAGCTATTTCGTGACACTCACGCCTTTTCAGTAATTCATCTAGCTTTCGTCATTGACCCCGTCCGCACCGGAGTTCTCGATCTGGATCGCATGTGGCAGATCAATGTCGCTGGAACGGCGCGCGTGATGGAAGCCGTTACTGAAGCGAATCGGACCGGCGACGCCGGTGTCCGGCAGTTCATCTTTCCCAGCAGCGTCTCCGCCTATGGCCCGGAACTCCCCGGCGCGGTAACCGAGGACTTCCCTCTCGGCGCGCACACCCTTCCCTATGCCATTCACAAGAAGGAGTCCGACGAGGTCGTGCAGCAACGGGCTCCGGCCATGCGCGGATGCAGCGTCTACCTCCTGCGTCCGCATATTTTCGCCGGACCGACCGTTGAGAACTATCTGATGGGAGCTTTTCACGGCACACCCAATGGAAAAGGCCCGCGTGCGGAAAAAATGCGCTCCGAAGGAAAACGCCTGCCCTGCATGCTGCCGCGCGGACAAAAATATCTGGACAACAAAATCCAGTTCATCCATGTGGACGACATGGCGCGGCTGATGCAGCACATTCTGCAGCGCGAGCCCGAGACTCAGCGGCTCACCGTTCTGAACGTCGCCGGTCACGGGGATCCGCTTACATTCGCGCGCTGCATCGAAATTGCAGGCGCGAAATTGATTCAGGTTCCGGGAAGATGGGCCATGCAAACCGTGCTTCGATTCTTATGGAACTGGAAAATTTCGGCCATTCCTCCCGAAGCCGTGCCCTACATGACGGGACAGTACATCATGAATACTGAAAAACTGCGGCGATTTCTCGGTCCCGAGTACGAGCACGTGATCAAGTACTCCGTGGAAGAAGCTTTCACCGAAAGCTTCAACAAATCGCAGCCCGCGCAGAGCGCCGGCGTTTCGGCCACTTAGTTCGCCTTCCTCATCAGTTCCCGATCTTTCCCCAATACAGGCCGGCAATTCCAAAAGTGTAGGGTTTCCAACTGACCTGGGAAAATCCTGCGCGGCGCATACGCTCCAGCATCTGTTCCGGCGCAGGAAAACGCTCTACAGACGCGGGCAAATAGGCATAAGGGCCGGAGACGCCGGAGATCAGCGTGCCCACGCGCGGCAGCACCTGCCGGAAATAAATGCGATACAAGTGGCCCATCAGGCCCCGCGGTTCGCCGAAATCGAGAATGCCGCATTCTCCGCCGCGACGAAGAACCCGAACTATCTCCCGCAATCCGGCATCGTAATCTGCGAGATTGCGGAACCCGAAAGCGGAAGTGACGAGATCGAAATCTCCCGACGGAAATGGAAGTTGCAGAGCATCGGCCTCGATCCAGCCCGGGCGCGTGACTAACGAAGCTTTAGCCGATTTCTGAAAAGCGCGCTGCAGCATGGCATGGGAAAAATCAGCGCCGAGAATCTGTGCCCCGGAGTTATTTGCCTGCCGGCGAAGGGCGAACGTCATGTCTCCTGTGCCGCAGCAGAGATCGAGTACGCGAGCATCGGGATTCCGGAGAATATGTTGAAACGTGCGCGCGGCACGCCGCCACCACATGCGATCGACATTGAATGAAAGAACATGGTTCAGCAGATCGTAGCGGGGAGCGATCGATGTAAACATCTCGCGCACTGCGCGAGCCGCGGAGTTTGGATCGTTCGCTCCTTCGGGCGAGGCTCCGACAATAGTCGATTTTGTGGATTCAGGCATTCTTAATTGAACTTCCCTCGCGGAGTTATTTTCCCCAGACCCAGCCTCCGCGCGAAAGCCGGCGCAATTCCTCAACTGCGCTGAGGATGGCAGCTTCCGGGACATCGCTGGCGACCTCCACTTTTCCGATTTCCCGCGGCAGGATGAAATGCACAATGCGGTTCTGCGTTTTCTTGTCGGATTGCAATCGGCCGAGAATCTTCCGTGGGCTGACATTCACTTCCGGAAGACGTCCCAGGCTCAGCACCGCGTCCGCAATGCGGCCGGCGGTCACGCTGTCCGTGCGCCCAACAGTAAGTGCAATATTGGTCGCTGCGATCATCCCCCAGGCCACCGCCTCGCCGTGCAGTAAGCGTTTATAACCGGTTTCCGCTTCGAGCGCGTGGCCGATGGTATGTCCCAGGTTGAGCACGCGCCGCAGTCCGCCTTCCTTCTCATCGGCGGAAACAACTTCGGCCTTCAGCTTCACTGATTGCGCGATGATCGCTTCCAGTTCCGCAGGATCGCGTTTGAGAATTTTGGTCCGGCCCTGCTCGAAGCGCAGAAATAGCTCGACATCTCCGATAATCCCGCACTTCAGCGATTCGTACAGGCCAGAGCGAAACTCCCGATCCGGCAGCGTCTTCAGCAGTTGCGGGTCGATCAGCACGGCATGCGGATGATAGAAAGTTCCCAGAAGGTTCTTCCCTGCTACGAGGTTCACGCCGGTTTTCCCGCCGATCGACGCATCAACCTGCGCCAGAACCGTGGTGGGAACCTGCACAAATTCGACGCCGCGCATATAGAGCGAGGCTAGTAGTCCTGCGATATCGCCTACCACCCCCCCGCCCAGCGCGACAATGACCGACTTACGGTCAGCGCCCAGCTTGGACAGTTTCTCTGCAAGATGTTCGACGGTCGCCAGGCGCTTCGACGGTTCGCCGTCGGGCATCGAAATCACTTGCACCGGAAAGCCCGCAGCCGTCACCGCCTGAACTAGCTTCGATCCCCAGCGCTTGCGAACCGGAGGAACAGTGATGATGAAAAGTCGGCTGGCCTGTGGAAATGACTCGCTCAGCACCGAACCGGCACGGCTCAGCAATCCATTTTCGATGCGCGCCTGATACGGCCGCGGCTGGACATGAATGGTGATTTGCGCCATCGTGCATCATGATAACGTATGCCGCCAACCGCTCCGCAGGTCGGGCGTCGAAGTCACATCTGATTGCTGCGAGTGCCGTGTTCCGGCACGATGATGGAAGCCAGGATTGAAAGCGTTACCACTCCCGCAACCGCTGCCAGCGTCACTGCGGTCGAGACCGGATAGTAATCCTCCACCAGCATCTTGGCCCCGATCAGAACGAGAATCACCGCCAGCCCATGGTGCAGGTAGCGAAATTTATCCATCAGTCCCGCGGCTACGAAATACAGCGAGCGCAGTCCAATGATCGCCAGTACGTTCGACGTATATACGACGAAGGCATTCAGGGTGATGCCCAAAATCGCCGGAATCGAATCCACCGCGAACAGCAGGTCGGTGGTTTCAATGACGATCAGCACAAGCAGCAACGGCGTAGCGCACAATGCCCCTTTTGATGAGCTGCGCACGAAAAACTTGCTATCGTGGTACTCGTCGGTGATGGGAAGCCAGCGGCGCACCAATCCGACTACCGGGTTTTTCGCAGGCTCAACCTGGTGCTCGCCGATGACTGCCAACCGGATGCCGCTGTAAATCAGGAGCACTCCGAAGACGTAGAAGATCCAGTGAAAATGCTCGATGAGGCCGATTCCAGCCCCGATGAATAGCCCGCGTAAAATGAGTGCCCCGATGATCCCCCAGAAGAGAACCTGGTGCTGCTGGCGCTCGGGAACTGCGAAATAACGGAATATCACAAGGAACAAGAACAGGTTGTCGATGCTCAGCGAGAGTTCAACCACGTATCCGGTGACGAACTCAAGTGCGACACGCTGTCCTTGCCAAAGATGCAGGATGACTGCGAATACCGCCGCCAGCCCGATCCACATCAGGCTGAAGACAATGGCCTTGCGGAATTTCACGGCGCGGCCCGGCTTGTGGAAGACATATAAATCCAGCACAAGCAGCGCGACCGCGACAACGTTGAATAGGATCCAGAAATAGAACACGGGACATTGCCGTTCTCAGACTCGACCCGGCAGTTTTCCTTTCGCTCGAGTTGCATACTGCCGTGAGCCCTCAGGAACACGGATACCGGCCAACTCGCATACCGTGCCATTAAAAATGAAAACAGATCAAAGGGCAAAAAAGGTCATGCGTCTGACTAATGCGAACTCGCTGACGGCGCGTTCACTTGTGGCGGGAGTGGATTCATGCTGTCAAGGATCCGGATGCTTTCGAGAACCACGGACCCAACGATCTGAAGGCTATTGGGACTGAGCTTGTCCACCGTGTCCTGGATCGTATGGTGGAAGACATTGTTGTAGCCGTAATTCAGATCGATCAGGTCGGCCGCCGGAACACCCACGCGCAGGAACGGCAGATGATCGTCCTCGATCGGAAAGTAGCGATCGTAGAAATGCGATTGATATCCCAGGCGCTTGGCGGCTTCATACACAACCGCCTCAAGCCACGGCGTTGAGTTGGCCTCGTGCTCGACGTTGAGGTCGGCATCGCCGATCATGTCGGTCAGCAGGAATGCTTTGATCTTTTTCGCCGTCCCATCCTGCTGCCACTTTGCCGCAAGATGGCGCGCTCCGTAGACGCTGTCGCTTTCCGTCCAGTTGCGGACCGCTTCTTCCCCATCGGTCCAGAGCAGCCAAATGCTGTAGCCATCCAACTTCTTCCCATGCAGCTGATTTGCGAATTCAAGAAGAAGGGCCGAGGTCGATGCGCCGTCG
>DAIDGW010000251.1 GCA_027452245.1 Acidobacteriaceae bacterium
ACTGACAAATCTTGGTCTTACCGGAGTGGATCCATTCACTTTGCAGCGGGCCGCTGGACACGCCAACATCACGACGACGCGGAAGTACGTCCATCCGACGCCGCCGACGATGAAGGACGCATTCCAGAAGAAGGTTCGGAATGAGCGGCGAGACCGGCGTGCCGCTCGCAAACGGGTGGCCAAGACCGTGACCAGACCGTCGATCGGCGAGCCTCCGGCGACGGATACGGTTCAGTGACGTGGCGGAGTTCGGGACCCCCCCGGCAAAAGTTCGGGGATTTTACGGGACCCTAGGCTACTTTGCGTTACTTTTTACGACTGGCGGTGCGACGGGCAGAAAATGAAAAAAACCTCAAACACCGCGAAAATACTGGGCTTCGAAGGGGTTAAGGTGGTGAGCGCGGAAGGAATCGAACCTTCAACCTACTGATTAAGAGTCAGTTGCTCTGCCAATTGAGCTACGCGCCCTCACTGCGGAATCCACGCGGAAGGACAAACATGGATTATAACATCGCAGAGTTTTCTGGAATCGTCGATTCACTACCTTCGAGGCCGTGGTCTCATTTGCATGGAACTTTGTAACGGCGCGAACAAGCCAATTTCGCTCTTAGGCTGCTGCCAGACACCGTGCGACTCATTACATCATTTTTTGCGACCTGTTCCACCACTGAAAACTGCTTTACGGTCCGCCATCGCCTCACAGTGCGGAGTACGAGATCAGAGTGGGCATGGGGATCAACTCCGGTGAGAACACTCCCCAAAACGGTTAGGACCTCTGACGAACTTCCGCAGCCAAGCCTCGGGTGCCTTCGCTCGCTGAGGGACGCCGTGGAGGTAGCGACTCCCCGTTCGGGGGGCGGTGCTCGATCGTGCCGATCACGGGCGCCTCATCCATGCTGTCGGAATACGCGATGGAGGCGAACGCTTGTTCGCTGCACATGCGATCGATCATGCGTTGTTGTCTGCGGCTTAACACGGCGTGAGGCAGTATAGGGAAGTTGCGAAACATCCACATTAGGTAGATGCGTTGCAAAAAAGAGGGTAATACATATCGCGGCCCGATGGGAGTCTGCACACGTATTACTCCACCGGCGAGCTTTTCTATCCACATAGCTGAGCCTACCTGGAACCTTTCAATGGGCCAGAGCAATTCTAGGGCCGTAATTATTGCACCAAGACTGATGCAATTGGAAGCCCTTTTTAGAAATAATTTAGGTTGATTGTAGCTGGAATTGCTGTCCTGCGCCGAATCCCGCACACTTTTCTGGAAAAAATTACGGGGCTACTCCGGCTGGTACAGGAAGGGAACTCTACATTTCCATTTCGGGCAGCATATCCATGCGCCGGATTCGAGCAGCCACGCCGAATTCATGTCCCGACTCCTCCACTCGGACTACTGTCGCCTGGCAGCATACCCAGCATTTCGCGCCCAAAGTCAACTCCTCAGGCAGGATCAGAACCAGTTCCACATCCGTTCCCTGCTCGATTTTGGCTTGCGTATAGAGGAAGACGCCGCTGGAGCTGACGTCGCGAATACGGGCGGATTGGTCGTTTCCGGTATGTGCACGAAGGCGGACCGGCGCGGGCGCTTTGATACGCCGGTTGGCACGTCGATCGTTGGTGGCAGGCTTGGCGTCAGTGCTCACCGCGTGCATTACTCTACACCAACGCCACCGATAAGGGAATTTGGCAGGCGAATTCCGCCTGCTGAATGAAGGCTAGATCAGAGGCCGTTTTGTGCGCTCGGACGGAACGACCAAAGCCTGTTCCATAGTTGGAACGTTTGTGCCACGAAGCTTGCCTTCAATGTCGTGCAGCTTATCATTGTCCCCGGTCTCGTAATAGGCCTGTACCAGCAGATTCATGCTGAAAGGATCGTCTTCGTCATCCTCCAGATGGGCAATGGCATCATCGTACTTTTTCTGTGCCATCAACAGAGTGCCCGCCGCCCCGTTGTACGAACTCTGGATCACCCGGTTATGCGTGCCATTCGCCATGGCTTCCAACTGGCTAAGGGATTTCTCGGCCAGAGCCTGATTTCCCGCATCCGAAGCCCGGACGGTACAGAAACGCAGCACCCGCGAAAGTTCTTCATCACGTTCTGCAGGAGAAATGGTCTTGCTGTTCAATGCATCTTCGGCTGATTTCAAATAGTGCAAGGCGACATTATCGTCATTCTGATATTCGGCCATGCGCTGGAAGGCCTGCGCTTCCTCCAATGGCTGATCCTTAGCGCTGGCATCTGCCGCGATCGCGAGATATTCCTTATCGGCCTCGGCAGGGTGTCCGTCACGCACATATGTCATCGCATACTGCATGCGGTACGAAAGGCGGTCTGCCTCGTTGGGGGCAAAACGGATGGCTTTGTCGTATTCCACGCGCGCCTGTTGCTGGTTTCCCATGAGAGCGTACGTGTCACCCAGTCCCAGCTGGGAGGTGACGAAGTCCGGATCGATCTTGAGCGCCGCGCGATAGTGCTTCAGCGAACCCTCGTAATCCCCGGCCATACGCAGCAATTCGCCATAGGAATCCTGCGGATTCGGCTCGTTGGGCAGCAGAACAATGTAGCGTTCCATTGCTGCAAAAGCCTTGGCAAACTCGCGCTGGCGGGCTTCCACATAGGCAAGGTCGTTCAGAGCCGCGGGAAAGTTCTTGTCGATGCTCAGCGCCTTCTCTAGCAAGCGCTGGGCATGGTCATTGCTGTCTTCGGTCATCAACCAATTGGCGGCGAGATAAAGGAGATGTTTGTCTTTGGGATACATCTCGAGCATGTCGTTCATGGCCGATATGCCTCCGATGAAATCCCCTTCCTGCACCTTCACAATCCAAGCAATCATCAACTGCTCGCCGGGGGTGAGTTTGGGCGAGATCTCCTTGGCCTTTTCGCGCGCTTCATGCACTTCCTGCGGATTGCTGCTGTTGAACGCGATCCACGCCCATGCCACCCCGAGATTCGGATCCTCTTTCACAGCCTCACGCCACTCATCGTTGCAGCGCTCGAGATAAAGATTCTCGTAATCCGCCATTCCCTTCCGATAAAGCGCCAGCGCCTTGGCAGAAGTTGTGGTGACCTGAAACACATTCGACTGGCTCTTTTTAAGGTGATGGGCGAAGACGGGCGTGACGGTGGTAAGGCCGAGCGTAACGGTTGCAAGAAAAATCAGGCTACGAATGCAGGTGGAGCGGTGCATGGGTGTCTCCGGACTGAGCTGTTTGCGGGGAGGATGAAACATGCAAAGCGTAACATCCGGGTAATCACTCCGCGAGGTGACGAAAGACGTACGACGAAGGGA
>DAIDGW010000252.1 GCA_027452245.1 Acidobacteriaceae bacterium
ACCGTTCTCTGTACCTTCCTCATCTGAGTTTTTGTCCACGATAGTATCCCTGAACCAGCACGGAACTGGCTGATCCCGCACCTGGAGTGTGGAAAGGTGAAGCGGCTCCGCGGGCTTTTATCTGCTGGATCGAGATAAGAATCGAAAGCCGCCGTTGGCGTTGACAGGCTTTGCCCGCAGACGCAACGGCCGGCGTTCGGCAGACCACATTCGGACAGAAAAAGGATCAGGTTATGAAATTCAGAAGGCATCTTGGCATCGCTTTCGGGGCAGTCGTTTGGCTGCTCCTGACCGCTGCTTCGCGTAACGCTCTCGCTGTGCCGCAATATGCGCGGAGATATCACTTGAAGTGCTATGCCTGCCACACCATAGCACCCGTGCTTAACAAGCAGGGATACATGTTCCAGCGGCTGGGACACCATCTTCCGCCGTCCCTCGATCCCAACGGTGAGATCGAACGGATTATCGATATGGTGCGGAAAGAGCCCGAGTGGAGGCTCAGCAATAACGCTTCCATGGCAGTTTCGGATTTCAATTTTTCGGCGCAACGGTCAACGGCTCAGGGCCAGCCCACGACCTCTACGTCCGCCATTCAGGTCGGGGCCTGGAACGCCTATTTTGGTGGCTGGATTCCGAATACGCAGTTCTTTTACTACTCTGAATTTGACATCGTCACCAACGGGCAGACCAGCCCTAACATGCCCAACGCCCACATAGGCTATGTCGGCGGCAATGCAAAAAGCAGTTGGTATGCAACCGTGGGGCGGGAGCACCTCCAGGTAACTGACGGAACTCGCGCCTCAGAGGTATACAGCCTGCTTCCGGCTGCACCGCTGATTTTCGAGAACCGGGGACCAACCAACTTTGTGCTCGACCAGTCGCCGGTCGCCGCCGAAGCCGGATACACGTGGGCCTCGTCGAAATACAGAGAAATCTTCGGGGTCAACCTCAAAGTGACGAACGGCGATCACGCCGACGGCAGCGAGATCCTCACGTCCGACTCGAGTAAAAACAGCAAAGATGTCTGGGCAGACGCCGACTGGTGGTATGCGCCGGAAAGCGGAATCAGTTTCGTCACCTATCAGGGCCAGAAGAACCAGATTCAGAACTCCGGCCTCGCCAATCAATTCAGCTACTACGGCCGCATCCGTCGCGAAGGGGCGTTCGCCAACTACATGATCGGCAGGGACAAAGTCGACATCCTCGGCGGCTATCTGCACGGCAACGACGATTGGGAGAATCCGGCCACGGAGGCTCCCGGCAGCTATCTTTCCAACGGATACTATGCCGAGATCGATTACTACGTCCAACGCGGCTTTGCCTTGGCAGGACGATACGACCGGCTGCGGCAGGATGTGACAAGCGGCATTCACCCCACCAATCTGGAGCAGTGGCAGACGGGTGTGGAGAAGGCATTCACTTCCGGGGGGAACATTGTGGGCCGCCTTGCCGTCGGAAACTTCCACGGCATCGATCCGGTAGCGTTCACTTCCAGCGCCAATCGAACCTATGAGGCGGATATTCAGTTCAACTTCTAACGGCAGAGACGAGGAATCGGCAATGAAGCAAAATTGGTTTCTATCGAGTTCAGCTCTTGCGGCATTGGCTGTCGTGTCGGTCTTTGTCGCGCAGGCAGCCCAGCCATGGCATCATGGCGCGGCAAAATCAACCGTCAACGTCAGTACATATCCTCCCGATATCCAGCATGGCTTCCGGGTGTTCGCAGGCAAATGCTCGGAATGCCATGCGCTTTCTCTGAGCCTGAACGTGTCGCGCTCCGGGGCAGGCTGGACGCAGGAAGTGCGCCGAATGCAGAACATGGCCAGCTCGCACATCGATGACCGCGAGGCCAGTGAAATTGCAAAGTTTCTGGCTTACTACGACACGCATACATCCGGCGAACAGAATGGCGCGGGCAGTGCAGACGGCGTGCCTTCGGGCAGGGATCTGTTCGACAAGCTCAGTTGCTCGGCGTGTCACTCAATCGCCGGCTCCGGGAACACCAGCTTTCCGCTGGACGGGATTGGGAGCCGGAGGACGGCCAGCGAGCTGAAGAAGCAGATTCTCTCTCCGGTTGCTGGCAGTGCCATGCCTGCCACTACGGCTTCCGAAGCGGAAATAGACAGCCTGATCTCTTATCTGGTCACCCTGAAGAGCAGGTGAGGCGACGACAGCCGTCAACACAACCGCTGCCCTACTGAAGGAGGGCCGAAAGCGTTCGGCTCTCCTCGATTGGAGAAGGTTCACGAGTGCCTCATATACGCCACATCATGCCTGAAATGCGGCGGAGACACGCGACACTTCTTCTGGGATTGCGCCGTTTATCTCGCCTTACCTCATCGTTCGAATGGCACGGCATTTGCTCTACATAAGATGTACGGCTGCGCTACGCGAAAATTCGGTTATCCAAAGGGGGACCTCGATGAAGCCTGCGAAGCATGTTCAGTCATCATTCTTTCCGGCCAACTGGTGGAATGAGCGGGCAATGGAACAGTGGAGAGCCCGGCCAGTGCTGGGTCGAGCGGCCAGAGCGAAGCGCCGATGTATCGGCGTAACTGGCAAGGAGGCGGAAGCCGGCCTGGTCGCGCGAAGGAGACGGCCAGTGCGCATCGTTGCCGTTTCCGCAGAGCCGTTTTGTGGCGGAGAAGCGTTTGCCAGATCTCTTGCGGCCAGGCTCGGATGGCAATGCATAGACTCCGCAGTGCTGATCGGGCGGGCGGTGGCTTGCGGTGGCAACAGAATGCAGTTGCTGGCGGCGCTTGAAGGGCGCCGTCTGCGCGAACGTGAGCGACGAACACAGATTCTGCTTCTCCAGGCGACACTCGGCGAGTTGATCGAGAGGGGAAATGTCATCTGTTATGGCAATGCTGCGGACCTTCTGAACCTTGAGGCAGGGGAGGTTCGACGGATTGCCGTCGCTGCGGCATACCAGCACAGAAGAGCGACGGTCGAAGAAGACTTGAAGCTTCACGGCGCAGCGGCCAGAGTATTTCTCAATGAACACGACCGGGCACGCCGCCGCTGGTGTATGTACCTCTTCAACAGCAGGTTGGGGTTACCTCTTGGATACGATCTCGCGGTAAATTCGTACGAGATGGGGCTCGACGCGGCATTGGCAGCGACTTGCGCGATGATTCGCAGTTCTGGTGCAGACAATTCAACTTCTGTCAGGGACTTCGTTCTTGCGACCTCGATCAGAGCCAGACTTGCTACCTGTCCCGAGACCGTTCATCTGGATCTTGATGTGGAGGTTCAAAACGGCAACGCTATCCTGCGCGGGCGGGTGAAAGATAACGAGGAACTCGAACTCGTCAAGCACGTGCTTCTTCCCGCCTTGCCGCGGCAAGGCCTGGACCTCACCCAGATTCAAGTGGCCAAGGCTGCCCAGGCTTTCAGTCGAGCCCGATCATGGAGGAGCAAATCTTTCAGGCTTCCCCTCGCGCCTCGCCTGGCTTGGACCTTTGCAGGACTCGGAGCGCTGGTGCTCGTTGCCCTCGCCGGGTTCTGGCTCCCTGTGCGCTGGCTGCACCCTGCAAACAGCCGTCTTCTGAACCTCGAAGGAGTAATTACAGACTCAACTTGCGCTTTCTCGCACCACGTAGCGCAGCCCGCAGCCGACTGCGTACGCGCCTGCGTCAGGACACGCGGAGCCAAATATGTGCTCAGCGGCAGCTCCCGCATCTTCACGCTGGCTGACCAGCGGGAGGGTGAGGCATTGGCTGGACAAAGGGTCGTCGCCACCGGCTCTTTGGATCGCGCGACCGGGAACCTGCGGCTTCGCTCCGTGCGAGAGGTCGCGCGCTAATGTCTTTGTTACGAACCCGTAACCAGGTCATCGTTCGGAAGCGTCCGAATCTGGACGATGGCTATCCACTGGTTGGAGATGGGAGATGCGCGTCTCATCTCTGGCTGTTGACTCACCTGGCGAACACCAAGACTTGCGCTCAACACGTGATTTAAATCACGTGCAACGCAGAAACTGGCATTGCCGAATGGAACATAGAAGCAGGCATGACAAGGTGCTGCTGATCAGCACGAGAGTGAGAGTTCCGCAACCGCGTGCCGTTTCTTCCTCGACGCCGATGGAAATGATGCACCTGATGGGCACGATGCAGCCGTTGGCGATGGTGTCCGCGTCTCAGGGGACATACGCTGGCGCATCCATTACGATCGGTTCCGCGACCGTGATGTATATGGACCCAACAACCAAAGCCCCAGTTCAGGCGACGATTTCCGGCCCGATCAATGCAAATGTAACCTGTAGCAGTCCAATTACCGTCGGGACGACGCCGATGGCAATGGGCTTCGATCTCGATCTCGCGAGTTCAGTGACCGCCGGCTCCGGAGGCAACCTGAGCATGAATCCCGTCTTTCACGTCAGTTCCGGGATGCAGGGCTCGGGGGACGCTCTCGATCCCACCAATGGCGGGATTCAGCAGATGATGGGCACGGTTTCGGGCGTATCGGGCAATTCCTTTGTCATGACCTCACTGCTGGTAACCAGCCTATTGCCGCCGGGAGAACCCCCGTCTTTGCCGGGGTGGCAGTAACAGTTTGACATTTCCGGGAGTCCATCCAGAAACCCTTCGACGTGAGCCGCCAAGCACACGAAGAGGAGAAACCGGATGGACGAGTATGCCAGCTTAAGCCATACGAAATGGGATTGCAAGTATCACATTGTGTTTATCCAGAAGTGCCGCAGGAAGGTGCTTTACAAAACCTTGCGCCAGCATTTGGGCGAGGTATTCCGCGATCTGGCGCAGCAGCGAGAGTGCAAGATCGAGGAAGGCAATTTGATGCCGGACTATGTGCACATACTGATCTCGATACCGCCGAAATATGCAGTGTCACAGGTGGTTGGGTACATCAAAGGCAAGAGTGCAATCCGCTTGGCGCGGACGTATGGGGAACGAAAACAGAATTATGTGGGCCAGCACTTCTGGGCACGAGGGTATCTGGTATCGACCGTAGGCCGGGACGAAGCGGTGATCCAAGAGTACATTCGCAACCATGAAGTTAAAGATGAGCGTCTGGACCAATTGAACCTGTGCCCAGTCTCTGCATAATCCATGTGAAATGAACAGCTCCTTTTCTCCCAAACTCTTATTTTGGACAAGAATGATTTGAAGTACTTATTCATGTACACTGCCTAAGGTGAAAAAGCGTAATAGATTCCTCATGAATCCTCCTTCCCTCGAACTGAATTGGTCAACAACACTTATGCCGGATTCTCATGGCACTTCCGTCTGCATCCAGCAAGTGTGCGTGGGCAGACGAGATCATGTGGCGCTGGAGATAGCGGACTGGCCTGAACCCAGCTCGACCCGAACGAGAGGGTAACGCCCAAGTTCGGCGAGGCGAACTCCTCGGCCGTTAACTGTGCAGCCACGCGGGGACTGCGATCATGGGGCATCGTTGGGGGAGAGCGCGAACAGACGCAAATGCGATGTGCGCGCCGCGCACCGCAACCCTGGCATGGGAAGCATTCGCGAAGTTCGTGATGGGCGGCCGTGGGCCTGACTGTTGGGTAAGCTGCAACGGAAAAACATGAGACTATCCCACGGTTCTGATGCAGGCGTTGAAATCAAGGTCCAGGGTCTTCTCATTCAGTTCGACATGAAACTTCTCGGAACCGGACTCCGTATGAGTGTAGGGATTACTCCAACGAGGGTAATCACGAAGACTAATGGCTTTGCCTTCAACGGTGAGCGGCCCGTTCCAGCCGAACTCAATGCGGCCATTGCCAGGGGAGGTATAGCTGACTTGCAACTCTTTCACCTGAATTGACGCGTGCGATACTTTTTCAACAAACGAAGAAAAGCTTCCATCCATTGCGTTGCGGCCCACCTGGCAGATCCAGATATGCTCAAAGCCTGGAACATCAATCTCCTGTCCGGCTTCCGGTCCGGAGGTTGTCCATTGATACGGGAGATGCGAATAGAGCCCCACGTAACCGCTGCCGGCGCGGCCAAAAATCCACCCTCCACCTGCCGGTGAAGGGACTTCCACGAGCTCGTCAAACGCCCACTTGGGAAAGTACGCATGGGTAAAGCCGTATGGCCGCACTTCCAGCTCATTTGGCACAAAATGCTTCGGGAGATTGTAGAGGGAGATCACTACATTGCGGTACTGCGCGTTGCGCGGCAAGCGGCCGTTGGACGTCCAGTACCCTGGGCTCCCCCCTTGATCGGAAGTTCCAGGATGGGTGACAAAGACGACAGAGTGGGGCCCTAAAGTGGCTTGCCAGATGTGCTGCTGATATCCTTTCTCTCCTCGCCGGTAATCCTGGGCGGTAGAGAGCATTGCATCTGGTGTCCGGTAGGTGACTTTGTTCACTTCCGACATGAGAGCTCCGTTCGAGTCCGGATTCAGGATTCGGCTCGCCAGCGGCAATAGACCCAGCGGCCTCAGTACCTTTCCTATCGTTCTAAGGGGCCGAAATTCTCTGTAATGCCACAAGTCATACTTATCAATGGTATCGAAGGTGAGGTTAATGACCTCGGGGTTGGAAAACGCTCCCATTCCCCACCAGATTTCAAAGTCTTTGATATCCGTCAGGCTAAACCCGTATTGTCTTTCCGCTTCTGCGGTCAAGGGAATCGAATGTCGCTCAAAATTGAGCATTTCCGCAGGCGCGTCCATCCCGATCGCTTCCAGCACGGGCGGCAAGGTATAGTGTTTGCTGGTAACCAGCATCGTGCTGGCCATGTCCACTGATTGAAACCTGCCGCATCCGAATACCAGGGTCTGAAGATTGAGAAGACTATCTCCAGCGGCGCTCAACACGTTTTGCGCATAAGCCCGGCCGTGCGAGGTTCCCATCTGCCCATAGAAAGAGTTCACGGCTAAGTCAAACAGGAGCAGATCCACCATCATCGTGGCGCGGGTCTGAATCTCAGGATCGCACGCAAAGTCCACCAGGTTCAAAAGCCCGGTGAGGTCCATGTTGTAGTAAGGCACGGAATCCCATTCAGCAGGCCCGGTGCGAGCATGAAAATTCAGCCACCGCAGCACAAGGGCGCCCGCCTTATCCCGATGCTGTGCACCGGTTCGTCCGTCATTTGTAAATCTCTCCTCCGGGAACATTTGCCCCACCAGGTAATCGGACCCGTGAGTGAGGATCTGGTGGTTTTCTGTCCATATCTCGTCATCGTACTTGCCGGGCTCGTCGAGCCCGTACTTGAAACTAAGCAGCACCTCGCGAAGATCCGCCACCTGCCCCTGCGTCAGCGAGTCATCGTCATGATGGAGATAGTAAAGACGGACTAAATCGGATATGGTGAAGTCGCCTAAGTCTTCATGCCGTCGCGTCGCGTCCTTGAGGGCAGCGGGCGACATTGTCTTAATCGTGCCTGCCTCCAGCTTGATCAGATCAAATAGAATACCGTGCTGGTCGTCTGGAGTCTTCTTCTGCGATACCCAGTTCAGATACATCCGCTTGCGCTCCGCATAAGTGGGTGCAATTGCTGTCTTGCTGAACGGCGCATCTGCCGGTTCTGGACGGCCGGGGCTGGGATGCTCATGCTCCTTGTCCGCGAGCGGCAATCCGGGCTTCGTCGCCGTTTCATGTTCGACCGCAATGCCACCCAAAGTAGTTGCGGAGATTGTGATCACTGCGTTACTTATGAATTGCCTCCGTAGCATGATTCTCCTACCAATTATCATTTGGCGAAGTTGCCACCTGAATAATGCACAGCGCCATTTGGCGACCCCTGAGAATCCTGTTTTACAACCGTAGGAACGCGAAGTAGCGAGCTTCGCGGCCCGATTCCCAGGAGTCACCCCCATGGTGAGCAATGCAAAACAGAGTACGCGTTCGAGGTGCGTGAATCAAGCGGTTCAGGCAGATATTCCAGAGCCTAATAAAATCGGGGCTTCGGCGCTCCTCGATCGCGACATCCAGGACGTAACCGGCGCCCAGCCGCGCTGGGATGCGGTATGGAAGGATGCCGTAGCGGCCGCTGCGCTGAAGTCGCTCGACGCCGTGCTGGCGTCGATGCACGCGGCGGAGTACGGCAAGTGGAAGGACTGGTATCGCGGCGACTGGCT
>DAIDGW010000253.1 GCA_027452245.1 Acidobacteriaceae bacterium
GTGCGGGTCACCGGGTTACAAAAAGGCGGCTGGGTTCAGGCTCTGCGGCTCACGGTTGTCTTGGATCCGGCGGGGCTCTTTCTAGTTTGACCGGGCAACTCCGGTCGAGAAGAGGATGCTATGGGGAATCGAGTCTCCATGTTGTACAACTGGATCAAGGCTCGCGCCGCGCGTGAGGACGGCCAGGATCTGGTCGAGTATGGCCTCGTAGTGGCCCTCATCGCCTTCACCGTGATCGCCGGGTTGCAGTCGGTTGGCACGGACATCAGCATGATCTACTCTGCAATTGTCAGCACGGTCGGAAGTGCAGCGAGCAGTTGAGCCGTGTGGCTGTGAGGCGATTCTCTGGCCTAGCCCTGCGTGCAGACAAACCGGGCCGCGGAGTCCTGCCGTCCGGCAGGGCTTTTTGTTTCTCTCGCTGATTCCCTGCAACATCTGCGAGCCAAAGCACTGTGCGACGAGGCGCGCATCCACTAAAGTAGCGTTGACTCGCATGTGCGGACCATGCAGATGCGATGATTTCCCCGATCCCCGATGATGAGCGTACCCGATAGCGGACAATCCGGCTTGACCCTGCAGTTTGTGGAGGGCAGCTTGACACTTGCCGGGATGCTGTTTGCAGTCGGTCTGCCACGGATGGGCGCCGCTAGATTTCAGGCCATTGAGCGATTCTTTGGAGGCATCGCCCGGAAGAGGCACCAGTCGCTACTGCTGGTAGGGCTTTCCGTGATCGTGCTCCGCGTGGCAATGCTGCCGCTCCTTCCCGTCCCATTGCCTTTTGTCCCCGACGACTTCAGCTTTTTGCTTTCGGCGGACACCTTTCTTCACGGGCGATTGACGAATCCGACGCCTGCGATGTGGAGGCATTTTGAGACGATCCATGTCACGATGCAGCCCACGTACGCCTCGATGTACTTTCCCGCAGTTGGTCTCCTTCTGGCATTGAGCAAAGCCGTTCTCGGACATCCGTGGTTCGGCATCCTGGGCGTGACTGCGCTGATGTGCGCGGCAATCTGCTGGATGCTTCAGGCATGGGTTCCCCCGCAGTGGGCGCTGCTGGGTGGTTTGCTTGCCGTGATGCATCTAGGGCTGTTCAGTTATTGGGTGAACACCTACACGGGAGGCGGGTCGATTGCTGGGCTCGGCGGAGCGCTGATCCTCGGAGCCCTGCCGCGCATTCTGCGGAAGGTTCGTTTCCGACATCTGCTGCTGCTGGCGATTGGGGTTGTCCTTGTAGGCTTCACGAGGCCCTATGAAGGGACACTGCTGTGTTTGCCGGTGGCGGTGAGGCTGGGCATCTGGCTGGTGCGAGGCAAGAATCTTCCCTCGCGGGGCACACTGTTGAAGATGGCTGCTCTGCCCCTGGCGTTGGTAGTTGGAGCGGTCACCTGGCTAGGCTATTACGACTACCGGAACTTCGGAAGCGCCACGACACTGCCGTACACCGTGAACCGGGCGACGTATGCAATTGCGCCTTATTTTGTATGGCAAAATGCACACCGTGAACCGACCTACCGGCACGCAGAGCTTAAACGCTTCTATCGATTTGAGGCAGGTATGTTTGTGCCGGATCACTCCGTGCTAAAGATTGCCAAGATGCACGCAATTACGGGGTGGGCTGTGCTGACTTTCTTTTGCGGCTTCTCGCTCTTGCCTCCGCTATTTTTCATTCCGTGGGCGCTTATGGACCGACGGGTTCGTTTTCTGTCGGTTTGCCTGCTCCTTTTGGGGGTGGGGTTATCGGTTGAAGTATTTTTGACACCAAATTACGTGGCGCCGTTCGCGGCAGCGATTTACGGGCTTGGAATCCAGGCGATGCGGCATCTCTCCGCCTGGCGACTCAAGACAGAGCGGGTCGGCAAGGCAATTGTGTGTGTCTCACTCCTTATCTGTGTCGTGATGGTTGCATTTCGGCCGTTTAATCGTATGTTGGGAATGCCCGTGCAAGAGAGGCCGTTCTTAGACTGGAATTTTCGTTGGTACGGACCCGATCACTTTGGCACTGACAGGGAGGGCGTACAGGAGAAACTGGAGGGATTTTCGGGGAAGCAACTTGCGATTGTGCGCTACGCACCGACCAATCCGCCGCTGGAGGAGTGGGTTTACAACGGCGCGGACATTAATGGGTCGAAGGTGATCTGGGCGCAGGATATGGATGCTGGAAGCAACCGCGATCTTTTGCATTACTACGAAGACCGCAAGGCCTGGCTGGTGGAACCGGACCACACGCCGGCGCTGGTGTCGCCTTATCCGGGCCCCGGGAAGGCGGGCGACCAACCACAAAATGCTGTGGAAGGCGCCTCGCACCCATTGGTCGGACCGTGATTTTTTCGGCAGAGGATCGGGCCTCGTGCGTGCTGTTACTATGATGGAACACTCATGACGACATTTTGGAAGCCCCTGCTTTTTCTACTGCTAAGTGCAGGTATTTCGGTTGCATTTGCGTGGTCGATACAAAGCTCGACTATTGCTGGGTTGGCCGATTTCAAGGCTATATATTATGGTGGGCGGTGCGTCCTCCAGCAGCAGGACCCATACAACAGGTCTGACTTCCTCAAGGTCTATCAGGACAGCGGCGGAGGATTCCCGCCCGACCCGTGGACGAATGTACGGTTTCGCCAGATAGTGCCCATCTGTATTAATCTCCCGACGTCGCTCTTCTTTGCAGCTCCATTTGCGCTCCTGCCCTGGGGCCCCGCTCACTTTCTTTGGTTCATCCTTGAGGCGGGGAGTATGTTTTTCGCTGCCTATCTCACGTTGGATATTGCGGGCAAAGGTGCGCCGGGCGTGTCGGTTTTACTCGTCTGTTTTGTCCTTGCAAATAGTGAGGTTTTGATTGCATCGGGCAACCTAGTTGCCATTGTTGCGGGCGCATCCGTGGGCGCAGTCTGGTGTATTGAAAGAGGTCGACTCATTTGGCTTGGAACTTCCTTGCTGGCTCTTGCCTTGGCACTCAAGCCACATGACGCGGGGTTTATCTGGCTTTACCTGCTGTTTTCGTCAGGTCGCACGCGCAAGATCGCAGTTTTATCTCTTGGGTTGACGCTTTGCTTGGGGCTGCTCTCAGTCAATTGGATTTGGCACGCGTCTCCGCGATGGCCGGCGGAGCTTCGCTCCAACTTGGTGCTGACCTCTGAGCCAGGTGGCCTGAATGATCCTGGGCCCACCTCGTTAACTGGTAACAGTCCTGGCATGATCATCGACATGCAATCTCTCGTCAGTGAATTTAGCAACGACCGTGTTTTTCCCAACCTCGCAAGCTACTTAGTTTGCGGCTCTTTTCTCTTGGTTTGGCTGGTCTCAACCATAAGAGCGCGAGGAGCCAAACTATATTGGCATTTTGGGCTTGCCGCAATAATTCCGCTTTCGCTGCTCATTACGTACCATCGGGTCTACGACGCGAAATTGCTCCTGCTAACAATTCCAGCATTTGCTGCTCTTTGGAACGAAGTGGGCGTTTTGAAGTGGCTCGCGCTTCTCGTAAATGCAGTGACCTTCCTGCTTTGTGGCGACATCACCCTTTCTCTCTTGCTTGTGGTGGAATCGAAACTGCATCTCGCACTCACGGGCTGGACTGGCACGCTGCTGAAAGTGCTGATGGAGCGGCCCATTCCTTTGGCGCTGCTCGTGATGGCGATCTTCTATCTTGTCGTCTACGTGCGCCGGGTTGGGTCGTTGGACATCCAGCCCGTTGCCCCGGCTGCATCCTGAAGGCGTGAACCGGTCTTCATTTTTGAGAGGAGCGATTGAGTTCGAGCCAGGATTGCCGATTTTGCTGCTCATCCGCCGCGGACTTTGCCGCGGCCGTCGTTTTTGATGGCGTACATGCGGGAGTCGGCTGTGCCGATGACGGCGTGGATGGAGTCGCCGTCGCGCGGGGCGGTGGCGATTCCGACGCTGGCGCTGACGGTGAGCGCGGGTCCGTCTTTGATCTGGAATGTGGTTTCGACCAGTTGCCGATGGAGAGTTTCGACGAGCGCGAAGGCTTCTCCGGCAGTCGTACTGGGCATGAGGATGACAAATTCGTCGCCGCCGTAGCGGAAGCAGAGATCCTGCGGGCGGCTGAGTGTGTGGATGCGCTGGCCGGCGAGG
>DAIDGW010000254.1 GCA_027452245.1 Acidobacteriaceae bacterium
GTCAACCCATCCGCCGGCCGGTTCCACAAAGACGTAAGCTGCGCCTACAATGACACCGTGATCTGGAGCTCCCACCGCAACAACATCGCCGCTAATCGAAACCGAATCGCCGAAGTTGTCCGTTGCCACGTCAGAGGGGTGAAGAATCGCGGTTTGCGACATGTTCGTCCAGCCGCTCGCAGGTTTTACATATACGTACGCTTCGCCTTCCTGAAAATAGAAAGTGTCAGACAACGCGGAACCAGCCACGATGGTGTCACCGCTTATGGCCACGGATGAGAGTGACTCTTGATTCAACGCTTGATCGGTAGTCGTCAGATCGGCGGTCTCGGTCATGCTCTTCCAGCCACCTTGCGGCTTCACGTAGACCAGAACGACGTTTTCGCCAGTGCTTACACCTATCCCGAAAGTGACCACAGTATCGCCGTCGACGGCTACGCTGTTTCCCAGATAACTCGAACTGGAACCCGTAAGCTTTGCCGTCTCGACCATGTTCTGCCACCCGCTGGGTGGCCTTACGTATACGTAAACCGCTCCCCCATTTCGAGTGCCTCCGCTATTGGCGCGCGGAGCCCCGACCACAATCGTGTTTCCACTTACAGCCACGGAGTAGCCAGTCAGATCTTTGTTCGTGCCATTCAGAACCGTCAACTGCGCCAGTTGAATGATCGGGTCGATCGTCACGGGATAACGTGCGTTGCTGTCGGCTACCTGAATGAGGAGTCGATTGCCGTCGATCTTTAGCCAGGAATTGAGCTGTTTGCCATCGGCATCCCGCGCCGTGAGTCCGGAATAGCGCAGCTGTGCGCTGCTACCGTCGGTCAGTTGCAGTCCTTTGCCATCAGGGTCAAGGCGAAGCTGTACATTTTGCGAAACCGAGAGCGCTAGAGTGAGCGGTTGGCCGCCAGCAGCCGCCAGGCGTTCTGAAACCGTAAATCCCTGCTCAATGCCAACTGGACCGTTCACATACCATTCCGTCAGAGTTCCCCGGCGATACTCCACACGATTCGCAACTGCGGTAGGACTCGCCGATCGTACGTCGCGAATTGAGCTGCCGTAACCAACGCCTTGCAGAGACAAATTCCAAGACAAGGCTCCGTCGCGCAACGCTGCACCTTGGGAGGAAAAATGCACCCGGAGCTGCTGATCCCGATTTGCCAAATCGAATCCGTGGCCTGCCCGCGTGGCAAAGTACGGAGAAGAGTCCCGTCCGAGCGTCGCCGAGATAGTTGCCTGAGCCGACAAGGGAAGCTTCGACAGGCTGGATGATTCAGCTTGCACGAGTGCCGGAATAAAGAACGATCCGAGAAGCACCAGCGCGACAGGCGTAATTCCCACGTATAGTTTTCGAGACATAAAAAGAACTCCTTAATGTAGAGTCTCCTCGCGTGTGACGGCAAATCAAGGAGAGGAGCAGCCAAGAATCGAACCCCTGGGGAAGAATGCCGTTTCCGATTCTCGTACCGATTCCGTCGGGTGGTCAAGATGAAAGATTTTGCCTACCTTGGAGCAAGGGAACAGTTCGAGAGGAACCTGCCACCTTTGCTTTTGGCTGCTTAAGAATAATGATACGGAGGCCTTCAATTCATCGCCGCTGTTCCGGCGCTATTGGAGTTACCCGTGAGAGAACTTGTCCCAGTGGGCGACAGAAGTGACGCGTTTGATAGTGCATGTTGATATGGTATGAACGGTAATTCCAAAGTTGTGGGGCAATTGCCGTCAACTGAGCCATAGTAAGCGCACATCCAGTCCTGCCAGTATATTTCTAGAACGTTTAATCGTTTAGGGGGCTGTCCTGCGTGCATCCGGATTGTGGCAAAAGGCAGGATGTTGACAAGAGAGCCTGTCTGGCTGCCACATGATGAGAGATTCCAGGGATCACAAGAGGGGTTCGATTCACTGAAGAGCTGCCAACCGAACATAGGTGCGCTGCCAATGTACTGATTGAAAAGATTGCAGATATCACTGCTGCAGATCTGCCCCTCGGCGTACCAGTTTGATGTCAGCACGCTCAACGACTCTGTTCCAATTCCAGCCCCATTACTGATTTCTGCTGCGGCTTCGGTGTCCGCGTAATCCTGGGTGATGCAATAACTGTTGAACGCGCCAGCCCCGCAATAGGCTGGATTGAGAGCAGGATCTCCTCCATACACTGGGCCTTCAACGAGAAACGGGGGTTTCAACGCGGTAATGGAGGAAAACAAAGAGCTTGTATATGCAGATAGTGCAGGAATCGTGAGATTATAAGCCCCCAGGGTAGCTAGAGCCTGATATGGACAGGGCAATAGGGCTTCTCCGCCTACAAACAGACCGAAGCGCACGTAACTGACTTGGGATGCATAACTTGCGCTGTATGAATCGTACCCTGGAGTGAAGTGGCGCACTATCTCTGTAGCCCAGGACTGATATGCGGCGATCCCTGGCGGTTCCCACAACGCTGGCTGGTTGATGTACGGGATATGGCTGCTCGAGCTGTTGCAGGTAAGCGGACTGACCGCGTTGGTAACATATAAAGGTGTCGCACTGTCTGACCCAGAGTCCGAGGCGGGCTGAACGATTATTCCAATCTTGCACGATGAGCAGCCCAACCCCGTTACAATATTGTCGAAAGGGGCCCAGTTATAACTCCCGTGCGCACACGGTGCTGTATTGCTGCAGTCATCGATAATTTTCCAGCTTGCCGAATATGTTCCATTCGTAACGGTAGTCGGAATTGCAATTCCAGCGGCCGGTGTAGCGGGCGGGAACACGTAATGCTGCAGGTGCATAAGGTTACTACCGGAAGGCACTTGGCTCGTCGTGAGCACATACAGGCCCACCGATTGAGCGCTAACCGATATTACCGCAAGGACGATCACGATAAGGCACATCAAGAACTTGCTCAATGGGTTCATAGCCTATTTGTTTGCCTCATGGTGAGCTTCACATGAAGGAATACCTTCACTTCTATTACGCTCCTTACGACGGCTCGGTTCTCGTGTTGTGGGACCTACAATGCAAAGCAGCTGACGGCGAGAATGTCATTTGCGTGCCATGCCGTGGCGGTGCCTGAATTGTTGTAATTCGTGAGCGTTGCACTGGTGGTACTTGATGCCGTTTGGTGTGTGGCAAAAACATTCGGGCCCGTCGTGGACAAGTCATTTGCATAGCAATTCCATCCGGTTGGGGCGGTGGGCAGGCCGACTACACCGCTATTAGCGGTACCACCTGACCCAACATTGATACGAAATGCAGCGGTTCCATTGCTGGCAGGAATCGATGGACTAGTTCCAAAACCAGACGATATAGTGGGCGATGTCGCAGAGACCAGAACACTTGTCCCTATATCCAGCTGAGAGAGCTGAAGTGTTCCTCCATTTCCGCAACCGGTGCCGCTGTTCACCTCTAGGATCCCGGCTCCTGCCCGGCACAGTGTGCTGTCTACTGGGCTGGTGATGGTACCGCTAGTCCAGGAGGTGCCCCCAGAACCGGTGAAGAGCTCCGACCCACTCGTGAACCTATAATCTTCAGTTCCATTGAGGAATAGTGAAACATTCCCTGTCGTTCCCTTGGCAAGAAGTTCGAGAGTGATACCACTGTCCGTTCCAGAAGCTCCAATCTGTACAGTCCCAGGCGAGCCGGTGGCGGAATTCGTGAGCGTCAAGTAGTCCACTGCACCCGCTACGCCACTAAGCCCAAGTACCCCGGTGTTGTGCGTAGCATCGTTAAGCTGCGCCACCTTGGGAGTTCCGAGATTGGGAGTCACGAGAGTAGGGCTGGTCCCAAAAACCAATGACCCCGTTCCTGTTTCGTCACTGATTACACTGGCCAACTGAGCAGAGGTGGTAGACGCAAATTGTGAGAGTGGATTGGCTGAAATGGCGTAAGCGCCGCTCATTGGATAGAGAAGTACCTGGTACGTTGTGCCGGATACCAGGCTTACTATGCGGCCCAATACTTGATGAGCAGAAGGATACGTGCTTCCTCCATCTGTGCATTCTCCGGCACTACTTGTGCTTATCTGAACATAGTCGCCAATGGTAGCAGTTCCGTCGAATATACAATTCGCCAGGCCTGAACGAGCAACTTCGGCATTCCCACTCGTTGTGCAGTTAGCTGTGCAGATTCCTTCGATACCCGCAAAACTGCTAGTAGTCGCGACCGTTGCGCCCGAAGAGATTATGACGGCTTCGTTCTGAACTGGAGGTGTAGTCGTATTATTGGAAATTTCCACTAAAAGCGCGGGTGAAAAGAGCAGATTCATCATGTTTCCCGTCCCTGCGGGACTAACGAAATATACCGTTGGGGTGCTGGTGTAGTTACTTCCTGCAGTGTCAAGCGTGATTCCATTGGGCGTCGTCACTGAGAGATATGGGTATGTTCCCGTGGTGCTGCTAACGTGAGCCGTGGCGCAGGGGTTGCAGCCTCCGCCGATGAGAAGCACGGCCGGTGCGGTCGGCAGGTTGGCGCCGCCCGAGGTAACTGTCAGGCCTGTTACCACTCCCCCCGCCACAGTTGCCGTAGCTGTGGGAAGAGTCACTTTGATTCCGTACCAGAGCCCACTTAGAGCTGATTCTGGAACCACCACCTGCGTCTCATTCGTTATCGTGCCAGGAGCCTGGAAACTGAAGCCGCTCGCCACTGATTGCTGAGCAGGGCCTGCCACAACAGAGACCTGCCCACCAGCGGTACCGGTTGAATTCAGACCGGTACCATTGACGTTTCCAACGGCCGTTACGTTTCCATTGTTGTCAACTTGAAATACCTGTGCGTCAGCGGAAAGGAATGTGAAGAGGAGCGCAGTCGCTACAAAAATGGATTTCACGAAGTCACCATCATTTTAGTTGGAATGTGTTTCTACTCGGCCCGTGGTTAGCTGTTAGAAAGGGGGAAAATGTCTGCGCCGTGATGGACGATGGCACGGTGCACAGTCAGCAATACGCTAGTTACAAATCTCATGCTTCACGTTTGTAGTCAAGTATGGTTATGGCTGATGAATATAGCTGATAACGTGCAATATCGGCGATATCGCGGTGAGTGAGAAGAAGCAGGAGAGACTCTTTCATCTGAGCAAGCCGAGGAAATATCCACTCGTCGTGACGGGGCGAAACAAATGCCCAAGTCGCCACTGTTCTCTTGCGACATCACGCCTCGCCAGTACCGACATTGTCGTGTGGCTCATCGTTGGCGCAATCGGCCTCGTTCTGATCTTTCGAACCGGAGGCGCTAGTCTCCTTCGAGCATCTCCATCAGAAAGTATTGGAGGCGAGGGCACAGCAGAGATTCAGAGCGACACCGAGAACCCACCCCCCACACCTGGATCCTGATACCAAGCCGTTGGCTTTTGTCCCGCTACGGTATAGTGGATATCAGGTAAGCGGTCCAATTCTTTCCCAAAGAAAGCCAATCAGATGACAAACCTGGAATCAGTATTAGAGCAGTTGAAAGAAGAGCGCTCGCGGCTGGATGAAGCTATCTCCGCTCTTAGCAGTGTTGTTGGAGTGGGTATTACTCGATCCGGCGTTCCTACGCACCGGAGTACTGGATCTAAGCGACGGCTTTCGCCTGAGGCAAGAAAGCGAATCGCTGCCGCACAGCGGGCTCGTTGGGCCAGAGTCAAAGCGGCAAAGAAAGGTGCCTGAAAAGTCGAGCACGAAGTATGTTTTGAAAGGGCTTCGCATGAGTCATAGGGTTTGGCTCAAGGTTTGGCTTCGCAGAAAACTGCGCATTCTTGATGAGCTCAGGCAATGAGCGAGTGAGAGTGCTCTTTCTGCCATTCCAGAACTAGACCAGCCTTCGGGATGCGGGTTCCGGCCTTTGAGACAAGGGACTATTGGCACCTCGGCTAGCAGGCCATCAAATTGCCATTGCCATCCCGCTTGAGCATCATGGGTTTTGTTTCGCTGATTGCGTCGCCCTGCAGAACATAAAGATCGCCGACGTATCCGGGACCGCCCTGAACGAAATCAAATCGAGCGCCATAGACCACGCTGGCGAATTCGATCGCGTCCGTATCATCACCAAGACCCCAGGCGTCTCGGACTGCTTGTATTCCGACTATTTCCTTCCATTCGTCTTGAGTGAGTGCATGTGGACGATTGTCCATGGATGTTGTTGATTTGTTTGTCGACTCACCTTAATAGTACTGCTGGGGTCAATTCTTTCAAGTGGCCGGATTCTGCAGGAATGGCTGTGAGTCCAAGCGTTAGTGACTAGATCTTTCGCAAATATTGGTAGCTGTCAGAGCCCTTTCGTCGGCCTCCACCCGGTAACGGCCCTTAGATTGGCTACGTCACTTGGAGGCCGGTGAAGGGGTTCCCGTTCTCTGAGTTGCCCAACTGAATCTTGTTGGAAACCGCCAGGTATGCGCTTGCTAAGGCAATGCTATCGAAGTAAAGCATCTGGGACGGTTCCGGGTCATAGAACTTAAGCGCCTGCGGCACCCGCCAAGCGAGTTCGGGATACCACTTCGAGATGGCAACCGCTATGTCGTATTTGTCGTGACAGGAATACTGGTTGAAAAAAGATTTGAAAGACCGTTCCGAAACGCAGGCACTTGGAACACTCGCGTTCTTGGCGTGATCACGTGCAATACGGGCGACCGCTCTTCGGATTTTCATATTGCGTGGGTAGCGTGACCCCGCACCACGCAGGACAAGAATGGAGGGATGGTAGATGCGCAGCAAGCGGGCGATGCGGCGCCGTGCGGTATCGCCGGAGGAAAACGTAGCTGCCCCGAAATCACGCAATTCTCCCGTCAATTCAAGAACCGCATATCCCAGGCGGGCAGCTCTAATCTCGACCGCAAGGATGCGGTTTGGTTGGATCGTACTCATCAGCGTCAGGCGATTTAGGTGAACCCTGAGCTTCGCCGTTCAGTCAGCCATTCCAATTTGCGCGCGATCGATGCGGCCCGAGGCCCGGCAGCACCCTGCTTTCCCAGATACCGTTCGTACTCGGCAAGTTGCGCTTCCACGTTGAAATCGACCGTCTTCTTTAGCCCGCTAAAGATTTCTGAAACTGGCACGCGATAAAGGGTTTCGTAACTCAGCGCAATGAGAAGTGACGGAAGCACCTCCTGTCGCTCGTGACGAGAGATGATGTCCCGATTGATGTAATGAAGCATTTCGGCCACTTCGTGCTGCGTGAATCCGGTTTTCAAGCGGTGGATGCGGAGATGGTTGGCTAACGGCTCATGAATTTGTTCATGGATCTCTTTGGGGTACATGCGACCTTTTTTCTAAGCGTAGCAATGGCACCCGCATCCTGAAAGGCGCGAAATGTGGCTGGCATGCAGTATCTCGACAACTCAAAGTGTGGTCTTTTCCACAGCAATGCCCGAAGAGCATGGACAAATCGAAATTCGTTGCTGGGAAGTCTGGGGAAAACACCTGGACATAATTCAGACCTGAATTTGCGCGAAAATGCTCGCCCGGAGACGGGGCGTGCGAGCCTGTCACTGCAGCTTCTTAATGCCTCGATGATCTGATCAGGCGTAGTCAAGGCAAGCCACGTAGAGACTTGAAAGTCGGCAGCGAGGGTTGCCGCCCAAGGGCACAACGCCAGAACTTGTCGATTTCGCAACTTGTTTCGCCTGCTCGGAGGAGTTGCAGGAATTTCGTTACGGGGAAGACGTCGTCAGTTTGCCGCATGTCTCGCCGGACAGCGGATCGTACTCGGGTTGCTAGAAGGCTCACCGTAGGTAACAATCCGGAATTTGGTACGTGCCGACATTTGTCCAACTCCTCAACTCTTCCTGTGTCCGCGATTGACCAGAATATCGTTGTTCGGTTTTTGTAACAGCAATTACTTTCTTGTTGACAACCGATGGCGCTACATTAAACTTCGCGAGATTTCGTTTTAGAAATTCCACTTCCCCCATCTTGGCAGTTTGGGCCGATCCCAAAAGTTCTAGAGTTACAGAGCGTGATGCAGCCCCGTAGTATGTCGGCCTGTGAGAACACGAAGCTACGTCGGGGCTGTACGGTCGCAAATGGATAGAGAAATCGAACCACGAACGCGGTTGCGGAGACCTGGTGTGGTGTGCGTCCGCTTTTAATCTATACGCCCTCTGAGGAGGTTCGGTGAAACGTTTTCTCGTGTTTTGGGATTCAGAGAATGACGAAGAGGATGTCGCAGATGGATACGCAGATCAGGCAAGGATTCATGCGAAGTCAATTGAAAAGGACATAGCTGCAAAAGTGGTTGATACGCGGTCGAGCGATAGTGATAAATCGTTTTGGGATTCCCCCGATACTACCGAGTGTGTCACGGTCGACGGCAGCACGAAAAAAGATACGGCCCTGAATCCATCAGATAGCAGGATCAATGACATGGTGGACAGTCTATGATGCGACTTTGTAAGCTTCTCTTTTGTCTCATGACGCTTCAGATATTGTCCTCGTTGATGTTGCAGGGGCAGAATAGTGAGCCAGGTCGATCAACAGATCCTGCCGTTTTTACAAAGATCGTTGAAGAGCCCCTTCACGGAAAGGCTGTGCCGATTGCAGTCCCCACGGCTGGGGTCGATTCTCAGAGTACAATCCATATCCACTTCGATTCGAAGCTAATGGCATTGCCACGCTCGCTTCGTGAAGGTGGGGAGAAGCATCCTGCGGTCAATATACGCATTGAAGCATTTTCGATTAAGGGCGCCTCACGCACTCCGATCGCTCCCCTCCATCCCTACATCGATGAGTTCTCGCCGCCGTCTCAAACCGGACCAAACTCTCAAGGGAATGAGGCGGGAGGCGGAAATAACAACGGAAGCGCGCGAACGCAAGCCACCGGTACTGTTGTTTATCACGACAAGGTCTTCGCTCCCGAGAGCTTTAGTATAGTGCCGGATACTGATCTCTCTTTAGTGGAGTCGGGAGCCGCAAGCGCCGATTCAATTGAGCTGCGCATCGTCAACCTTCGCACTCAAGAAGCTCTGAAGGTTGTTCTGATTCCACAGGTTTTCGGGTTCCACTTTAAGGTGAGCGATACTTTGATGTTTCTGAAGAGACTGGGCATCGGAACGAAGCAACAACAGGCTGGAATATCGGATTTTAATTTTGGGCCTTCGCCGGGAGTCGCATACGGAGGGACCTACTTAGCTCGTGAGAACGCATTCCTTCGCTTTATTCAGCCTGGGGCGGCAATAAACGTCATTTTCACAAAATGGGATAATCCAGCATTTGACATCAGTACAGGCCAATATGCACCAGGTACAAAGGCGAGTGATATCCAAACTGCGATGGGAGGCCAGTTCACGTTATTCAACGATGTCATTCAAGTTGGTTATGGAGCAAATTTGCAAGTCGACCAAAAGCGCGCATATTTCGGCGTCGGTTTGAGCTTTGTAAATCTCACAACGAAGATATCCAGCTTGATTTCGAAGTAGCGTGCCGTCTCGATGTTTGGAATTGCGGCAAAGCAGAACTGACTCAATCCGAACCGGAAAGCTGTTCGCATATAGCAAGACGGATAGCGGCGAACAGAGGTATAAGACGCAGCACGGAAATTTCACGTCCGAAGGGCTGGTGCCGAGTGCCATGGGAGTGATTTGAGCGTTCGGATGCCACGATGGCGGTTGTCTTTAAGCGGGGATTTTCGGAGGCAACATTATGAGTGATTCTCCTGTTCTTGAGTCTGGTACGGGTGTTGTCTCACCGGTGGTGCGCTCAACTATAGGTCCCTCATTCTTGCTCGTTGTGCTCAGTGGCGCAGTTGGCGGAATGGTTTATTGGGTATTGCAGGCCGCGACTGGCATCGCACCTTTTGGTTTTCGCTGGTACGGCAGCGTTCCGGCAGCGTTGTTGGTCGGAGGAGTGGCGGCGGTTCTAGGAGTGTACCTTCTGGCGAACTCTGACACCACGAGTAGAGCGCAGTTAATACACACTCTTTCATTCGCGCTTGTCTGTGGCATTACGTGGAGCACTGTCATCGCCGGCGCAAAGCAGCAGGTCATTTCAGCTACGGGTGTCGCCAGGGCCGACACCGCCCAGGACAAAGCCGCGAGTCTTCAAAACGCGCTCAAGAATGGTAATCGGACAGAGGTGAGCGCGAAGGTAAGCGACACCGCTGCCGCTGCTGCACAAGCCGTCCAAAGTCTTCCATCCACCACTGATGATCAACGTGAAAGCAAAGATAATGGATAACTCCCAGCAGGCCGTGAAGACTATTTCTGAGGCGGCGAAGGTCGATCCTGCTGGAAGTATCAACGCATTGAAGGCAGTTGGCACCACCGCTACAGCCGCGGGAGCTACAGGCGTACGGATCTCGGTACTCGATGCTCTAACAGGCATTGAGAGAAGTAATCCGTCGCTCGCCCCACAAGCAATGGCAGCTCGTCAAGCATTGGCCATGGAAGCCACGCCGCCTCCAAACTGAGTTCCCAAGATTGCAATAGGTAGCGGGATACTCCACCCGACTGGGCAGTCCGGCTTTCAGCAACGCGGAGCAATATATGCCGTCAGAGGGCACAATAACCTGTGAGCGGATTGATCAGACCTGAATTTGCGGCTCACAGGTCACAATTCCCGTCTTTCTATAACCTCTGCGTTGAGTATCCTTTTTTACATGACAAAAAAGGTCACACTGCGCGACCTGTTCTCCGAATTTACGGAAGAACAGCTGTCCCAGGTTGCTGAAGTTCTCGATGGTTATTTCGAAGTGAGCTGGCGCATATATGAGCGCTTAGGGCGGGAGCGTCCGGAGATCATTGACGATCTTGTCCGGAGCCGTAAGATGAAGGCAAAGGTCGACTCTTCAAATATATGTTGAAGTTTCATGGAAAAGAAATATTTCAGCTACATACGGGTCTCTACGGCGAGACAGGGAGAGAAAGGCGTCTCTCTTCAGGAGCAGAAAGATGCAATCATCCAATATGCTCAGCGGTATTCATTGAATATTGCGGAGTGGTTTGAAGAGCGGGAAAGCGCCGCAAAGCGCGGACGCCCGGTATTCACGCAAATGATGAAGCAGTTGCGCCGTGGCAAAGCGTGCGGCGTCATCATCCACAAAATCGATCGGAGCGCGCGTAATCTGAAGGACTGGGCCGATTTGGGGGAACTCATCGATGCAGGACTCGAAGTGCACTTTGCGAATGAAAGCCTTGATCTCAATACGCGCGGGGGAAGACTCTCCGCTGACATCCAAGCCGTGGTTGCAGCCGATTACATTCGGAACCTGCGTGAGGAGTCACGAAAAGGGTTCTACGGCAGACTCAAGCAGGGGCTTTATCCGTTGCCAGCACCGATCGGCTATATTGATCGCGGTAAAGGCCAAGAGAAGCAAGTGGACCCGGAGAGAGGACCTATCGTAGTCAAGCTGTTCGCTCTCTATGGCACGGGAAAGTATCCGTTGCATCGCCTGCTCGACGAAGCTCAATCGCTAGGATTGCATACTCGGCAGGGCAAACTCCTCAGCTTGAACGGGCTGAGCACGGTTCTGAATAATCCGTTCTATACGGGCATGATTCGCATTCGGCGGACGGGAGAACTATTTCCCGGCAACCACGCGCCTCTTATCGCAAAGTCATTGTTTGATCGCGTCCAGGCCATCTTGCGCGGCAAGACAGTTACTCGCATGGTGCGGCATGAGTTTGCATTTCGCAAGCTGCTCAAGTGCGGGCCCTGCGGGTACACACTGATCGGAGAACGGCAGAAAGGGCACGTTTACTATCGGTGCCAGCAACGCTTCTGCCCCACGACGACGATTCGTGAAGAAGCGGTTGATATGGCTCTAGCGCCATTCATCGCGAAGCTGATCTTGGAACCAAAAGAAGTGGAGTATGCGGAAGGATGGCTGGAGAATATGAAACGAAGCGAGCAAACAAGGTGTCAACAGGAATTGCACAATTCTCGGTTACAGCTCGATAGCATTCGGACTCGCTTGGGACGGCTTACGGACGCCTTCATCGAGGGCATCATAGACAAATCGCTTTTTGAGGGCCGGAAGGCCGCGTTGCTCGGGGACGAGCAGCGGACTATGGAACTCATTCATGGTTTGGAGGCTGGAAATGGTACGGGGCTGCAACGACTCCAAGGATTTCTCGAACTCGTAAGAATCGCGCCGGTTGTTTATGTAAATGCCGAACCGGAAGAAAAACGCGATTTAACGAAAAAGCTTTTCTCGAACCTTAAGTTGATCGATAAGAAGCTAGAGGTTACGCCCAAACCAGGCCTCCACCTTCTGGTAAACCGCGAGAAATCATTAGACGGTCGCCCGTATCGGGGCATACATCGAACTTGGAATAGGGTACTAAAGAAGCTGTTGGCCCAATGCCAAGAGGAAGTTCTCCGAGCGGAAGCAGTTGCCTGATCCGAATCCACTATAAGACTGAACCCTTTAGGATTCTGGAAAGACACCCAAAGTGCCTGGAGCGCGCATTGCGCACCAGGCACTTTGTGCTACTCCCCAGACACAATTTGTATCTTTCGCTTTCTATGCAGGTGGTTAGACTGAATGTACGCTTCGGCCAGTGGGCCTCGGCCGAGGTGCCTAACCGGGAAGGCTCTTTGTGAAACAAGGAAATGTCTGGACCGCTTTCGTACATAGGTGGGAAGAACCGACTGGCAAAGCGGATCATTGAAATATTTCCGGAGCATCTGACGTACGTGGAAGCATTCGCGGGCGGTGCACAGGTCTTCTTCAGAAAAACACCATCCACGGTCGAAGTCCTGAATGACCTCGACGGAGAGATCGTGAATTTCTACCGCGTGGTGCAGCAGCATTATGAGGAACTGCTCCGGCATTTCAAGTTCGTGGTCGTGAGCCGGGAATGGTTTGATCTGCTGAAAAAAAGTGATCCCGGTACGCTCACCGACATCCAGCGGGCCGCTCGCTATCTTTATTTATTGCGGAACTGCTTTGCCAGCCTGGTTCGCAGCCCCGTCTACCACCGGAATGTGGTCCAGCCGCCAAGTTTCAACCTTACCAGTCTTCCCGAGCTCATTGAAAACGCCCACAAAAGATTAGAGCGGGTCCAACTGGAATGCGCGCCGTACGGCGATGTGATCCATCGATTTGACCGTCCGACGACCTTATTCTATCTGGATCCGCCATACTGGGGAAGGAAGCTCTATCGCCATAACCTTGACGAGGCTGATTTTGAGAAGCTGGCCGGGCAGCTCAAAAAAATCCGGGGCAAGTTCGTTCTGTCTTTAAACGATGTGCCGGAGGTGCGGAAGCTCTTTTCCGCGTTTCACATCCGAGGCGTCGAATTGCACTACACGTCCCAGAAGGCTGCCGGGAAGCGCTATAAGGAGGTGTTGATCACGAACTTCAAGCCGACAACGAGCTCATAAGGATTCTTTCTTCTCCCTCCGAAACCCGTTAGGCGTTCCGCCCTTCCGAAGTGTCGAATCGAAGTTTGGGCTCCCGAGTCCCCGAGTGAATCTACCGCCCACCTAACACGGAATCAATAAGTGCAGGAGATAAACATGGATCAGGATAATCACGCTGCAGTACCTTGTCCCACATGCGGCAACGATGATATCGATACGCTCGTCTGGGACGATGACGTGGAGTCCGATTTCGTTACCTGCCACGCATGCAGGACCCGCTATAACCTTCACCCGCGAAATCCAGAAACCCTCATGAAGAGTCCGCTGGCCTTCTCGACTCGACAAACAATCTCTTTGATTCCTCTCCTTCCCGCGAAAAATAATCAGCCTCACCCACATACTCAGGAATCTCAAATTGGCCGATTCCTGAGTTTCTTTGTCGGGTACGCAAAATCTCGAAATGCCTGTCAAGCGCAAAAATGAGCGCGGAGAAAACCGCAAAACCGACAAGGATCGAGCACTCATACCGTGCCCCACGTGTGGCAATGACGACCTGGACATGCTCCTCGGGGATGATCCAGAAGGCGGCGCCGATTTCGTTGTGTGCATGATCTGCGGCACGCGCTACAACCTGCTAACTGGCGAATTCCAAAGACCTTTCTCATAAGGGACGCAATTTCTTATGAGTGTTCCGCCAAGAGATCAACGGACTAAGCCGCATTTTGTCAGAGCTATCTGAGATTGGCGAACCCTCCTTAAGGTCGCTACAGAATGTGGCATCCCCAGGCTTTTCGTTCCCTCGAACATTGTCATTCCCATTGCTTGTTACCGATTTCGTCGTCGTGCCGAGCAAAATTACCTCACGATGAAAATGCTCATAGAAAATCTCATTGCGAGCATCTGGAATCGCCTATTCGCAAGGCGACGCGAAGCACGGTTTCAGGGTGGCAGCTTGGATCTCGGTTACCGGGCGGACGACGGGCATGTAACTCGCGGGCACGTGACGCTCACCAGCCGCGAGCGGATGCGCCATGTGGTCGTGCTCGGCAAGACGGGCAGTGGCAAGAGTTATCTGCTCCGCTACATGAGTCAGCAGGATATTGAGAAAGGCCGCGGGTTCATCTATTTCGATCTGCATGGTGACGCCACGCCGTTTCTATTGCGGACCATCAACGCACGAGAACGCCGGGAACACCGGCATCTGAGTGACCGCGTCATCCTCATCGATCCGGCCGATCCGATCATGTCGATCGGGTTGAACCCGCTTGAGCAGGATGCTCCCGATTTCGTGCGTATCGCCGAGGTCGCGGAAATCCTGAAACGTCACTGGGGGCTCGACCACTTCGGGGCCCGTACGGACGAGCTTTTGCGGAACGCGCTCTTTGTCCTTTCGGCGAATCGACTGACCCTGGTCGAGCTCACACCATTGCTCGCCGACAGCGGGTTCCGTGCCTCCTGCCTGGAAAAGGTTCCGAATGCCGAGGTTCGGCAGTACTTCGATCTCCGGTACGACCCGGCGAGCGAGGCCATGCAGGCAACGATGCGGGAGCCGATTCTGAACAAGACCTCGGCGTTTACGGCTGATCCGAAGTTCCGCCACATCGTCGGCCAGCCCGCGTCCAGCTTCTCGTTTCGCGAGGCAATGGATAAAGGCTGCTGGGTGATCGTCAATCTCGCCAAAGGCCGATTGGGCGCACAGGCGCTTACGCTCGGCAGCCTCGTCTTCACGATGGTCAAAAACGCGCTCTTTGCACGCACGGCGAACCGATTATGCACGGTCTATTGCGATGAGGTACAGAACTTCGTCGCCCAAGCGAGCGAAATCGAGACGGTGCTCTCTGAGGCACGCAAAACGAACACCGGGTTGGTGGCTGCGCATCAATTCATGGACCAACTCCCGGCGGAAATGCGAGCTGCCCTGCTCTCGGTCGGTACGCATATTTTCTTCCAGCTCTCAAGCGCCGATGCCGTGCACGTCGCCCAGGCGCTCGGCGGTGGTCGTTCGCTTACCGAGCGCCTGAAGAACCTGCCGCAACGCTTCGCCGTCGTAAAGGCCGGAAGCGACGAATGGGCCGAACTGCGCGTGCCCACTCTCGATGAACCGCAAGTGGATGCCACCGACCTCGTGAACCGCGTCCGCTATACGCGGGGACGGGTGCGGGCCCATATCGAGCGCGAGATTGCAGAACGGCAGAAACAGATGCGGCGATTTGCGGAAGAGGATCTCCGATGACGACTACTCACGATGCCGGAACATTCGTAACGCCTCGGGACCTTGACCTCTTCCGGACGCTCGTCATCACGAGGGTACTCGATGTGGATCAAGTGACCGCCGTGTGCAGGTTTCAGTCGGTGCGACGCACCAATCGGCGCTTACTGAAACTCGTGCGAGCGGGATTGTTGCGCCGATGGTTCATCGGATCTCCCGATGGCGGAGCTAAGGCTCTCTATGGGCTGTCGCCGCAGTCAAACGGACTCATCGGTGAAACGAATCGGGCCTTGGTTCACTGGAAACGGGACGCAATTATCACAGGCAATCTATTTCTCGCCCATCAGCAGGCGGTCAATGAGTTTTTCATTCAGGCCCGTTTCCGGCCATCCGGATTCGTTTGCGAACAGTGGAGAAACTTTCGAGAGCCGATCTCGGCCTCGATTCCTCTCATGCCCGATGCGTATTTCGAAGTCCGGCGGGGTAGCACGGTTTTCCCGATGTTTTTGGAAGTGGACCTTGGAACCGAAACCTCGAAGGTATGGAGGCGGAAGGTGGAGTTTTATCTCAAGCTTGCTCTGAGCGGTGAGTTCGAACGGATGTTCCATGAGATGCGCTTTCAGGTCGTCGTAGTCCTTCCCTCGATCAGGCGGTTGGATGCCATACGAGCCGTGATTGCCAAGAGGACGGAGAAACTTTTCTGGCTTTCTTCCCAAGATCAAGTACGGAGCGCCGGCATTACTGCTCCGATCTGGCTTCGACCTGTCGGACCCACAAAGGTGGCGCTTGTATGAGACGGAACCACGTAAGTAGTTGGATTTCACGCCTGCTCGGAAAGCCTTGGAAATGCATGCACATTCGAACGCTAGGGTGGGCCAGTACTGGCCCAAGGTTTGGCTCAAGGTCAGGCCCAGGCAAAACGACGAAACGAATAGAGCTATGGCAATGAAATTCTGTTACGCATGCGGAAAACTCTCACCCGGTGAAGCGCTCTTTTGCAGCAAGTGCGGGCGCAGTTTCGACGTACGCCTCTGCCCACGGCTGCATAAGAACTCGCGATGGGCTAAGGCCTGTTCCCAGTGTGGTTCCCATGAACTATCGCAGCCGCAACCTCATGTCTCGATCTGGTGGAAAGTTCTGGAATTTCTGATCAGAGCAGGCTCGGGGACGTTCCTCGTCTATATCGCGCTCACGGTCCTTATTGATCTGTTTCGGCGGCCGGTCTTCCAGGCAGGACTAGTGGCCGTGGGCGTGCTGCTCGGGTTGCTCGTTTGGTCCTGGCGCCAACTGCCCGAATGGTTTCGCAAGTTCGTCAGCCGGTTCATGAAGCGAAAGGAGCACGAACGTGAACGGTAATCACCGAATCTCTGGTGAAAATGACTACGCCGGTGAGGGCCCGGCCCGGCATGCAACTCGGCCGACCTTTGACCCACCGGCGCGCACAATTCCCGGGAACTCGACGGTCAACACGCAAGCTCTCGGCGAGCCGCTCTCGATTGAGCAGGTCGCGCAGTTGCTCGGTTGCTCGCCTTGGACCGTGCGGCAACGGTATCTCCGGCAGGGCTTGCCGTATCTCCAGGCGAGCCGGCGCGGCAAGCTCGTCTTCTTTCGCGAACAAGTTATTGGCTGGATTCAAAAGCGACAACGACAGAAAGGAGGTGTTATCAGGTGACTCTCTATCGGCGAGGCCGGAAGTACTCGATCCAGTTGTGGGTCGATGGTGTCCGGCACCTCAAATCCACAGGAACGACCAACCGCCGCGAGGCTGAACGGATCGAGCGCGAGTTTCGGGAAGAACTGAACCGCAAGCGCCATCAGATTCGGGACGCATCCCCGGATATGACGTTCGCGGAACTGGCGGCGAAGTTCCTGGCCGATGGCTCACCGCGTCCGTATCACCGAGATCGGTTGCAGGTCCTCTTACCCTATTTCGGAGAGTTTCCCATCGGGCGTATTTCAAAGCCCGCTTTGCGGGAATACCGCGTGGCAAGGCGGAAGGAGAAGCCCCTCCTATCGGAGACTACCCTAAACCGTGATGCCGAGGCCTTACGACGGATGATGTTCTGGGCGCTCGACGAAGGGTTTCTTGCCGAGAATCCGCTCGCTCGGTTGCGCCTCACGAAAGCTCGCAGAAAGCCACGGCCGATTCTGTCGCTCGATGAGGAGGACAAACTGCTTGCCGCAGCGTCCCCCCATTTGCGTCAGATCATCACGGTGGCGCTCGATACCGGAATGCGCCGCGGCGAACTTCTAACCCAACGACTCGAGCACGTTGATCTCAATCGCAACCTGCTGCAAGTTACTCATTCGAAGACCGCGGGCGGCGAAGCCCGAGAAATTCCGCTGACGGCACGAGCGGCAGGACTATTTACTCACCTCAAGCAGGACCGCCCCGAAGGCTTGGCCTTTACTTATAAGGGTAAAGCTATCGGTAAGATCAAAACGGCCTGGAAGGCGGCAATCCGGCGGGCATGCATCCGCTACATGAGGTTCCACGACCTCCGTCATTCCTACAACAGCCGGTTGATGGAGGCTGGTGTCATCCAGGATATTCGCAAGGCGCTGATGGGCCATAGCGACGGTCAGGAAACCAACAGTCTCTACACCCACATTGAGCTCCCTGCCCGGCGCGAGGCTATCCACAAGCTTGAACTCTGGAGGGCGGCGGAGCGTCAGAAATTACAGAAACTTGAAAACCAGAAAGGAGAACGCGAAAACGATGGACAAACCGAAACCAGTGAACGAGGAAACCCTGATCGCGGTGATTCGCACCGATTGCCGCCGTCAGGCGAATACAGCTCAGACAAAGCTCGATAACGTGATTCAGTGCCTCGGGGATGAGAACCATCTCGGGGCCCTCGGATCATTCGCGAACCTCGATGAGGACGTCGTCTCTCTCAAAGTGTTCCTCGTGCGGATCGCACACCTCACGGTGGGTGATGGCATGGAACTCGACTCCTAGCTGGAGGAACGGGAATCTCTTGAGCGATTCTTCTGATCTTTGCAGTTTCCCAGTACAGGCAAAAAACGAAAAGGAGGCAATGATGTGACCCAATCAGAACGTTTGAAGCTCATTCTCTCGTATGACCGCACGCGCAACGAGTACTCGCTTGTCGCGCACAACCAGAGCGCCGAAGCTGCTGACGCTCATGTCGCGCAGTACACACCCCATCTCCGCGACGGATGCTCATTCATCGTCCTTGTTCAGGGGCGACCGCACCGAACTGCGGCCGCCCACGCATGCCGAGCCTGCCGCGAAACCGTCGCTCGCTCGACCCACCTACAACCTCAACCGAAACTAATAAAGGAGGCATGAATGACGCCACCCAAAAAGCAACCGGACAGGTCAACTGCCGCTGCGCCGGTCACCACCCCAGCTCCGAGCAGCCCGCAAGCGGCGGGCAGTACATCTCAGTCTGGCCGCAAGCCCTGGGTCAAGAAAACCCCAGCGGAAGTAGTGATTGCCCAGATTGAACGCGTACGTGAAGACGTCGAACAAAGAGAAGAAGAATTAAAGCGCGCGAAATTGCAACTTGAAAAACTAGAGCAGGCGAAAAGGATTCTCGAATCCACCTAGCCTTCAACTGAGCTTGTCTATGGACAGGCTCTTTTTTCTGGCGGAGCTCCCTTTTTATGGCCATGGGGTCGATCTTCGTAGCTTCAGAACTGTTGGTCGTGCTCATAGGCATGGTGATCATGACACAGCTTCTTAGCGGGGACCAGCTAGCCAGTGGAATATGGCGGGTTCTGTGGGTCCTTCTTATTGGAATACTCGCCCTCGTTCTTAGCAAATCAGTCATGTTACCGATATTGAAATGCGGTCTTTTAGAGTTGAGACGGATCGTTCGCTGGTTTGCTGTTGCCGTACTTGCGTGCATGTTGTCGCTGATATCGATACACCTACTGATCGCAAAGTTGAGCAAATGGCGAGTGACAAAACAGAAACAAACGAAGGAGGACGTATGGCCCTGATAGGACGAAAACGAAGCCGCGACTGGGAGACTTTCGGATATCAAACCCGAAAACAGAGCGAAAGTTTGGAACGCGCGCGAGAGATTTGTGCGCTTACGCTGCAAGCGTCTGAAGACGATCTCCAACCCCTCCGGCAGCGACTACGGCGAGAAATGCAAACGCTCAGAGGCCGGCATTCTGCTCTTCATAGTTGCCTCTACATCGGTCCCGATCCAATCGACGACGCGAAAATGCTCGCCCGGAGACGGGCCATCCGCATCCTCGTAGCGTTGGCAACCCTCGCCATACTGGCGAGCTTTACCGCCAATCTAGCCATGTTCTATTGGTTTGGATTTCCTCTGGGGCTCGTGGTCCTGTGCGCCGTCGGGATCACAGCGTTGCCCATCGTTTTCGGGCACCTGGCGTACGAATCGCTCATTGCATACAGCCCCACCCTGAAGATCGCCATCATTATCGTGGCGACTGTCCTTTTTGGGGCCGGCATTGTGATGCTTGGTCTTGCCCGTGGAGCCATGATCGACCGGGCCGAAGCCACACCAGCCGCGGACTCCTATGTTGAGGGCGCCGACACTGCCCGGGCGATTGCAACGCCCGCGGTGCCTGCTCAGTCCCAAGCCGCAGTTCAGCACACGATGGGCAGTGCTGCGCTGCTCATTGTTATTGCTGTGGAACTCGCGCTGGTAATCCTGATTGGAATGCTCGTGCGTATGTCTATGGACAAAGATTACGCGGCATGGCGGAAGCTCGAGGAACTTACTTCCAAATTGTGTGATCTCGAA
>DAIDGW010000255.1 GCA_027452245.1 Acidobacteriaceae bacterium
TAATATGGGCATTTCCGATGCCAGGAGACCATCATGGAAAATAGAACGACAGTTCACCCACAGGTGCGCAGATGGCTTGAGCGCAGCGACCTTCAACCCTTCATTTCGGAGTTCTGTTCTCGTCTTCAGCGCAGTCGTTATCGCGCATCGACCATTCACTGTTACCTTTACTGCGTTGCACATTTTGCGCATTGGGCTAGACAGCACAGGCTGGCACTGGTCAAGATGGACCGGCGGGCAACGTCTCGCTTTGTTGCTGAGCACCTGCCGCATTGCGATTGCCCGTATCCCGTAAAGCGCGGGACCGCTGATGTGCGCGCGGCACTTTCGCATTTGCTCCAGACTTTGTCCGCTTGCGGAGTGATAACAGAGAACCGTGTTGATCGAGACCATCTTCAGGCAGAACTGGCTTCATTCGATCGCTATATGGTGGAGGTGAAGGGGCTTGCTGAGAACACTCGGCAGCAACGTGTCCACATCATTCGCCGGTTTCTGAACGACCGACTAACATCGGGCTCCTTTGTGTTCGATCGGATCCGGCCAAGGGATGTTCGGCACTTTGTAATAGGCCAGGAAGGGGCACACAGTACTGGGACTGTCCATGTGGTGGGCGGAGCCATCCGCTGCTATCTCGGGTTCCGATCGGTCACTGGTGACCGAGTGCACGAATTACTCGATGCTATCCCCTCCGTCGCTCACTGGCGTTTGGCTCCGCTCCCGGAAGTGCTCTCAGAGGAGGAAGTACGGAAGCTTCTCGGATCTTTCGAGCAACTGCCGCGATCGCCCAAGCGTGCCCACGCGATGGTGCGCTGTCTCACAGACCTTGGTATGCGCGCCAGCGAAGTAATACAGCTGCACCTATCAGATGTAGATTGGCGTTCTGGCACGATCCGTCTGGCCGCGAACAAGTCGCGCCGAGTTGACATCCTTCCATTGCCCGTGGAGACAGGCCGGGCTATCGCTGAGTATCTTCGAACTGAGCGGCCGAAGACTTCCAGTCGTACCTTATTTGTGCGTGATTGTGCTCCCTTTGACAGGCCCATTCAGGCGGGTGTCGTGCGCAGGGCGGTCCGTCAAGCTTACCTGCGATGCGGTCTCGCGCATTCGAGAGTTCACATTCTGCGTCACAGTCTGGCAAGCAGGCTCTTGCAGAAAGGCACGCCACTGAAGGAGATAGCCGATATTCTTCGTCATCGCAGTCTCGACACTTCGGTGATTTATACCAAGGTGGATACGAATCGGCTTGCCGAGGTCGCGATGCCGTGGCCGGGGAGGTCGCTATGAGTCCCCGTCGCTCGATGCAGGTTTTGGTTCAAGAGTATCTCCACGAGCGTCGCCGCCTTGGCTTTTCTCTCGCGATTTCCGGTACACAACTGATGGCGTTTGCTCGTTTTGTCGATCGCTCGGGTCATCGTGGCCCATTGAACTGCCGCATTATCCTGGATTGGGTTCAGGGCCAGAGACCACACGCTGAGCGCATCACCTGGGCGCGGCGACTGGAGGTTATCCGACCGTTTGCCAAGTATTGCACTCGCTTCGATCCGCGTACAGAGGTTCCTGATGCGCGCTTGTTTGGAAGAGGACATCGCAGACTCACTCCGCATGTCTATTCCGATCAGGAGATCATGGACCTTTTGCGGGCTGCTCGGGAGATGGCGCCTCGGGGGACATTGCGCCCGGCAACCTATGAGGCGTTGTTCGGACTGATCGCCGCCACAGGACTACGCATCTCGGAAGCTTTGCACTTGCGGTGCGCCGACGTCGATCTGGTGCAAGGCATATTAACCATCCGGCAGACGAAGTTCCGCAAGTCCCGGCTTGTTCCTGTTCATGCTACGACTACCGAGGCGCTGCGGCAGTACACTGCGTTTCGGCGACTCTGGGTGCCAGTACGCCCAGAAGCATTCTTCTTCGTTTCGCCATCGGGCGCAGGATTGGTGAACCGAACCGTTCATAATGTTTTCGAGCAAATACGAGCTAGACTTGGGTGGATTGCGCGCGGTGACCATGCTTCGCCTCGCATCCACGATCTCAGACATACGTTCGTCTGCCGACGAGTCCAACAGTGGCATCGGCAGGGCACCACGATTGACAACGCGATGGTTGCTCTGGCGACCTACGTGGGACATGCCAAGGTGTCCAATACCTATTGGTATCTGACCGGAGTTCCCGAACTGATGGCCATGGCGGGAAGAAACTTCGAGCAGTTCGCATCGAAGTCCAAGGAGGGCGGGCGTGGCTAGATCCCTATCAACCCCTTCTTTCGCGATGCTACTGCAACGATTCTTCGTTGATCACCTTCAACAACATCGGTCACTCAGTCCCTGCACGATCTCCGCTTACAGGGACACGTTCAAGTTGCTGCTCCATTTCGCAGAACGGCATCTCGGAAAGACTCCTGTAACCCTCGCTCTTGCCGATCTGGATGCCAGGTTTCTTTTGACCTTTCTCGATTACCTTGAACGCGAACGACACAACTCAACTCGGAGCCGCAATGCCCGGCTTGCTGCCCTACGATCATTTCTTAAGTACGCAACTCACCACGATCTGGACGCCTTGCCCATCATCGAGCGTGCTTTGGCGATCCCGATGAAACGCTTCGAAAGACCCATGCTCGGCTTCCTTTCACGCGAGGAAATCAGCGCCATCCTCGATGCTCCTGAACCTCGCGGTTGGACCGGGCAGCGCGACCGTGCCTTACTGGCCATGCTCTACAACACCGGAGCTCGCGTCTCCGAGGTCATCGCCATACGCATCAAGGACGTGGTTCTCGATCACTCGCCTTGTGTTCATCTCCATGGCAAGGGCCGCAAAAATAGAAGCGTTCCGCTGTGGCGATCCACCGCGGAACTCCTGCGGAAATGGAAGCGTTGCCTCCAAACAACAGAAGGCTCCAGCTACTTGTTCCCGAACCGCGGTGGAACCGAGATGACCCGCTCCAATGTGACCCAGCGACTTGCGCTGGCCGTATCCGCTGCTGCTAGGAAGTGCTCTTCGTTACGGCAACGCTCAATCTCGCCACATACGATTCGCCATGCCACAGCCATGCACCTGCTACAGTCTGGCGTGGACATCACCGTAATCGCTTTATGGCTGGGTCACGAGAGTCCTGCAACGACACATATGTACGTTGAAGCTGATCTCACCATGAAGCAGCGCGCACTGAATCGGCTGCAACCAACGAAAGGCAACAGTCTTCGGTACCGGCCACCGGATCAACTGATGTACTTTCTCGAAAGCCTATGAATTATGCGCAGCGTGCGAATACTGAAACACCGGCACCTGAAAGGCCAGCAAGCCCGAAATCCAGCACGCTGCGCATAATCGGGAACTGGACATAATT
>DAIDGW010000256.1 GCA_027452245.1 Acidobacteriaceae bacterium
GCCAATCTGGTATAGAATTCGCGCATCAGCCCGCGGCTGAAATCATCGTTGGACTCCCATAGGTTCGCGACCACGGTGCGGGCACCCGCGATCAGGAACGGGCGCACCAGGTTCGAGATGCTTTCTTCTCCCACAATCAATCCGGAGCCAACATCACACGCGGACAGCGTCACCAGCTCCGCATTCAATTGCGTTCGTGCAATCTCCCGCGCTTGCCAAAAACCGTCTTCGTTGCTGGCTGGATCGGCGTTCAGAAGCAGCGCGGATCGGTCAGGAAAGTTCGTGCTCACAAGGCCATGGACGGCAAAATGAAGCACGCGGAACTGTCCGAGCGGTTGCTTTTTCAAGGCGCTTTCCGTTGCAGCATCCGCTAACAACATCACAGAGTCTGAGCCCAACATGCCGGCTACCATCCGAGCCTCGCTGTTGGCGGCCGGCAGAGGTTTGAGCTGAGATGACCCGGCGTCGAAGATCTCGCGGTTAATGTTCCCAAGACGCTGTTGTTGATCCGCCATTCGAGCACGCGCCTCGGTCAAAGAATCAATTCCAGTTGCTACCGCAAGCAGAGGAAGGGATGGCCGGCTCCCCTTCTTTTCCGACAAAAGCGTGAATACTGTCCCCGATGGGGCGTATGTCACAACGTGAGAGGCCAACAAGCGCTGGTCAGGTCGAGGTCCGAGCATCTCCAACGGGAGTTGATAAAGCGGGCCGTCAGGGACAATAGTCAATCTGGTCTTGGAAGAGACCAATCTCGCCATGGGGCCAACCACCGTCGCATATAGAGCGGCCTCTGCTCCTGCGTCCGTACCTCCCTTTCGGAGCGCAGTCAGAACCGCTTCAACCTGTTTGCCAATCTGACTTCGTCCAGCCAAGTGGAACACCTCGATATGGTCTCGGGTGATTGCCAAACAATATGAAACCGGGTCGGTCAGCACATATTCTAGGAAAGCCTCATCTCCTCCCAGAGCTCTTTGCAATCGTGCGAGCGGGATCGGTTGCATTTGCTGGCGAAGCCACGGCGGATCTTGTCCAGCCTCAATTTCAATGGCTCGCTGTTCGAGGCTGAGCAAATCCGTCAGCAAACGCTTTCTCTCCCGGGTGCCGGCCCTAAGAAACCGAAGCTGAAGTTGGGAGATCTCCTTTTCGGTGCGGGTTAGCGATGCTGGCTCGGGCTCCGGGCTCACTCTCCTGAATCGCAAGCTGTCGGCTATCGACCTGCCCCGAACTCCTTCGATTACCATAAACGCCTTGCTGGGGCTATTCAGGTGCATCGCGGCCAACTCAAAGTGACCCAGGAAGATGGCGTCCATAGAACCCGCTACTGAGCTTTTCGCGTTTGCGGTAGTGGTCGTTGACAGGATCGCCTCTACGACATCGGTCGCCTCATTGAACAGCTGATCCGCGACGTGGTATTTGCCTCTTGATTCCTCGACAGCAGCAAGTTGCGCCAGTGATCGAGGCACCAAGAACTTGTCGCCGATCGCCCGGCTTGCCTCTACGCTTTCCTTCGCTGCCAATTCTGCCTCTCCGTAGCGTCTCTCCTTCGCCAACACCTTCGACAATTCCAGGTCTGCTTCACTGATGAGGTTATGGCCGTCAATTTTCGTTGCCGCAGCAACGGCCTGTGTGAAGTGATCGATCGCCTGCGTGTTTTGGCCCGTCCGCTCTTCGAGCTTCGCCAACTCCAGCAAAGCTTCGCTTTCGTAACCAAGAGCGGTTCTCTTGTGGGAGATTTCCAAGACGCTCTCCAACAGTTTTTTCGCTTCCGCTGTACGGCCGAGAGCGGCTAACGCCTGCGCCTTTCCGGCGTACGTCATCACCGGTTGCACGAGATCAGGAATGGTCTGTGCTACAGCCAGCGCCTGATCGAACATCGAAATTGCTTGATCGTTCCTCTGAAGCTGAATCAGACCATCGCCTACCAGAGTGAGATATCGAATCTGAGCCCCCATGTCATTCAGTTTCGTGGCCTGTGACAGGGCGCCCATGACTCTCACGGTTCCGGTACGATAATCGCCCTGTACGAAGCTGATGATTCCGAGTTCGCCATTCGCGCGATTGACCCACGCTGCATCCTCCAGTCGTTTCGCAATTGACAACACCTCCGACCAATCGCGCGCAGCCAGCGCTGTATCGAAGTCCAGATCGACATCCCCCTTCACGGTCAGGCATCGAAGTCGAAGGCGAGCGTCATCTTTTGTGAGGGGGTCGTCCAGGACGGAGGCCAGATATGTTGAGGTCTCGAAAAGTCCGCGGCTTGGCAACTGGCCTCGCATGCGGCTGATCCGGGCGTACAACTCGTTGCGCTTGTCGCCGCGCTCACCGAACAGAACCTCAGCCTTTTCGAAGAAAGGCTCGGCCGCCTGCCAGTTCTTCAACCACGCAAGCTTATCGCCCTCGGCGATCAGACGCTCGGCCTCGCCCTGCTGCCCGAACGCCGAATGCGCGAGCACAAACGCACCGGCGTAAACTGCGAGGACCTGAATGCGTACAGCTTTCATAGGCAGTTAGCCTCGAAAGACGATAACGACCTTCCCTAGGTAAACCGTCTCATTAACCGAAAGTTGCGGCCAGCGGGCGTAACCGAATTGCAACAATGGAGGCTCGGATCTCGCGCGAGCCGTCAAAAACCTAATAGACGCGGGGAAGGTTGAATCGGGTACTTTGTCGTCACCTTAGTCGCAACCTTAGTCGCAACGCACTGAGCCGCCGTACTCCTTCTCACACACATTCCAAAATCCGCAGAATCGTCTCGAACACAACGGACTGCTTCGCCGAGGCAGGAAAATTCCTTCGCGGATTGAATCCTGGACCATCGGATAGATCGTCTCCGCGTAGTGCCTGTCCTTCTCATTGATAAAGAAGCTCTTTTGAATCAGGCTCACCGTCTTCCCTTTTGTCACGGTGTCCAACCGGCAGGCCCCGCTTGCGGCTGGCGTGATCATCACATAACTCGTAAGCTGCAGGTGATGATGGTGCGCGATCCCCTTGAGCGGCTTGAGCGCACTTTTGGAGTCGATGATCCGTCCTTCGATATCGAGCAGATCCACGTACCCAGACACCTTGACGCCGCCAATCACGCCGGAGACTCTGGATTCGACGGCGGCCGGCCGGATTAAGGGAGCGGCATCTTCGATGTATTTTGTGACCATGGTCTCTCCCAATTCGAGCAGTTCCATGGGATGTTCGCCCTTCTGTAGCTTGGCTTCTTCCAGTTGCGGTCCTAAAATCTTCCGGAAGCAGTCCAGGCATTCCGCGACTGCGAGATCGTGCGCCGTCTCCGCCTTCTGGCGGAAATTGTGGGCAATGGTCTCATGGAACGCTCTACCCAATGCGGTGGCCGCGGTTCCTGGCTCCTTGAGATCGAGAAGGTATCGAAACATCCACTTGGCCGGACAATTCAAGAACTGCGAGACTTGGCTCGGAGAGAGTACCTCGGCGAGAAGCATTTCCAGTCCAGCTTCCATACGACACCTACTTCGCGCCGGTCGTGTAAATACTCAGCCCGATTTCGCGCAGATCTTCGCTGGTGAACTGAAGTTCCAGACCGCACGCGGCCGCATAGCGCTCGGTTGCAGATGCCACGTCCACCGCTGCTGCCAGTGCCTGCAGCAGGAACTGCCCGTGGCCCGTTACCAAAAAGCCTTTGGCATCGCTGAGTGAACTCGGCCTGTGACCATTTCCGTTTGCCGGCGCCGATCCGGCTCCGCCGCGGCGCTGAGCCAGTGCTGTGCCGTTCCGCTGCTGATCGCGCTTTTGAGGTTTTCGATCTCCGCTTCCGTCTGTCCCAACTACCCATTCGATGGTGCGCCGTGTTCCGTTCTTCTTCTCCGCCTTCGTTATCGTAAACAGTTCGCCACGTCCGATTCCGAGCTCGTCAATTTTCTTCTTGACGATGGGCGGGACGTACATGACGCGACCATCGGTGAGCGTGTAGAGGACTTGATCACCGTACTGCCCAGTCACTTCCTTGCCATCGTTGTACTTCAATGCGATGTCGATCGGGACGTTGGTTTGAAATTGAACTTTCTCGCTCACTTCACACTTCTCCTTCCTCGCCTCGGCGGATGGACGTTCGCGACGAAGCACTTGATCAATCGGGCCGGGCTTGAACCATAGGTCCCGTTCTACGGGCAGGCCCAGCGGGTCCGCGCGCGCTCGCAATTTCGCTCAGCAGAGAATACCCCCACTCCTCTTCGAATCCGATCACCAATCCGAAGAGGAGCCAATCGCCGTCTTCCTGCTCTGCTCCCTCGGTAACGTACCAGGTGAATGACGAGTCGGGTGTGAACAACTTGACGTGCACGATCGGGGTCGGGCACGACCTCTTGTGAATACAGCGGTGCCAGAGTCTTCCTCAGTTCCACAGGAAGCAGTTCCATGGGCTCCTTCCCCTTTGTTGAGCGCTCGCCACCGGAAATGGCGGCGAGCGTTCCGTTGTGTTCGAGCTCGATCTCAGAACAGCGAGAGTTGACAGTCCGGTTCGACGACGAGGGGCCTTCGTCGAGGCGACTCCTTTTCGAGCCTTGCCCCAAAAACCAAGGCCGCAGCCGTGCCATCGACTCCGACCACTTCGTCGAATGGTCCGGCGACCTGTTCCTCTCTGAGGTCCTCATCGAGCACAGATGAGGCCGGCAGTAGCCGAGCGTGCTGCTCTTGAACAGCCTTCCAAACGGCGGACGCCGACTCCCCTACTCCCCTTTGGGTTACCAGCTCGCGCGCCATCGCAGTGAGCACGTCATCATCGTCTTCTATGCCCTGAAGGCCCTCATTCGAGAATTTCCCTTCCATGGCCAGCGAGACGAGTAGCTTCTTGCCCATCAACCGCAGGCATGACGTCTGCATGGTCTCGTTGTAAGTCAGGAAACGCACGACGACGTTGGACCGCTGTCCGATCCGCCACGAGCGGCGGCTCGCCTGGCGCAAAGTGTAAATCGAATATCCCGTCTGCACGAAATAGATGGAGGGTGCCCAAAGCAAGTCCATCCCAACAGAAACAAGGCGAGGGTGGGCCACGCACACTTGCATTCCGTCGCGAAGCTCGCGCTCATACCAGGCCTCGCGTTGATCGGGAGGCACCTGAGCCGTGAGTATGGAGACGCGGATACCTTCTTGCGACAGAACTCGTTCGAGCCTACGTGTCACGTCCCTCTTTGCTGTGTAGACCGCGTAAATCTGGCATTTCCTGCCACGGGCGAGGTCCGCCTTGACGCACTCCACCAGTTGGCGCTCCTTCGCGTAGGCGAAGTCCTCGCTGAGGTCCTGTGTTTGAGCGATCAGAAAGGGCACTCGTCGATGCAACTCCGGGTCGTACTCGGTTCCGATCAGATCACCGAAGCCGTATGGCCGATCCGGATAGGCGAGCAATGCATTGAGGGCCGTGCTGATCACGGAATGGTTTCCTCGATGATCTTCGAGCGCCTCTTTGATCTGCTTTTCGAGATCCGCATATGCTTTTGCTAGCGGTTCGTCCATGTCCACGCCGATGACTTCTTCGCGGTAGGCTGGCAATTCACTGGAGATGTCTTCCAGCGAGACGAACGCACCAAGTTCCATGAGAAACTTGCCGAACAGCAATGGCGATGCGCCCGGTTTGCGTTTGACCTGCTTGGTCACCTTCGCTTTCGAGCAGGCATTCTCTTCGGGCGCGATGATCGTCACTCGCTCGAGCACGCCGTAGCTCTCCGCGAAGTTGCGGACCCCCGACTCGCCCCACTCGTAGCCGTCCGTCACCATCTTGTGTGGTTCCAGGCGATAAAGCACATTGAAAAGGTCGTCGGCGTAACCGCCCATCAGGGTCCCGGTAAGTACGGCGATTCTGTCCACTGACCTCGCCATGGTCCCCAGCGCGTTGCCCTGTGCCGTGTCTCCTTTTAGTTCATGCACTTCATCCGCGATGCCGTAATCGAAGAAATCCGGCATGTAGCGCCCGATAAACTCCAGCGGCGCGAAGCGGCGGATGCGCCCACCGTCGGCCTGCCAAAGAGGACTGTACATCGCACGCCGGTTCTTCCCTCGGTCATCGGCGGCGTCGCCGATGATCTCGCTCCGCCGTATCTTTTCAAATTCGCTCGCGAGCACGCGCTCATCGTTCACTATTAGCGGCGCGCCCGTGTCAGGATTGATCACGGTCCCCAAGCATGGGCCGGACTTCGCCACCGCGTAACAATGCTTCCAAAAGAAGGAAAGCTTTGCCCTGTCTCGGCCAACGATAAAG